>NZ_JXQC01000003.1:2256860-2609360 GCF_001305965.1 Erythrobacter sp. SG61-1L
TACGACTTATCCCAGTCGAAGAACACGATGTACGGGCCCTTGTTGCACACCGGCGGCGGCGGAGGCGGCGGAGGCGTGGCAGCCTTGCCAAACTCGTGACGCAGCGTGATCGCACCCGAGTGCACGTCGTGGCCATCGGCCATCCAGCCCTCGTAACCAAGCTTCAGCCAGGTGTTATCCGTGACGGTCGCGGCGATCGAGGCACCCAGAACGAGCGCATCTTCAGCCCGGTAGGGGCTGATCACCGAGAACGGCGTGCCCGGCTCTTCCGAATAGAAGGCAGTGAACATCGCGGGTTCGTCGTTGAACTCGTGACGCCAGCCGGCCTTCACTTCCGGAACGATGCCGCCGACATTGCCGGAGAGCTTCAGACCCAGTTCGGAGGTCAGGAAGTCATCCGTGCTGTCGTTCACCGTCAGACGGCCAGCAAAGGTGCCGCCTTCAGCGAAGCTCTCCAGCTTGGCCGAGACATAGTCGAGGCCAGCATACGGAGTGACCGTCGCACCACCCAGATCGAAGCGGTAGCCCAGTTCGCCACCGGCAGCCCAGATGTTGGCATCGGGCGAAGCCGTTACCGTACCGGTGATGCTGCCGACAGTGGCGGTGCGGATCGATTCACCGTTCAGGTCAGAGTAGCTGACTGCCGCCTTCACATAGAACTGACCTGGATCGTAGGCACCGTAGACACCGACCTGGAAGCCGTCGGCGTCCATGCTGCCGCCGTACCAGTCGAAGTCGCCCTGGTTCTTGACGTAGCCGCCACCGATACCGAGCACGAAGTCCTCGGCAACCGGGAAGTCGACACCGATCGCAGCCAGCCACTGTTCGCTCTCGTAACCGGTCGCATCGGCAGTGGTATCGCTGTCGATGTTTTCCTGACCGTAGTTGAGCGTACCCCAGATACCGGCGCTTTCGCGACGGCAGGTAAGGGTGCTGTCTTCGAGCTGGAGCGCAGCGCATTCGCCCATATCAGACAGGACACCGTTGAAGCGGTTACCCATCCAACCCAGCGACTGCAGGTAGGTGGCGTACTGCGCACCATGCAGGTTGCTGAGAGCCGAACGATATTCCGGCACGTCGAGAGTGAAGACTTCGGCGAGCATGTCGGCGAACGGACCGGTCAGCGACGAGGAGTAGACATCCTCGATACCGCCAGCAGCGGCAGCCTGATTCGGCGTGAGGCCGAAGCGGCTGTCATCGAACGCGACGCGCTTGATGCCCAGATCGACGTTGTCTTCTGCGTCATAGATGTCCGTCAGGTCGAGGAACATCGTGTTCGACACATAAACGTCGCCGAAGGTGCCGGTCAGATCGTCGGAGTCGATGACGTTGTTGAAGAAGTAGTCATCATCGTAGAGCCCGTTTTCGGTCGAGGCCCGGATCTCCAGAGCGCTGTCTGCACCCAGAACCGCCGTGTTGGCGAAGATCTGCTGGTAGTTGAACGGCGCCACGCTGTTGTTGACGTCCCCGGCATCCGAATAGTTCGGAAGTTCGAGCGCCAGCGTACCGCCGGAAGCAACGGTGAGGTTGTCCACCCAGCCCTTGGCAGGTCCGGCATACTTGTCGTTCGACGCAGCCGGATTATCGCGAAGGTAGAGGACGCCGCCGTCAGCGATCGTCAGGTCACCGACCATGTTCGCCGAGTCATTGATCTGGCCGTCGAACTGGGTTTCGCCGTTATCGACGGTGATGGTGTCACCGGCGCCAACGAGGATGTTACCGTAGATCGTTGCCGGACCGCTGGCCCCGCCATTCAGGTTGATAGCCGTCAGGGTCGGGTTGTCGCGAACGTTGATCGCATTGCCCCAGGTCCAGCTGTCGCCATTGTCGCTGCTCACGCGAACGTCAATGTCACCCGAGTTGGTGATGGTGAGGGTTTCAGTACCAAGCGGCACACCGACGGCCGGGCCGGTCCCGGCATAGATGCCGTTTGCGGTTACCAGACCACCATCAGCTGCAACTGCCGCCACGTCAATGAGACCGGAGTTGGTCACATCCATCGTGTTGTAGTCGCCAAGCAGGACAATGCCATTGGCCGATGCGCTCGAAGCGCCCGATCCTGCCATTGCGGTTGCGCTGACGACCAGATCACCGCTGTTGGAGATCGAGCCGGCAAGGCCGGGTTCGCCAACACCTGCTTCAAGATACAGGCCCGTTGCATAAGCTTCGGCGTAACCAGCGCTGGTCGCTTCCGCATATGCACCGACCGTGATGGTACCTTCGTTGACAACGTTTACTTCTTCGAAGTCACCGCTGGCAACATAGGCTGCAGCACCAGCCATCGCGAAGCTGGACGAAGTGCCTTCGGCAACTGCGCTGGCGTTCACGTTGATCGAATTGCTGTTGGTCATCCACGCCATGGCATCAGTGCCGGCCGCAGAGTGGTGTGCCTGAACAACGCCAGTCGCAAAGGCGAGGGCATCAACCGAGTAACCGCCGATTGCGTGAGCGTTTGCCGCCACGGTGAATTCACCGCTGGAACCGTTCACGAACGACATGCTCGCGGTCGTACCACCTTCAACGTACTGGAAGACCCCGTTTGCGGAAGCGTAAGCATACGCCTGCGACCCGGAAGACGCGCTGGAAGCCACGGCGTTGGCAACCGCCGAGAAGGTGCCTTCATTGGTGAATTCGGCAACTGCTTCGGAACCCCACGCATACTGGCTGACGGCCGAAACCGTTGCGAGAGCGTAGGCATGCGTGACCCCCACGGCGCTGGCGTCAGCCAGGTAAGCCATGGAGCCATTGTTCGTCACGTTGACGGTCGAACCGTAAGCTTCCTGAACGATGCCGGTCGCATAGGCCCAAGCATCGGCATAACCGGTGCTTGCGTCGGCCTTGGCGATTGCCGAGACCGAGAACTCGCCGTCATTTTCGACCGATGCCAGCGAGTCAGTGCTGCTGACGAACTGATAGAGGCCGAAGTTGACGTCAGCGTAGGCGCTCGCGGCACTGCCGACGGCCGAAGCCGAGCCGAGTACCGAGAATTCTGCGCTGCTGCCGTTCTCGAACACTGCTGCTGCCTTGCCACCGAACGCGGTTGCCCCCTGGACAACACCGTTCACGTAGGCGTTAGCATCTGCAAAGCCGCTTGCTTCGGCGACCGCACCAGCTGCCAGCGAGAGGCTGCCCTGGTTGTCGATCATCGCAACGGCGTCGTAGCCGGTCGCATCGAACGAACTGGTGTCAATCGGCGGTTCGTAGTCGTAAGTACCGGCCACCACGTTCTGGGAAATCACGCCGCTCGGCATGCCATCTTCCTGAACAGCGATCATGCCCGAACCGCCGAGTGCAGCCATGGCGAAACCATCGGATGCTTCGACTTCTTCTTCCACGACATCAGCCGTGGAAAGGGCACCAGCGCCGCCGTCGGAGTGAGCCATCGCCGAGATGGTGATGTCCGCATCGACAGCATTCGCGATCGAGACCAGAGCCGTGCCGTTGGGCGTGTCGGCCGCCTGGCTGATGCCAGAGACAACCGCGGCACCCGCTCCGGCATAACCGGCAACGGCACCTGCGTCAGCATTGGCAGTTGCGCCAACCGACATGCTGCCGCTGTTTTCCAGCGTCGCAGTCGCGTCACCACCGGACAGAGCGATCTGACCGATGCCAGCCTGCACGAATGCCTGAGCCGTAGCAGAGTTTGCACCCGTAGCGGTTGCATTCGCGCTGATGTCGAATGCGGTGCCAGCATTGGTGATCGAGGCAAGCGCCGAGCCGCTGCCGATAGCCATCTGGCCGACGCCGATCACGACGCCTGCAAGAGCATCGCCCGAGTCAGTCGCACCCGCACCGTGAGCGGAGGCGCTGATTTCCAGCGACGTGGCATTGGTGAGCGAAACCGTGGCGGTATCGTAAGCGTAGGCAATCTGGCCGACACCCGCGCCGACAAAGGCGTAGGCTTCACCGTCTTCACCGGCAACCGCCTCAGCGGTGGCGCCGATCGACAGCTGACCGTTGTCGAACGTTGCGGTGGCATCGCCGGAAGTGGCGATGGCAGCCTGAACAACGCCCGCACCGAAGATGGCGATCGAGTGAGCGTCATCGGCATCGGCCGTGGCCGAAGCCTTGGCGCTGTAGTCGATCAGGCCTTCGTTCGTGATACCAACGGTGGCGGTTTCGTCTGCGTATGCAACCTGAGCGATACCGATGCCGTAACCGGCAGCGGCAGTCGCTTCATTGGCGGCATCGGCAGTTGCCTTGGCAGCGCCGCCGATGACGGCGACTTCGGTGGCGTCAGCAGTTGCTGCGTTCACGAGGCTTACGGAAGCTTCCGTGCTGCCGATAGCGACCTGGACGTTGCCGGCGAGGACGCCGGAGAGAGCAACGGCGTTGTTCGCACCGCCGCCGAGGCTGCCCGAGGTAGCCTTGACAGTGGAGGAAACGTCAACCGAACCGCTGTTCATCACGGTAGCCGAGGCGTTCATGTCACCATAAGCGACCTGAGCGACGCCGCCGCCGACGAAGCCGACTGCAGTGGCGTCTTCACCGCCATTTGCCGAGACATTGGCAGCGATCGTGAGGTCACCGCCATTTTCCAGAAGCGCCGAAGCGGTCTGGGTGGTTCCGACTGCGACCTGCACGACACCGGCAAGCACACCGCCGAACGCATGCGCGTCGTCAGTGCCGGCGATTGCCGTTGCGTCAGCGGTGATTGCCAGCGAACCGTCGTTGACGAGACCGACGGTCGCGTCAGGACCGACGATACCGCCATCGGCGACAGCCAGCTGGCCGACACCGAGACCGACGAAGGCGTTGGCGGTAGCTTCGACAGCGCCATCGGCACTAGCCGCAGCGCCGATTGCGATCGAACCGTCAGCAGCGTTGGTGAAGTCGACGTGAGCAGAGGTGCTGCCCCAGGCGACCTGAGCGACACCAGCCATCAGCATGGCGTTGGCATCGGCAGTGCCGTCCGTGGCATCAGCCGAGGCAACAGCGGTCAGGCTGATGAGGCCCGAGTTTTCGAAGCCAACCGAAGCAACTTCGTCACCCAGAGCGAACTGGCCGATGCCGAGACCCAGCGAAGCGTCAGCCGAAGCGGTGGTCACACCAGTGGCAGCCGCGAGGACGTTCACGTTGAACTCAGCCGGAACAGCCGGAGCCGTGCCGGTTGCAGCCGGGGTCAGGTTGCTGAAGGTGGCCGAGGCATCGACGCCTTCAACCATCTGCAGCAGACCGGCGCCAATGCCGGCTTCTGCTTCGGCGCTATCCGAAGTCGAGACCGCACCGGCAGCCGCCATCACACCGGCGCTGCCAGTGTTGGCAAGGGTCGCGCTGGAAACGCCGCCCGAACCGGCATCCTGAAGGATACCGACTTCGACACCAGCGCCAGCATAGGCACTGGAAGAAGCCGTAGCGTTCGCGAGGGCCGAAACCCCGAGCGCGCCGCTATTGTCGACCAGCAGGGTTGCGCTGTCGGCAGCGCCAGCTTCCTGGTTGATGCCTGCCACGATGGAAGCCTGGGCATCCGCCTGGCCACCAGTGGTGTTGGCATTTGCATCGGCGAGCACACCCAGCGAGGCGCTGTTGGTTACCGTTGCAGAAGCGTCGCCACCCGAACCGGCGGTCTGATAGATGCCGGTTTCAACGGCAGCACCTGCATGCGCATCAGTGCCAGCGGTCGCAGTTGCGACGGCCGCGAGGTCGAACGATGCGGCTTCACCCGAATTGGCGAAGGAAGCCGAGGCCTGATCGGGGCCGCCGACGTCCTGATAGACACCGTCGTCGATCGACGCGTCGGCATCAGCGTCACCTTCAGCAACAGCCTTGGCCGAAGCGAACACGCCGCTGTCAGCGCCGGATACGGCGATCGAGGCCGAGTTGACCGGAGCGCCCGAACCCACTTCCTGACGAAGACCGTCATTGATGTGTGCATCGGCATTGGCGTTGTCGGCAGTGAAGAGGGCGTCGGTCGGAGCAACGGCCGAAGCAGTCGCCTTGGCCGAAACAGCCAGAGTGTCTTCAACGTCGATGATCGCGAGCGAGCTGTTGCCCGTGCCAGCACCACCGTCGACAGTCTGGAAGATGCCGAATTCTTCAATGTCGGCGCGAGCAACCGCATCATCAGCGGTCGAAACAGCCTTGGCGGCCGCGCCGATGTCGATCGAGCCGGTGCCGGTGATCGAAGCGGTGGCGTTGTCGCCCGAACCGGCGTCCTGATAGATGCCGGTCTGGATGTCAGCATCGGCAACAGCGTCGTTGGCGGCAGTCGCGTCAGCAAGCGCGTTGATGTTGATCGCAGCAGCCGTGTCCGAAGCCGTGCCGTTGACGATCAGAGCGTTAGCCGTGTTGGCCGCGCCCGCATCCTGATAGATGCCATAGTCGATGTCAGCATATGCGGTTGCGTCATCGAGACCGAATGCGTCAGCGTCGGCGAGAACGCCCACGGTGCCGCTGTTTTCGATTTCGACGGTAGCAACGTCACCCGAACCAGCATGCTGGTAGATGCCGGTGTCGACGCCAGCGTCAGCATCGCCGGAATCGAAGAAGGTGCCGGTCGAGGAAGCCGACGCGACAGCCGAAATGTTGATCGAGCCGCCAGCTGCGTTGGAAATACCGGCGTAAGAATCGCTGCCCGAACCGGCGTCCTGGCGGATACCGATATCAACGTCAGCGTCTGCATCAGCGTCGTCGGTACCGAAAGCGGTAGCGACCGCACCGATGTCGATGCCGCCGGTGTTGGTGATGGTGGCCGAAGCAGAGTCGGAACCGCCAACATCCTGGTTGATGCCGTTGTAGACGTAAGCGTCTGCATCGCCGTCACCCGATTCGCCCATGGCGATGGCGGTAGCCTTCACATACAGCTCGGCAGGCGCAGTGGCCGCAGAAGTTGCCGCATTGGTGATCTCAGCGTTGCCGGCCGTGCCGCCGTGCGCGCTCTGGTTCACTGCGGGCAGGATGTAGATGTTCGCTTCCGCGTCGGCATTGCCGGTCGGGTTGGTCGCCTGAGCAAGCGCACCTACACCGAGCGAGCCGGTGTTGAGGATCGTTGCAGTGTTGGCACCCGGGGAGTTCGGATCCTGGTAGATCGCGCCGAAGACGTCAGCATCGGCAATCGGGCCGCTCGTATCGACTGCGATGGCCGAAATGGCCACATCGCCGGCAGCAACGATTTCGATGTCTGCAAAGTTGGTCGCAGTAGCGGTCTGAATGACCCAGCCGCTGGCAACGCTGTTCACGTCCGAGAAGGGCGGGCTGTCATCACCGGCCTGACCATCGGCAAGGTCGCCGATGTGCGTAATGACCAATGTGGCCTCGACCGTAGAGGCCGGGCCACCAAAGCCATCATCATTTTGCTGAATGACGCCGGCGCCTTCTGCGAAAGCAGTGCCTGAACCCACCGAGTTCAAAGCCAGCGCAGACACACCGACCGCCAAAAGGCGACGCGTATTGCGGTTCATCCGTATAACTCCCTCATATCGCCCCCACCGGAGGCTTCTGCAGTCGAATCTTTAGTCGGGCCTTTGAAGGCCCTGAAAGCTTAGCGACCCGCCCTTTTTGGGCGATTTTGTTGTTATCGGTGACCTATTTGGCAGTTTTCATACCGCCTCAGCCACCATTCGTCCATGCCCAATGACCCATTTTTATGACAACAAGCCGGCAAAAAGGCCGATAACAAAAGTTATCCGTCGTTTTGCGGACCGCCTGCCTGGGCGAAAGGCATACACGCCAGCAGTGTTAGATTATGTCCCCCCTAAGCAACTGTCCATGCCGAAGAGTGCCTCCTTGCGAAATCCGGCACCCCCGTCACCTTCCGGCAACAGTTCCATGCCGGGCTAACTATCCGTCCTTAACGAGCACTTACGAAGGCACTCAGGATAGGCCCGAAGGAATCGACGTTTGATCCGATCTGGCGCGCTGCCGAAATGTGGTTGTGGCCGGGCTGGACGAAAATCACCGGAAGAGCGCCCTTTGCCGCGTACCAGCCATCCGCCAGAGCCTTCGCCTGATCGTGGCATTCGGCCATATCCAGTTCGCACAATGCGAAGAGGCAGGGAACGGCGCTGGCGATCAGGCCGGGTAGCGGCGACATGGGCGACCAGTCTGCCACGTCGGCCCCGTAATATTGCGGCTTGAAGGGATCGCGGACCGCGATGGAAAGGTCGTAGAAGCCGGAGCTCATGATCGCACCAGCGAACCGGCCCGCAGCCTCGCCCGGTGCGGCGACCACATCTGCCACATGGGTGGCGCCGGCCGAATGGCCCATCAGGTAGATCCTTTGCGGATCAATCCCGTATTCCGCAGCATGGGCCGCGAGGTGGAGGATCATCGCGATCACATCCTGCCTGCCCGCCGGCCAGCGCACTTCGGGGGCAAGCCGATAATTCATCGCCGCACAGACGAAGCCCTGCCCTTGTGCCCATGCACCGACGTTGTTGTAAAAGGGCGCGCCGGGCGCCCCCTTGTCCCCCATCACGAAGCCGCCATCATGGACGAACAGCAGGCAGGGCGCCGGTTCCCCAGCCGCCGGACGGAACAGGTTGAAGCGATGCCTTTCATGCGGGCCATAGGCGATGTCGCGCGTGGTAAGCGCCTCGTCAGGCGAAGGCACGAGCGGTGCGAGCAGGGCATTGGTCTGCTCGATCAGTTCCATGGTGAAATCGCTGCCCATGGCGCGCAGGGTTGCGTGGAAGGTCTTGCGGTCCATCTCAGGCTCCGTTTTGGGGAGTTGGCATCATCAGCACGGGCTTGATCGCAGCCGCCGTTTCGCAATCGTGCCAGGCGCGGGCGAAATCGGCGAAGGGATAGCGGGCGATCATCCGCTCCACCGGGAAGCGACCCTGGCGCCACAGATCGACCAGTTTCGGGATGAACAGGCGCGGCGAGGCACTGCCGCCCAGAATGCCCTTCATGCTGCGGCCATGGGCGAGCATCGCCATCATGTCCGGCGTCCAGGGTTCGCGCGGGCGGGTTACGAAGCCAGCCGTGCCCTGCATCGCCAGCACCTGCAGGCTGGTGGAGAAGACCTCCGCCGAAGTGGTGGTGTTGAAGCTGAAATCCGCACCAAAGGGCAGGGCCGCCCTCACCTGCCCGGCAACATCGCCTTGCGCGGCGTCGATAATGTGGGTGGCCCCCAACTCCTTCGCCAGTTCAAGCCGCTGGGCCACAGTGTCGACCGCGACAATGGCGGCGGCGCCTGCCACGCGGGCGGCCATCACCGCGGAAAGGCCCACGCCGCCCACGCCGAACACGACGATGCTCTGGCCGGGCTTCACTTGCAGCGCCTCGATCACCGCGCCAGCGCCCGTAATGACACCGCAGCCCATGGGGGCGACAATGTCCAGCGGCACGTCCGGCGAAACGGGCACAGCTCCGCGCGCATTGGCAATGCAATGAGTGGCGAAGCTCGACTGGGCGAAGAAGTGGCTCGCGACCTTCTCCCCATTCTGGATGAGCGAGGTGGAGCCATCGCTGCGCTGCCCGCCGAAGCTGCGCGGCATGGCCTCGCGACAATAGGATGGCTTGGCGGAAAGGCAGGACGGGCAATTGCCGCAAGAGCCGCCCGAGATGACGACATGGTCCCCCGCCTTCAGGTGAGTGACGGCGCTGCCGACCTTCTCCACCACGCCAGCCCCTTCATGGCCCAGCACGGCGGGCTTGGGCACGGGCATGCCGATACCGGCATGGGAATGCAGGTCCGTATGGCAGATGCCGGCAGCCACGACGCGGACGAGGATTTCATCCTCGCGCGGTTCGCCCAGATCGACCTCTTCCAGCACCGGCACGGCTGCACCCGCGCGCGAGACGGCAGCGGTGATCCTCATTCCACGCCATCCTTTGCATCGTCGAGGCTGTGGCGCGGCGGAGTCATCTTCGGGCGGCCCTTCATCAGCAGATCGCCCTTCCATGGCACGTCCTCAAGGCTGCGCCAGGCGTTGACCAGCAGTTGCTTGAACACCCACACACCGTCTTCCTTGATCAGGATATCGTCGCGCGTGCCGATGCCGAACACGAAGTTCGTGCCGTATTCGATGTTGAACTGCAGGATCTGGAACATGGAGCGCACCCGCGCGCCCTGTTCCGTGGGCGTCATCAGGAAGTGCTGGAACAGATGCTGGCGGCCCAGCCACCAGTGCTGGCGGTGATACCACAGCTCCTTCAGGTTCTCGAGAATGGCGGCATGCCCCCGCACTTCCCCCTGCCACAGATGATCGAAGCTGGCATCGCGGGCGAAAGAGGAAAGGGCAAGGTCCGCATCGGCAAGGTCAATGCCCCAGGCATAGCGGGCATAGGTTTCCATGATATCCCCGCGATCCTGCGCGGGCATGGTCTTGGGGACGCCGTCGGGCCAGCAGGGCGTATCGCTCATGCCACTGCCTCCATCTGGTACTTGCCGGTTTTCAGTACCTCCTCGGGCACCCACACGCCATGGAAGGTGGAGCGCACACGTACGGGCATGTGCAGCCGCGCGATGGGGCCTTTGGCCAGGTTCAGCGCATCGAACACGCCGATTTCGCTATGGCCCTGATCCAGCCGACTGAGGAAGGACAATATCCAGCCGTCCCCTTCCTTCGAACTGCCGCTGCGGGGCACGAATTGCGGTTCCTGCACGGAAATCATCTGGCCGTGTTCCCACACGTCCAGTTCGCCCGTCTTCACGTTGACATGGCCCAGTGTGCTGGTGCCATCGCCCGAACGGTACACGATCACCCAGCCATGGCTGTAATCGCGGCCCTGCCAGCGATCGTCCGTGCGCGGCATTTCGCAGGGCACCGGCATGATCGGGCGGGTTTCGTACCCGCCATCGTTGCGGGCCAGATCGAAGGTCATGCGGGTGAGGATCGGCGGCACGGCCGGCCAGACCTTGCCATCGGGCGCGGGGAAGAAGGGGAAGCAATTGCCGTTATAGAGGCAGAGGTCGAGATGGACCTTGGTTCCATCCGTCACCGCGTTGAGCATGTGCCCGGCAGTGGTGTTCGGCCCTTCGAACCAGCGCACGTCCTCCGCCTTGCCGTAACGCGGCACAATGGCGACCATGGTGGGCTTGTCCGGGTGGTATTCGTAGAAATGGCGCCCTTCCTTCAGCCCGTCGATACTGGGGGTGATCAGGGGGAAGAACGGCACCACGATGTGGCTTTCGGTGATGGCGAAATCATGCACCACGCCCGGCCAGGGGGCGTTGAACCAGATCTCGTTCACTTTCGCGCCGTCCGCGTCGAAGATGTAGATGGCAAAGTCGGTCGTTGAATCGCCCTTCGCCTGATAGGAATAGGTCAGCAATTCGCCCGTTACCCAGTCCACCTTGGGATGGGCCGTAAGGCTGACCGCGCTCACCTGCCCGCCAAGATCGGTCTGCGGGCCGGTTTCCAGCGTATCGGGATCAATCTCGTAAGGCAGGGCATCTTCCTTCTGGGCCAACAGCTTGCCTGCGTGGAACAGCATGGAAGTGTTGGCCGTGCCCGGGCTGGTGCCCGCCGCCAGCGGATCGGCGGTGTAGCGGTTGCGATAGCGGCCGAACAGGCTGCGGCGATGTTCCTCCTGCAGCTTGTAGCGGGGCGTTTCGATCCAGCGGCTGCGATAGCTGACATGGCCATCCTCGAAGCGGACCATATGGGCCATGCCCTCGCCGTCGATGAAGATATCCTCGCCATTCATCGGCGGATATTGCCGGTCAGCGCCGCAGCGATACCAGGTGCCGCGCAATTCGGCCGGGAGATGCCCTTCGACGATCTCCAGCCCCTCCACATGGGATTCGCTGCGCAACGGCTTGCCCCAGCCCTTGTAGAGCGGGATGTCGGGGAATGTGATTTCCATCGGAGCCTCTCTTCAGCCGATTGCCTGATCGACAGCACTGACGGCCTGCCGCGTCAGGCAGACCGGTTCGCCGGAATTGATGAGCAGTGCCTGCTTGCGCACGTAACGGGTAAGGTCCGGGCGCAGGCCCGGCAGGCCCGAGAAGCCGAAGCTGTCGTTCTTCGCCTCAGACCCGAAGAAGGTCAGGAATGCGTCCTGAATGCTCACCTTGCCCGCATCGATCCGCTCGCCCACGGCCATGGCGCTTTCCTCGTCCGGACCGATCACGGCGGCGGACAGGCCGTAATCCGTATCGTTGGCAAGGCGGATCGCCTCCTCGATATCGTCATAGGCCATCACCGGCATGCAGGGGCCGAATGTCTCTTCGCGCATGATCTTCATTTCATGCGTCACGCCGGTCAGCACAGTGGGGCGCATATAGTCCCCGCCGTCGATCTGGAACGGCAGGCCGCCTTCCGCGATGGTCGCACCCTTGGCCAGTGCGTCTTCCAGATGCCCCCGGACGATCCCGGCCTGATGAGGCCCCGTGAACGGACCGATATGGCCACCCAACGGATCGGGGTGATTGAGTTCGATCTTCTTCGCCCGCTCGACCAGAGCGGCGACATATTCGTCGTGAATCTGGCGATCCACATAGATGCGCTCGATCGAGAAGCAGACTTGCCCCGTCGCGCTGATGGCACCGCGGATCGTGGCGGAGACCGCCCGGTCAATGTCCGCTCCCTTCATCACGATCAACGGGTCTTTCCCGCCCAGCTCCACGTCATAGGGGATCATCCGTTCCCCGCAGGCCGCGGCCACCTTGCGGCCATTGGGAACGCTGCCGGTGAAGGAGATGTAGTCCGCTTCCTGGATCAGCGCCTGCCCGGTTTCCCCGTCGCCCAGCACGCAGTCGAACACTTCGGCCAGTTCGGGCACTTCGCGCACGCTGTCGAACAGCGGGCCGGTAAAGCGCGGCGTGACTTCGGACGGCTTCAGCAGCACCGCACAGCCCGCGAACAACGGCGGGATGGCGTGCAGCATGGAAAGCATGGTCGGCGCGTTCCAAGGGCTGATGATGCCCACGAGGCCATAGGGCTTGAGGATGCTGGTGAAGCGAATGTCCGGATTTGCCCGCGCCACGCCTTCGCGCAGGGCGCCCTTCAGCTGGGCCGGGGCACTGGCGCACAGCCCGCCGATCACGCCCAGCATCATGTCGGGCGCGATGCGGCTGATCTCGCAATAGCCGGTGTCGTGCGAATCCGCGTCAATGATCGCCTGCCGGTATTTGCTGGCAATCACCTGCGCCCAGCGGCCCATTACCTTCACGCGCTCTTCCGGCGGCATGGCGGCCCATTTGCGCTGCCCCGCCCGCAGCCTTGCGGCCTTGGCGGCAACCGCCGTGCGGTCGGCAACTTCGATTTCCAGATCAGGTTTGCCAGTGCGCGGATTGCGCACGGCCAGGCTACGCCCTGCCATCCGTCTTCTCTCCCGTATATCCTCGTTGTATCGAGTGCCTTTGACGGCACCGCTCTTTATTGATTATTCAATGAATGGCATGATCGAGTCAACCGGGGATCGGTGAAAGGAAAGGCGGACGGGGAATGGCCAAGGGACGGAGCGCAAAGGCGCCTGCAAATGACGGGATGCCGCCGCTGGCGGATGAGGACATCCCCCCTTCCTACCGCCTCGGCGGAATGGCGTTCTTCGGCTATCGTCTGGCCGTGACGGCGAAGCTGTTCGACCGTAAATTCGTGGAAATGCTCAAGGCCAATTCCACCCTCACCCTGCCTCAATGGCGGTGCGTAGCGCAGCTTGGGCTGGCGGAGCGCGGGACAGTGCGCAGCCTTGCCGAAGGCGCCGTGGTGGACCGGGCCGAAGTCAGCCGCGCCCTGGCCCGTCTGGAGGCGCAGGGGATCGTACAAAGGCACCGAAATGAAGAGGATCAGCGCAGCCCGCAATTCAGCCTGACGGCCGATGGCCGCGCCCTTTACGACCGGTTGCGCAAACCCGTTTCACAATTCATCGGAACATTGGTTTCGCAGGTCGAAAAGAGCGACATCGAAGCCGCCGACAGAGTACTCTGGACCATCTCCAAGGGCTGCTTCGACTGAGCCGGAAAACGCCGCGGTCAAATTTGTTCTGATCGTCATAAACGAGTCACATGAACCCGGCAGTTCGCCCTAGTTTAAAGGGGAATTGCGCGGCTATGGCACTGGTCAACATCTTCCTGACAGACCCCAAGGGGGACGTGATGGAGGATTTCGTCCATGACGATATGACCTTCACTTTCAACAGCATGGACGGGGCAGGCCCCCGCCGCCTGGTGGAAGGCCCGATGTGGGCGTTTGTCGACTGGGTGATGCTCGATCTCTCCGGTCTGGAAATGTGCCGGCGCCTTCGGGCAGACCCGCGCACACAGGACTGCCACATCACCATCGTGCTGGAACAGGACGATCAGGAAGACCGCCGCCGCGCCTTGCGCGCCGGGGCTGACGATTACATCGTGGGTCCGCTCGACCGGCAACGAATTCTGGACCGTGTCCTTGCCCTCCAGTCGCGCCAGCAGCAGCGCCATGCCACCCAGATGGTGGAGCTTGGATCGCTGAAGATTGATCTCGGTGCCCAGCAGGCCCGCTGGTCGGAAAAGCCGATTCCGCTGCGCCCGAACGAGTTCCGCCTTCTGCGCTTCCTGGCCGAGAATCCCAACCGGGTGCTTTCCCGGCAGGAGATGATCGAAGGCCTAGGCAAGCAGGAACCGCCGATCGATCCGCGCACTGTGGACGTATGGATCGGTCGCCTGCGCCGCGCGTTCCGCTCGGCCGGCGCGGGCAATCCGTTGCGCACCGTGCATGCCATGGGTTACGTCCTCGACGCGCCCTGAACGGCGCGGCCGGAAACAACGGCCAAGCCACTTCAATCACGATAAGCGAACCCATCGCAACGGAGTGGGCGCCGCCTGACGGCCTTTTGCTGTCGCGCGCCTGTTCCAGACACAATCTCGCCCGGAAGCCGCAAAAAAACCCGGCCGCAAGTTACCTTGCGGCCGGGCTGAGTGGGTGGCTCTAAAACCGGGTGGAGAGGAGCCTGAGATGGCTCCTCTCAATCTGTTCCAAACCCTGTCTAATTTGCGGAGCCGGCAAAAGCCAGCCCCGCCGATGCAGGATCAGAGCGTCGCCGAAAGCGAGATCGCGAACGTCGTTCCGACGTCGTAGGTGTTGTTATCGATACGCAGGCCGGCAGCATTGACCTGATATTCCTGATGGCGCGTTCCAAGGACGTTGCGCGCTTCGAACTTCGCCTCGATTTCCTTGCCCTTGATGGTGAAGCCCTGACGCGCCACGATGTCCAGGCTCACGCCCGGCTTTTCAATGACGTCAGGCAGGCCACCCTGGCTGCGATAAGTCGGGCGCTCGCTGGAGTAAGACACCAGGAAGGTAAGCTGCTGCAGCTTATCGGTATCTTCGAAACCGAGCTGGAGGTTCACCAGGTGATCCGACTGGCCGATCAGCGGAGCGCCGTCAGTGAAGATCTGGTTCGCCGGGAACTCGCTGGCATTACCACCCTGATCGATCAGGATCGTCTCGCTGCCGACCTTCAGGCTGGACTGCGTGTAGGTGTAGTTGCCGACCAGCACGAGTTGCTTGGTTTCGAACCAGCCGCCCCAGTCCGAAAGATCCTGGAAAAGCTGGGCCTCAAGCTCGGCGCCATAGAGCGTCGCGCTGGGGGCATTGGCGTAGGAAATCGTACCGTCGCCTGCCAGGAAGGCTTCTATCGGATTGTCGATCTTCTTGTAGAACCCGGCCAGCGAGAAACGGCTCTGGCTGTTCAGATAATACTCGCCGCGCGCTTCGAAGTTGAGAAGCTCGCTGTCGTTGAGATTCGGGTTACCGCTATAGGAACGGTTGGTTTCCGGATCGAAATAGATCTGCGAAATCAACTCGCGGAACTGCGGACGCGCGATGGTGCGCGAACCGCTGGCCCGGAGCTGGAAGTCGTCAGCCGGTTCCCAGGTGAGGGTAAGGCCGGGCAGGAAGTAGTCCTTCTTGTTCACGCGCGCGGTTGCCGTGTTGTTGGCACCAATCGGCGTGGAGGACTGTTCCGCGCTTTCGAAGCGCACGCCGCCCTGAACCGTCACGGACGGCGCAGGCAGCCACTGCAGCTGGCCATAACCGGCATGGATCGTCAGACCCGCGCCGAAAGCCGGCGTGGTGCTGCCCGATTCAAGCAGATTCACGTTGAACATGTTGAACGTCGCGGCGTTGAAGAGCAGCCAGGGCGAACGCGTTCCGGCAGCGGTGAGGATCTGCTGAAGTGCCGGAATGGCCGCCGGATCGAGCGGCGGGATGTCCGGATCGCCGTCCGGATTGAGGAAGTTCAGATCGACGCTGGCGCGAAGCTGGAAGGCCCGGCGTTCGGTATAGCGACTGGTGTCGGTATAGGCATAACCGACTGTTGCGCTGAGATTATCCGCCATCTCATAGCTGAGATCCAGCCCACCATACCACAGCTCTTCGTTCAGGTCCGAGAAGGACACCTGAACGCCGGATTCCTGCAGCGCCTGCTGCCCGGAACCGCTCAGGTCGACCCGGTAATAGTCGCCATAGGTATCGGCCGCATTGTTGGTCTTGGCGTAGATGTAGGTCAGGTTGTAGGGCGCGCGGCGATCCGTGCGGGCATAGCCGCCACGAACGTCAAGGCTGAGCTTGTCGAACTTGAATTCGCCGACCAGCTGGCTGTCGATAAGCTGACGCTCATACCAACCGGTATTCTGGCGCAAGAAGTCCGCCTCGGCCACGTCGGCGATCTTGTAGGAAGCAAGGCTCGCCTGCTTGACCGTGTCCCGGATGAACAAATTGGTCCAGCGGATGACGTGATCGTCGAATTCATAGCCGGCGCTGAACAATGCGTTGGCCAGGATGTGGTTGTCGGTCACGAAATCGTTTTCGTAGCGGGAATAATCGGTATTCGCGTTACCGGCTTCCTGGCGCGTGATCTCGCGATTGTTGAGGCTGTTGCTGAGGTTTGCGCTCAGCACGAGGCCAAGGCGGCCATCGTCGCCGACATCCAGCGAAGTGCCCGCCGAAAGACCGCCCGAGAAGTTCGGCCGCTGTTCGCCAATGATCTGCAGCGTCGCGAAGCGGCGCGGGGTCAGCGTCCAGGCAAGGTCTTCGATCTGGCTCTGGTTCATCGAACCGATCGAAGTGCCGTTGGCGATCGAATCGTCCAGATAGTTGCGCAGCACATCGGGAATGTCGCGAGCACCACTGTCGAATCCGGTCCAGTCGGAACTGCTGCCATAATAGGCATAGCCGTTCTGGAAGGTGGTTTCGGTATCGCCGCTAATGCTCCCGCTGATGGTCAGGAAGGTCTCGTCCGGAACCGCGCGAGTGGTCAGGTTGATCACGCCGCCGCCGAACTCGCCGGGGAAGTTCGGCGAATAGGTCTTCTGCACGAGGCTGGAAGCGATGACGTTGGTCGGGAAGATGTCCAGCGGAACCACGCGGCTGAGCGGCTCCGGGCTCGGCAGAGGAAGACCGTTCAGCAGGGCGAGCGAGTAGCGATCGCCGAGGCCGCGAACATAGACGCGGCCGTTGCCGACAACCGACAGGCCGGTAACGCGGCCGAGCGCGCCGGCGATGTCGCCTTCACCCGTGCGGGCGATTTCCTCGGTGGAAAGAACCGACACCACCTGAGACGAACTGCGCGTGATGTCGCGTTGGCGGCGGCCGGTAACGATGATCGCCCCGCCGGGAACGGAAATCTCGGGCACATCGGCCTGATCTTCCTCGTTGGCAGCGTCAGCGGACTGATCGATCGGCTCTTCGTCAGCCTCCGCATCGACCGCGGCGTTGCCGTTGGTTCCCTGGGCGTATGCCATTCCGGGAAATGTGAGTGCGGTGGTGAGCAAGAGCAGCCCAGCCAACTGCTTGGCAGTGGTCATGACAGAGACCCCCTCAAAATAAGGACCATGTTTTCAATGGGCTAAGCCCAAGACAAAGGAGGAGGCGCCCGCTGAACACGCGAGCGCCTCCCTATCCTTCAAGCCTGCTTAGTAAACCGGCAGGGACTTACAGGAGACGCCGCTGCCGAAGGAGACGGTCGTGCTGTCGCAGGTCCAGCCCTTGGTCCAGGCCAGGTCGGCACCCGCAGGACGGGCAACCGCACCGACATAAGCGGCCGCAGTGAAGAAGCTGGAGAACCCGGCGGTCGCGTCATAGATCGGCGTGAAGGTCATTTCCTTGTCGCCGTTCAGATACTTGCCGGTCAGCGTATTTACCGCGAATGAGTTGCCGCTGCCGTTGGCAACCGCAGTGTTGGTGGCGGAGTTGGCGGCGCAATCCAGTTCGACCGAATAGAACTTCACGAGCGCACCGCGGCCACCGCCGGTGTTGCCGTTGTCGTTGGTGCAGGACTGGGTCGAAGCGGCCGGCTTGTAGATTACGCCGTTGGCCAGAGTGAAGTCGCCAGCGCCGCGAGCTTCGATCGCCTTGCCGGTGCTGGTCGCCCAGAAGGTGAAGTTCGAGATACGGGTCATGGTGCGCGGCATGGCGTCGGGGATGGTCGTGCCCGGACCCTTGTCGTCCGGCGGCGAGTCGTTTTCGAGCGCCTTGTCACCGACGTTGTCGCGCTGAACGGCCAGAGCGAACTGGAGGTCCAACTGCGCGCCGCTGTCGACGTCGAACGAGTCGTCTTCCGCACCGACCGCGACGAAATGCTTCACATTCGGGTGACCACCGAAGAATTCGACGCCGTCATCCGAGCTGTTGTAGGACTGGATGTAGTCCAGCGTGGTGCCGCTGCCGACGCCGCCCAGGGTCAGCGACTGGAGTTCGCTGCCGAGTTCGAGCGTGAAGCCCGAGTAGCGGATCTGGATGTACTGCAGGTTGCCCGAACTGTCCGCGGGGGTGTTGCCGCCGAAGAACGGAATGTTGTTGGCGATGCCTTCCACGCGCATTTCGCACTTGGTCTGGTCCGCCTGATTGATGCCGCCGGCGAAGCAGTCGGCAACCGGAGCGCGGCCGAGCAGCACGATACCGCCCCACAATGCGCTGGTGTCGTCCTGAGCTTCGCCCTTAACATCGGCTTCCGCAGTGAAGATGATCGGGCTGGCGCGCTCGCCAACGGCGGTCAGCTTGCTGCCGCGATTGACGATCATGTACGAACCGCCGCTGACGCCGGCAGCGCCGTACAGGATCGCGCCCTTCTGAATGGTGAGGTTCACCTTGGTGCCGGTCACGCTATCAGAATTGTCGGCGGTCGGGCCGTCGTCGCGACCCACGTCCACGCGGCCGTTGATCTCGTAGACCACGCCGGAAACAGCAGGCAGGGTAGCATCGGCAGTGAACAGCGAAGGCAGGGTGCAGACGCGATAGGTGCCGGTCGGGCCGGTGATCGTGCCGTTGTTGAGCAGGTTGTCGCCGCCGGCAAGGGTCGGACAATCAGCCGCGGGCGTCACGCCCGTCGCGCCGGTCGGGGTCGGCGTCGGCGAGCCGCCGACGTTGATGGGGCCGGTGTTGATGTCGCCATTGACACCAGGCGAGCCAAGGTCGTCCGGACCACAGGCGGAAAGAGCCAGCAGGCTACAGCCGATAACGAGCGAGCGGTGGATATTTTTCACGGCGAGCGGTCCCCTCAAAAACCGAAGAATCGAAGTCGCGAACTGTTGATCGCGACTCGCCCGCTAGACGGGGGACATGACAGTTTCTTTGCAAAGTTACGCCTGACCTCCGGCGCGAATTTTATGAAGTTTTTGTTACACTTATTACAGTTTGAGGACTCGCACTCGCCGCGCAGCCAACACTCGGAACAGGCGTCGAAAAATGTCTCGCCAACCTCACTCCAAAGCCATTTGTTACACTTCGATGACATTATGACGTTTTTGTTGCAGTCCATGGGCATCGGGAACACTCTGCGCTCATGAAGAACATGCAAGCGGGAGATTCTGTGATGCAAAAAGTCCTTGCCTTTGCCCTGCTGGCAGCCTCCGTTTCCCCGGCTGCCGCGATTGCCGCCGACACTGCCGACTCCAATGTGCAGAGCGTCGACGTTGCTTACGAAGCCCTTTCGGAAGGTCGCACTGCCGAAGCTATCGCCAGCCTGGATGGAAGCGCTGCCGTGCAGACGTCCGATCCGGCTGCCCTGATCAATCTGGGCACTGCCTATGCGCGCCAGGGTCGCATCGCAGAGGCACGCGCGATGTTCACCGCCGCTGCAGAGAGCAGGGAACGCTATTCGCTGGAAATGGCGGATGGCAGCTGGGTCGATTCCCGCAAGGTGGCGAAGCTGGCGCTGAAGAACCTGGAGAAGAGCAACGGCATCGCCATGCGGTGACACGCTCCCCGGCGCTCGGACATGAGTGAGCGGGCCTGAGTAGATAAATCCGGCCTTTCGGCCATCGGACCCGCGCGAGATCGCCCCCTCGCGCGGGTTTTTGATTGCAGCTCAATGCTTCGGTCCAGACCAGCATTGCATGTCACGCCTTTGTCATGTGCTGCCCGCATCAGGCGGCAATGATGAGGGATCTGATTCTCCTGACGGGCCGTTGCGCGGCACCCGTCTCGCTGGCTTGCGCGGGCGCCCTTGTGGCCGCTTCGCCCGCCCGCGCGGACGTGCTCGAAATCGGCGGGGAAGGAGCCTATTGGGTCGCAGGCCCGGCACTCGGGCAGGAAGCCGGTGCCCCGGCCGCCCAGCAGCTCTCGGCCAGCTATGCTCCGCGTGCCGCGCTGGAGCAGGTGCCGGAAGACATCGCCGTGCCCGACGTCGCCGTTGCCGTGCCGGAACAGCACGCCGCGATCGTTCCCGACGCTTATGACGCCAAGGTGCGCGAACTTGCCCGCCGGTTCGATCTCAGCCCCGCCCTGATCGAAGCGCTGGTGTGGCAGGAAAGCCGCTGGCACGCCGGGGCCGTTTCGCCCAAGGGCGCGCGCGGCCTTGCCCAGCTGATGCCCGGAACCGCCCGCCAACTGGGTGTGGATGCGCGCGATCCCTTCGCCAATCTGGAAGGCGGCGCGCGCTACCTGCGCGAGCAGCTCGATCGTTTCGACGGCGATCTGGAGAAGGCGCTGGCTGCCTATAACGCCGGACCCGGCCGGGTGGAGAGCGCCGGGGGCGTTCCCAACATCCGGGAAACAAAAGCCTATGTCGCGGCCATCATGGGCCGCCTTTCGAACCATTCGCGGAGTACCGACTAAATGCGTGCGCTTATCCGTTCCAAGTTCCTGGCCCGCCTTGCCGTTCTTGCCAGCTTCCTTGCACCCGCCGCTGCCCATGCGCAGCAGGTTGGCGATCCGCAGGGTTCCGGGCCGATCGTTTCGGCACTGCTGTGGCTGCAGGGCACGATGCTGGGCAATGTCGCCACTGCCGTTGCCGTGATGGCCGTAGCCGCCGTGGGCTTCATGATGCTGACCGGCCGCCTCAACTGGCGCTTCGGTGCGACCGTGATCATCGGCTGCTTCGTACTGTTCGGTGCTGCCTCGATCGTGGCGGGCATCCAGGGCGCGGCGGGCTGATCCGTGAGCGGGCTGATCCGCTACCCCGTGCACCGGGCGCTTACCCGCCCGCAGATGTTCGCCGGGGTGACATATAACTTCTTCATCCTGAACTTCGCGCTGACGACGGAGCTGTTCCTGATCAGCGGCAGTTTCTGGGCACTGCCCGCTGCGCTGGTGTTTCATGTGGTCGGCTATTTCGCCTGTCTGCGCGAACCGCGGATTTTCGACCTGTGGCTCACCAAGGTCAGCAAATGCCCGCGCGTGCGCAACTGGAAGCGCTGGGGCTGCAACAGCTACGCCGCCTGACCGGCGGCATTGGGGCCTCAGGAGGGCCTGTTCGAATGGTGAAATGGATCGGAGCCGCCGCCTGGAGCGCGAAGGAAGCCCTTGCGGGCGACCGCCTGCCCTATGCCCGGCTGGTGGACGAGAACACGGTGCTGCTGCGCGACGGATCGCTGCTGATGGCGCTGCAGGTTCCCGGCCTGCTGTTCGAAACCGAGGATAGCGACGCGTTGAATGCCCATGCGGCCACGCGCGAAGTGATGCTGCGCGCCAATCTGGATGCGCGCTTCGTGATGTATCACCACGTCATCCGCCGCCGGGTGCAGGTGGAACTGGAAGCGACCTTCGAAGACCCGCTTTCCGCCCATATCGACCGCCGCTGGCGCGAGAAGCTGAGCCGCGGATCGCTGTTCATCAATGATCAGTTCGTCACGCTGGTGCGCCGCCCGGCGCGCGGCAAGGCCGGCATTGCCGAACGCATGGCCAAGATGTGGCAGCGCGCCGGCAAACGTGGGGCGCAGGAAGTCCTTGAGGCCGACCCCAAGGACATCCGCAGCCTGCGCGCGGCCGCTGGCGCCCTGATCGCCTCGCTGGGCCAGTATGGCGCCACATTGCTGGGCGATTATCAGGGCAATGGCGGGCAGACCAATTCCGAAGTGCTGGAACTGCTCTCCGCCCTCTACAATGGCGAGATGCGCCCCGTGCGCCGCCCGGTGGAGGATACGGACATCGGCCAGATGCTGCCCTATCGCCGGGTGAGCTTCGGGCTGGACGCGATGGAATCCAAGGATGGGCGCGGCACCGATTTCGCCTCCATCCTCAGCCTCAAGGATTATCCGGACGCCACTTCGCCCGGCTTGCTGGACGCACTGCTGCGGCTGCCCTTCGAAATGGTGGTGAGCGAGAGCTTCGCCCCCTGCGAACGCCAGACCGCACGCGAGAAGATGGATCTTGCCCTGCGCCGCCTGCGCTCTGCCGACGAGGAAGCCCGCGCCGAACGGGCCGACATGCTGGCCGCACGCGACGAGCTGGGCGCCGGTTCGGTGGGCTTCGGCGATCATCACCTGAGCGTGCTGATCCGCGAGAGCAATCTTGCCCGCCTGGACGATGCCAGCGCCGCCTGCGCCGCCGCGCTTGCCGATACGGGTGCCATCGCGGTGCGCGAGGATACCAATCTGGAGCCTGCCTTCTGGGGCCAGTTCCCCGGCAATGAAGGCTATATCGTGCGCCGCGCGATGATCTCCACTGCCAACATGGCCAGCTTCGGTTCGCTCCACGGCTTCGCGCTGGGGCAGGCCAGCGGCAATCACTGGGGCGATGCGGTGACGCTGCTGGAAACCACCAGCGCCACGCCGTTCTTCTTCAACTTCCACAATGGCGATCTGGGCAACTTCACCGTCATCGGGCCTTCGGGGTCGGGCAAGACGGTGGTGATGAACTTCCTTGCCGCGCAGGCACAGAAATTCGCGCCCCGCACGATCCTGTTCGACAAGGATCGCGGCGCGGAACTGTTCATTCGCGGGATCGGCGGCCGGTATGACCGGATCGCCGCAGGCAATCCGGCGGGCTTCAACCCGCTGGCCCTGCCCGACAGCGCCACCAACCGCGCCTTCCTGCGTGACTGGCTGGGCGTGCTGCTGAAGGCCGAAGGGCCGGAAGAACTGGCCACCATCGCGGGCGCGGTGGATGCTGCCTATGCCAACGATCCCGCCCTGCGCCGCCTGCGCAATTTCCGCGAGCTGCTGGCCGGCACCCGCCGCCCGATGCCGGGCGATCTGGCCGACCGGCTGACCCCCTGGATCGAGGAAGGCGAGCATGGCTGGCTGTTCGACAATGCGGAAGACAAGCTCGAACTGTCCAACCGCGTGCTCGGCTTCGACATGACCGCGCTGCTGGAAAGCCCGCGCCTGCGCACGCCGGTGATGATGTATCTGTTCCACCGCATCGACGAGCGGCTGGACGGCCAGCCGACCATGATCCTGATCGACGAGGGCTGGAAGGCGCTGGACGACGAGGTATTTGCCGCCCGTATCCGCGATTGGCTGAAGACGCTGCGCAAGCGCAACGCGCTGGTCGGCTTTGCCACCCAGTCCGCGCGCGATGCGCTGGAAAGCCGCATTTCCACCGCGCTGGTGGAACAGACCGCCACCATGATCTTCATGCCCAATGCCCGCGCCCGGGCCGAGGATTACTGCGAAGGCTTCGGCCTGACCGATCACGAACTGGCGCTGATCCGCTCGCTGCCCGCGCATAGCCGCTGCTTCCTTGTACGCCAGCCCGATGCAAGCGTTGTGGTGCGACTGAACCTTTCCAACGCGCCGGAAGTGCTGACCATCCTTTCCGGCCGCGAAAGCGCCGTGCGCCGTCTCGACGCCCTGCGCGAGGCTGTGGGCGACGAACCGGCCAAGTGGTATCCCGCCCTTACCGGCCATGCATGGCCCAATGCCCAGGGCGATGACGGCGAGGACGATCTCGCCATCTGGGAAGCCGCGGAATGAGCCCGCAATGCCAGCAGGCCGTGGCCGAGGTCGGCGAAGGCATCAGCGCATCCCTGCGCGGGGTGGATTGCCTTGCCGCGGACATGACGCAGGCCGCCTTCGGGCGCCTGTTCGGATCGCAGGGCGCACTGGTGCCCGTGCTCACCAGCCTGCTGACCCTGTTCATCATCTTCTTCGCCTTCGCGCTGATTACCGGGCGCACGCAGATCAGCATCCGCGCGCTTGTACCGCGGATCGTGACGCTGGGCATGGTCGTGACACTGGCGACCAGCTGGCTGGCTTATCAGACGCTGGTCTGGAACGTCGCCACCGGCGCGCCTGACCAGATCGCGGGCATCCTGACCGGCACCAAGGGTTCCGCCACGCAGGTCTTCGGCGACAAGATCGACATCGTCTTCACTGCCATTCAGGATGCGACCGGCCAAGGCCAGGACCAGGCCGGCGGCGAAGCCAAGAAGGACGTTTCCACATTCTCGCCGGAAGGCATGATGTGGATGGGCGCCACGCTGCTGCTGCTCGGCACGGTGGGCGTTCTCGTCACCACCCGTATCGCGCTGGCAGTGCTGATGGCCGTTGGCCCCGTCTTCGTGGTGCTTGCCCTGTTCCCGGCTACACGCGGGCTGTTTGCCGGCTGGCTGAGAGCATGGGTGATGATGGCCGTCACGCCCCTGTTCGCAGTGGTCGGCGGTACGATGATCCTCGAACTCGCCATCCCGATCATCAATTCGCTGCTGGCGGTTCCCGGCCAGCTAGATCCGCGCGCGGCCATGGCCTTTTTCCTGATCGGGGCGGTCCATGTCTCGCTGATGGTCATGGTCATCAAGCTCGGTTCGACCATGGTCGGCAACTGGAGCGTGTTCGGCCTCGCCGGTTCCGGCCGAAGCGAACCGCGCGACAATGCGCCCGCCCCCACGGCGCACCCGGCCCCTGTGCCGGTCGAAATGCCGGTTGCCCAGCCCGGCGCGCAGGGTTCCGCCCCGCCGCGCCACATTGCCATCGCCCCCGCAGTGGCAGGCATGGCCGCCAATGATGCCGGCCCGTCCGGTAATTCCACTCACAGCCGGGAAACGCGGATCGTGGGCACTGAAGGCAGTGCTTCCACCCCGCTTTCGGCCTCCCCCTCGCGCACTCGCGGCATTGGTAGCCGCTTCCGCGCCGCCCCCGTTCGTTCATCGGAGAAGTTCAAATGAACCGCGCCCTGCTGCCCGCGCTGATGCTCGCGGCCGCATCTGCCGCCTTTGCCGCCCCCGCCCATGCCGGGGACGCGCGCCTTGTGGAACGCCTCTACAATCCGTCCGAAGTCGTGCTGATCGAAGGCAAGCCCAATGTGCAGGCCACGATCACTTTCGGCGATGACGAGCATATCGAAAATGTTGCCATCGGTGACAGCAACAGCTGGCAGGTGACGCCCAACAAGCGCGCCAACCTGTTGTTCGTGAAGCCGCTCGCCGCCCGCGCCAGCACCAATATGACGGTGGTGACCGACCGGCACACCTATCTGTTCGATCTGGTCGCCCGGCCCGACGCGAAGCCGCTTTACGTGCTCAACTTCACTTATCCGGAAGAACCGGAAGCGGCGGAGGACGAAGCCCAGCTCGCCCGCCAGCCCGGTGCCAGCGATCTGGAAATGGCCGCCGCCAGCGATCCCTATGCAGTCGCCGATCCGGCCAAGCTTAATTTCTCGTGGACCCGCAAGGGCGCGCCCAAGCTGATGCCCGAGCAGGTCTATGACGACGGTGACGCGACCTTCATCACCTGGCCTGCGGATGCGACCATTCCCGCGATCCTGGTGAAGGACCGCAACGGCACCGAAGGGCCGGTCAATTACGCCGTGCGCGGCACCACTACCGTCGTGGACGGGGTTCCGAACGAGATCATCCTGCGCTGGGGCGACGATGTCGCCACTCTGACCCATGCGGCTCAGGTCGGCGCGGCCATGGCGGACAAGAGCAAGGCTCTTGCCAGCAACAGGGAGGCGAAGTGATGCGGCTTGCGATGCAACTGCCCGAGAAGAAGGGTTCCTCTTCGGCCAATGATGCCGATCCGCGCGAGGCCATGCCGGCCGAGGTGATCGACCTTGCCAGCCGCAATGCCTTCCCGGCCGTAACCCAGCGCAAGGGCGGTTCCGACATGGTCGGGCTGATGGCTGGCGTGGGCATTGTCGCCTTGCTCGGTGTCGTCACCCTGTGGGGCATGAACGCGGCTCGCGTGGATAGCGGCCAGCAGTCCGGCACGCAGCAGCAGGCCCAGCCAGTTCCCGCCGCTCTGCCGCCCGCGCCGGAAGAAAACCCTGCCCAGCCGCAGACCGTTGCCCCGCCCGCACCTGCCGCCGATCCGGCACCGGCACCGGTACTGTCGGCCATGCCGGCCGTGCAGCCCGGCTTCGCCGCCAATCCCTACAACACCCCGGCTGTGGTATTCGATGCCAGCTCCATGCCGCTTCCCGCGGCAGCGGTCACACCTTCGACCCCGGCGGGCAGCACCGTTTCCAGTTCGGCCAACGATTTCGCCAGCCGCGTGGGCGGCATTGGCGGCGGCCCGGCGAAGGCCGCGCGCCAGTTCGATCCGCAGACAACTGTGGCGCAGGGCACGCTGATCCCGGCGGTTCTGGAAACCGCCATCAATACTGACGTGCCCGGCTATGTCCGCGCCGTGGTGAGCCAGGACGTGCGCAGCTATGACGGCAGCCGCGTGCTGCTGCCGCGCAGTTCGCGCCTTGTCGGCCAGTATCAGTCCGGATTGCAGGCCGGGCAGAAGCGCGCCTATGTGATCTGGACCCGCGCCATCCGGCCCGACGGGATCACGGTGGACCTGGCCTCACCCGCCACCGACTTTGCCGGGATGACCGGCCTGCCGGGCGATGTGAACTCGCACTTCTTCAAGCGCTTCGGTTCGGCCATGCTGCTTTCCGTCATCGGCGGCCTTGGCGCCTTTACCGGCGCGGGCACGGCAGTGGTGCTTGGCGGCGGGCAGAGCGCGGCGGCCACCGCCCTGCAGCAAGACGGGCAGATCGGCCCCACGGTGCGCGTACGCCTGGGCGAGCCGATCCGCGTCTTCGCCGCGCGCGATCTCGATTTCTCGACCGCACCGACGCTGTAAGGAACCCAAGTTGAGCGCATCGGTCCACATGCTGTCTCCCACCGACGAACCTTCGGCACCGGTTCAGCCGCCGCTGGCCGGGCCGCGCAGCGTCTATCTCGACGCTTATCTAGCGCCTTTCGCCGAATGGCTGCAGCGCGACACGGTGACCGAGATCATGGTCAACGGTCCGGGCGAGGTATGGGTGGAAGATGCCGCCCATTCCGGCATGCAGCGCATCGCCGCGCCGGAAATCGACGACCGGCTCGTGCAGCGTCTGGCAGAACAGGTCGCTCGTGTCAGCCATCAGGGCATCAACCGCGAACATCCGCTGCTGGGTGCGACCCTGCCCGACGGCGCGCGCATCCAGTTCTGCGGCCCGCCCGCCACGCGCAAGCACTGGACCATGGCGATCCGTCGCCATCGCCGGCTGGACCTGCCGCTCGATGCCTATGACACCGGCCCGCTGGTGCCCCGTGCGCCCGCTTCCCTGCCCGATCCGGCAGAGCAGCCGGTGGCTTTCCTGCGCGAGGCGATCCGCCAGCGCATGACCATCCTGATCTCCGGCGGCACCTCAACCGGCAAGACCACCTTCCTCAACGCCATGCTGGGCGAAATTCCCGTGGAAGAGCGTGTGGTGCTGGTGGAAGACACGCCGGAACTCAAGCTGCCGGGCGCCAATGGCGTGGGGCTGGTGGCCGTGAAGGGCGAGCTGGGCGAGGCCAAGGTCACTGCCAACGAATTGCTGCAGGCCGCCCTGCGCCTGCGCCCCGACCGGATCGTGCTGGGCGAATTGCGTGGCGCGGAAAGCGTCAGTTTCCTGCGGGCTATCAATACCGGTCACCCGGGCAGCTTCTCCACCATTCACGCCAATTCGCTGCGCGGCGCGCTCGATCAGCTGGCCCTGATGGTGATGCAGACGGGCATCGGCCTGACCCGCAACGATACCATCGCCTATGCCGCGTCGGTGATCGACGTTGTGGTCCAACTGGGCCGCAATGGCGACGGCAAGCGCGGCATCGCCCAGATCGCGCTCAGCCATCAACTGGTGTGACCTTTTGGGCGCGGTCCGGGGTGGATCAGATTACCAGTTGTGACCACCTATGGTTGGTTGGTGCTATTTTCACAAATATGTAACATACCCCTCCCATCGAGCCAGTGACAGGCCGGGAATTTCCGGCCAGCCAGGGGCCTTCGCTGCCAAGCAGGAACATGAGTACCCAACTCGACAGCAGAGCCGATGCGTCCATACCGGTGGACCGCTATTTCAACCGGGAGCTGAGCTGGCTCGCCTTTAACGAGCGCGTGCTGGCCGAGGCCCGCAACGCCCGTTATCCACTGCTGGAGAGGCTGCGCTTCCTCTCCATCTCGGGCAGCAATCTCGACGAATTCATCATGATCCGCGTGGCCGGTCTCGCCGGTCAGGCCCAGCGCAACATCGCCACTACCTCACTCGACGGGCGCACTCCTTCGCAGCAGCTTTCCGCAGTGCGCGCCGCGATTGCGGAACTGGAAGTGCAGCAGCAGCAGAGCTGGCGCGAATTGCGCCCGCTGCTGGCCGGCAAGGGCATTCACGTTGCCGATGAAGGCCGGATCGACGCAGCCGCCGCCAAGTGGCTGCGCGAACATTTCATCGACAATATCGCCCCCGTCATTACCCCGCAGGCGATCGACCCGGCCCACCCCTTCCCATTCGTGGCGAATGAGGGGATCGGCGTGCTGTTCAACCTCACCCGCCTTGCCGATGACGAGCAGGTGGTTGAGATGATCCTGGTGCCCACCGCCCTGCCGCGCTTCGTGCGCGTGCCGGGGGAAGAGGCGATCTATATCAGCATCGAAAACCTGATCTGCCGCCATGCGGACATCATCTTTCCCGGCTTCCGCGTGGAAGGGGACGGCGTGTTCCGCGTGCTGCGCGACAGCGACATTGAAATCGAGGAAGAGGCCGAGGATCTCGTCCGCTTCTTCCGTACCGCGATCCAACGCCGCCGCCGTGGCCGGGTGATCATGCTGGAACTGCAGGACGATTTCGATCCGGATGCGGAACAGCTGCTGCTGGCCCAGGTGGGCCTCGACGATGCGATCCTGATGCGCACCGATGGCACGATCGGTCTTTCCGGCCTGTCCGCCATTGTCGAGGAAGAGCGCCCGGATCTGAAGTGGGAGCCTTACATGCCCCGCTATCCGGAACGCGTTCTGGAACATGACGGGGATTGCTTCGCCTCGATCCGCGAAAAAGACATCGTGATCCACCACCCTTACGAAAGCTTCGAAGTGGTGGTGGACTTCATCCGGCAGGCAGCCGCCGACCCGGAAGTGGTAGCGATCAAGCAGACGCTGTATCGCGCGGGCAAGCAATCGGCCGTCATTGCCGCCCTGATCGCGGCGGCGGAAGCCGGCAAGGCCGTGACCGCCGTGGTGGAACTGAAGGCCCGCTTCGACGAGGAACAGAACCTCCTCTGGGCCAACCAGTTGGAACGGGCGGGCGTGCAGGTGATCTACGGCTTCGTGGACTGGAAGACCCACGCCAAGGTCAGCATGGTGGTCCGGCGTGAGGAAGGGCACCTGCGCACTTACTGCCACTTCGGCACCGGCAATTACCATCCGCTGACATCCAAGATCTATACCGACCTCAGTTTCTTCACTGCCGATCCCAAGCTGGGGCGCGATGCTGCCAAGCTGTTCAATTTCATCACCGGCTATGTCGAGCCGCGCAATCTGGAGATGCTGGCCATCTCGCCCATCGGCCTGCGCGCGAAGCTGGAACATCTGATCGAGCGCGAAATTGCCAACGCCTGCGCAGGCAAACCCGCCTTCATCTGGGCCAAGCTCAATTCGCTGACCGACGGCCAGCTGATCGACCGGCTGTATGAAGCCAGCCAGGCGGGCGTGCGCGTCACTCTGGTCATTCGCGGAATCTGCTGCCTTCGGCCCGGCATTCCCGGCCTGTCGGAAAATATCGCGGTGAAATCCGTGATTGGCCGCTTTCTGGAACACGCACGCATCTGGGCCTTTGCCAATGGCTTTGCCATGCCCAGCCACCGGGCCAAGGTGTTCATCTCCTCCGCAGACGGGATGGAACGCAATCTGGACCGACGCGTGGAAACGCTTGTGCCGATCAAGAACCCCACGGTGCACGATCAGGTGCTGCAGCAGGTTTTGCTGGCCAATCTACTCGATACCGAACAGAGCTGGGAACTGGGGCCGGACGGCACTTATCACAGGCTGGAATCGGGTGAGCGCCCCTTCAACCTGCATCGCTATTTCATGACCAACCCCTCACTCTCGGGCCGCGGCACCGCGCTGGACGAAGGCGCCAAGGTGCCCAAGCTGGCCCTGCGCAAGGGCGGGGTCTGACCGTGTTTTTGAGGACTGCTTTCACGTGATTGGCGACAGGGACACCGCATTTCCCAACACTTTGCCCCACCGGGCAGTGATCGACATCGGATCGAATACCGTGCGCCTGGTGGTCTATGGTGGAGCGCCGCGTGCGCCCACCGTGCTGCTCAACGAGCGTGTGACCGCCCGGCTGGGGCGCGACCTGATGCACGATGGACGCATTCCCGAAGTGGCGACGCAGATCGCGATTGCCGGGCTGAAGCGCTATCGCCGCATCCTGACAGATCTGCACGTCACCGAAATGGACGTGATCGCCACGGCCGCCGCGCGCCTGGCGAAGAACGGCCCTGAATTCCTGGATCTCGTGCGCGAATGCGGTTTCAATCCCACGCTGCTTTCGGGCGAGGAAGAGGCACGCACCAGCGCCATGGGCGTGATCGGCGCATTTCCGGGCGCGCGCGGCGTGGTGGCGGACCTTGGCGGCGGCAGCATGGAGCTGGTCGAAATCCGCGACGGCAAATGCACCCACGGCGCCAGCATGCCGCTGGGCACGCTGATGCTGGGCGAATTGCGCGCCGAAGGGCCGGAAGAATTCAAGCGGCGGGTGAACAAGGCCCTCAAGCATGAAGACTGGGCACATTCCATGTCGGAGCCGCTCTACATGGTAGGCGGCACGTGGCGCGCACTGGCCGGTTTCGCGATGGAGGCTGCGGGCCATCCGCTGACCGACCCGCACGGTTTCGAACTGACCGGTGAGGAAGCGCTGAAACTTGCCAAGCGAGTGCGCGGCATGACGGCGGAAAAGCTTGTCGAAACGCGGGTTTCCTCCATGCGCGCGGCCATGCTGCCCGATGCGGCGGCGCTGCTCTACATCCTGCTGGGCAAGCTGGAACCGCCCAAGCTGATCTTCTCATCCTGGGGCCTGCGCGAAGGGCGCCTTTACGACCAGCTCGATCCGGCCGCACGGGCGCAAGACCCGCTGTTGGCGGGTGTGGCAAGCTTTGCCGCGCCGCGCGGCGGACCGCCTGTGCTGGCGGCGCGGATCGCGGGCTGGACGGTGGATTCCCTGCCCCGCGATGGTGCCGGATCGGAACGCGTTCGCCTTGCCGCTACGATGCTGGCGCTGGCTTCCATGCAGATCGAGCCCAATCTGCGGGTGCGGCAGGCCATCAATTGGGCGCTCTACAAGCGCTGGATCAATTTGACGGACGAGGGCCGCGCGATGATCGCCGCCGCCCTTGCCGCCAATTGCGGCACCACGGACCTGCCCAAGATACTCACCCGGCTGGCCAGCCAGAAGCGGCTGGACGAAGCCATGTGCTGGGGCCTTGCGGTGCGCCTTGCCCGCCGGCTGGGCGGCGGATCGCGCACATCGCTGCGCAACACTGCGCTGGGCATTTCCGGTGATCGGCTGGTGCTTTATCTGGGCGAGACCCATGCAGACCTGTGGGCCGACCATGTGGAACAGGATCTGGGCGCGCTTGCCACCCGGCTCGGGCTGGAGCCGGTGATGGAAGTAGTGCCGAATGACAGCCTGCTGGAACGCAGCAGTTTCGAAATCCCCGCGCCGGCGCCCTCGCAGGACGCCTAGGCGCGGGAATATCCTCCCGGATCAGGCCATCCAGGGGCCAGTGATCGCGAAAGTGGTAGTCGGGCTGAAGGCGTTGACGAACAGGGTCTTCCCGTCGGGCGAAAAGCACGCGCCGGCCAGTTCGGTCTGCATGCGCAGGCGGCCCAGCGTATAGGATTCACCGGCAGGCGTGATACCGCGCAGGTGATTATCGACCACTTCCGAATACTGGTCTTCGCACACCACCAGATGCCCGTTGGGCGCAACGGTCAGGTTGTCGCCGTAGTTAAACTGATCGAGGGAGGCGGTTTCAAAGAAGAGCTGCAGGCGATCTCCGCTGGCCTGCGGCTTCAACCGGAAAATCTGGCCGCGCTGCAGCGCGCCGCCTGAGGTACAGCAGAAATAAAGCTCCCCCTCGCCCATGTGGATGCCTTCACCGCGGGCGAAAAGAACTGCACCCTTCGCCGCACCCTGCAGGCGCAGATCGTCCTGCGGACTGTCTGGCACGTCGATATCCACCCAGTGGACTGAATGCCAATCGCCCACCTGCATCGCCGCACTGTCGTGATTGCGGCTGTCAGTCAGGCCACCTTCAAGCGCCAGCGCCTGCAGCCTGCCGCCTTCGGCAAGCTGACCAGGAACCTTCGGAATGAAGCGATAGAGCAGCCCATCTCCGCGATCCTCGGTCAGATAGACCATGCCGGTCGCGGGATCGACACAGGCGGCTTCGTGATTGAAGCGGCCCATCGCCTTGAGCGGCACCGGATGGACAGGCCCGGTGGCAGCGGCAGGCACTTCGAACACATAACCGTGATCCTGCCCCAGCCGCCCGCCAGCCTTGGCGACGAATTCCTCGCAGGTCAGCCAACTGCCCCAGGGCGTGGTGCCGCCGGCGCAATTGCGGATCGTGCCGCCCAGCGAACGGAACTGGCTTTCGACCTCCAGCGTCGCCGCGTCGAGCACAATGGTGGTCGTCCCGCCGGGCAGGACCGGGCCGGTGCCGTCCTGGCGATCATAGCCGAGCGCGATTTCACCGCCGCTGTCGGCATCGGGCATCAATTCGTGATTGCGGACAAGCGCGATCTTGCCGCCGGGCAGCGCAAAGCAGCCCATGCCGTCGCCGTGATCGGGCACGCTGCCCCCATCGCTCATTCCGTCGCCAAGGCGCGAGACGATACGATAGGAAAAGCCCGCAGGAAGATCGAGGATACCGGCGGCATCCGGCACCATCGGGCCATAGCCTTCAGCCAGCTTCAGTGCGGCCGCCATTGCCGGGCGGGCCATGCAGTTCGATGCCACGAGCGCGGCAAAGGCGCTGCCCGTCGCGCGCAGGAAGGCGCGACGGTCAGCTTCGGGAAGCCTGGCGAAAGTCAGTTGGTCGCCGGAGGCGGTGCGGTCCATGTTTCAAGTGCCTTTTCGATGTCGGCCCATGAAACCAGCTTGAAGTTCTGGGCGCGCGTACCGTTGAATCCGTCCTGGGCCACGAAGAGCCCGCCCGGATATTTCGGCCCGAAATCGCCACCTTGCAAGTCAATCCCGTCAGTTTCCTCGGTCGAGCCGAGAGTGCCTTCGGCAATGCGGAAACGACCGGCAGGCTCCATGCCAGGCAGGCGATAGACCGCATAGGTATTGTCGCCCTGACTGGACGCGACCAGCCAGCCACCCTTTTCGCCCTGAGGCAGGATGGCGAGGCCTTCCGTGTCGGCAACAAGCTGGAGATTATCCACCTTGGCCACCAGTTCACCCTGCGTCGCCCCGGCGACAAAGCGCCAGATGCCGACATCTTCTTCCCCGACATACAGCGTGCCGTCGCGCGGATCGGCAACGCAGCCTTCGGTCTGGGTAGGAAGCTTCATGGTGCGCACCGGTACGGAAGCAGGCGTTGCCCCCAGTTCGAGGCGGAATTCCTCGATCGTCCCGTCCTTCAATACGGAAAAGGCATGGAGGCCGTCAGCCTGTTCGAGCAGGCAGATGCCATAGCCTTCGCCGGTGCCGCCAGCCACGGCGCCAAGCGGGACCAACTTCGCCGCCACCGTGTCGAGCCGGTAGAGGCGAATCTGCGCGGCAGTGACGATGTTGCGATCGCTCGCCGCCACGATGACGCCAGACGAACCCATATCCTTCAGATCGACATTGTTCAGCCGCCCGTCGGGATGGAAATCGCGCACCTGCCCATCAAGGCCATAGACGTAAAGTCCCGCCTTCTTGTCGGTGCCGATCACCAGGCTGGCTTCCGGATTGGCCGGGTTACGCCAGATCGCCGGATCGTCGGCAGCATCGGCATTGCCGGTGCCGACCGGAACGGTCTCGCCCTGTGCGAAAACGGGCGCCGCCGGCCATGACCTGACCGGCGGCGTGGTGCTGCAGGCGCCCAGGGCGCCTGCAAGCGTGACGATCAGAGCAGCCTTGCTGACCCGCATCAGAAGTTCGCCTTCACGCCGAACTTGAAGGTCGGGCCATACTTCTCGAACTGCAGCAGGCGCTGGACACCGCCGAAGTCCTGATAGGCGAAGTATTTGGCGTTGTTCAGGTTGATCGCGTCGAAGGTCAGGCGCAGGTTTTCCATCACCTTGAACTTCGCCGAGAAATCGAGCTGGAAGTGATTGTTCACCCAGCGATCCTCTTCCGCATCGCCGCCCACTTCGTCGAGATACTTGTCACGATAGGTGCCCGCCAGACGCAGGTCGATGGGGCCCTTATCGTAACCGAGTACCACGTTGAACGTGTTGCGGGCAGCGGCAGGCATGTGGATCTCGCGTCCGTCAGCCAGCGTCGCCTTGCTGTAGGTGTAGGTGTAGTTGAGCTGCGTCAGCAGCCCGTCGAAAGGAGCCGGCAGCATCGTGTAGGCCTGGCTGTAGCTCGCTTCGATGCCCATGACTTCCGCGCTGTCACCGTTGATGGTGGTCGTGAACTCGTCGTAGGTTTCGCCTTCATAAGTGAAGTCGGTGAAGCTCTGCGTGACGGCGTAGTTCTTGATGTCCTTGTAGAAGCCGCCGAGCGAGATCGCGCCGTTGCCGGAGAAGTAATAGGCCACGCCGGCATCCGCGTTCCATGCCTCGTAAGGCAGCAGGTTGGGATTGCCGAATTCAGCCTCATTATCCTCATTCACGGTCGAACGCGGTGCCATGGCGGAAAGCTTCGGGCGAACCAGCGTCTTGTAACCGGCCAGACGGAAGACGAGGTTGTTTTCCGGGCTGTAACGCAGCGTCAGGCTGGGCAGCCAGGTGGTGTAGTTACGCTCGTACTGGACGGGATCGACCGGCGGAGTATCGGATTCGCCATCGTCGGTCACGACGTTGCCGTTCAACTCGTTATGGGTGTGCTCCATGCGCACACCGCCGATGGCGCGCAGCGTGGTGCTGTCCCAGCGGCCCAGCAGGTAGGCTGCTGCAATGTCTTCCTTCACGGAATAGTCGCTGGTCGCCGAGTCCAGAGCCGATGCATATTCGTCGATCGACAGGTCGGCCTCGTTGGCGAGGAACCATTCGGCCGTATCGGTCTTGCTCATGACCGGGCCCATATTGAGCAGGCGATAGGTCTGCTCGCCCAGCACATCGGCCAGGGTGTAGTTCTTCGACTTCTTGTAGCGGGTCATTTCGAAGTCATAGGACTTCTCGCGCCAGCGGGCCTTGGCACCGGCCTGCACGGTGAAATCACCGCCGGTCATGGCGAAGGTGCGGGCCAGATTGGCCTTGAGCGCATATTCCTCGTCGGTGCTGTCCGAAAGCGTAGTCAGTTCGACACGGTTGAGCGTGTAGTTCTCGGGGTTGTTCACCTCGTCAGCGCCGCTGGAGATGGAATAGACCGGGAAGTAGCGGCCCGAATTATCGAAATCGATCACCACGCCGGATTCATCGTCGAACCCACCGTTGAAGCGGACCGGATCGAGCGACCAGGTTTCCTTCTCGGACGACTTGGCATAGCTGGCCTGCCAGTCGAACTTCCAGGTGCCGGTATCGGTTTCGCTGCCGACCGAGACCGAGCGGATGAGCTGGCGTTCGAAGCGATCCTTCAGGTCGCGCTCGATGGTAATTTCCTGGTCGGCCGTATCGAAGCTGGCGGTCGAACCATTCACGGAAGACGGACCATCATCTTCGAACTCGCTGAGATCGAAGGTGGTGCGACGGCGATATTCATGGTCGTCGAACTGCGCCCAGTTGCCGCGGATATAGGCCTTGGTGGTGTCCGAAGCGCGCCAGTCGAACGAGAGCGAGGCGTTGATGCGCTTACGCTTCACGTCATAGTCGCGATATTCGACCGCCGGGTTGAAATAGGTGCCATCGACTTCGAGCCAGTTATCGGCTTCGACATTGTCGGTTTCGAACTGGCGTTCGTAATAGCTGACCGAGCCGGCAACGCCGAAATCGTCACCCAGCTTCTGGGTAAAGTCCAGGCTGCCCTTGGGGGTCACGCTGCCGTCGTAATCGTTGTAGCTGCCTTCGGCGGACACCGAATAACGGTTCTTGCGCGCGTCGAAGGCGCTGGCGGTCTTGATCTCGACCGAGGCGCCGATGAAGTCGCCGTCCATGTCGGGAGTGGCGGACTTCTTCACTTCGATCGATTCAATCGTGTCCGAAGAGATGACGTCGAGCGCCACGGAGCGGACATCAGATTCCGGAGCGGGCAGGCGCACGCCGTCGATCGAGGTGCCGTTCAGTTCCGGATCGAGACCGCGCACCGAGACGAAGCGGCCTTCGCCCTGATCGTTGAGGATGTTCACGCCCGGCAGGCGGCGCAGCGATTCAGCCACGTTCTGGTCGGGGAATTCGCCCACGGCGTCGCGGGTCAACACGCTGGTCACGCCATCGGCCGCCTTCTGGCGCGAAAGGGCGCTGGCAACATTGGCGGCTTGGCCAATGACGAGAATCGTGCTCGAATCGCTGCCCAGCGCGATGTCCTGATGGATCGTGCCGCTCTCGGGAACTTCGACCGTGTACTTGGCCGGTTCGGCGCCGACATAGGTGACTTCCAGAGTGTAAGTGCCGGCGGGCACGTCGGCGATTACATAGCTGCCGTCGCGGCCGGTGGTCACAACGCGGTTCAGTTCCGCGATGCGCACCTGGGCCGACTGGAGAGCAGCCGTTTCCGACGCGTCGTAGACGAAGCCGGTAACGTCGCCCGCAAAGGCAGGGGCAGCCGCGCCCAGCGCAATGGCTGCTGCGCAGGTCGATACGAGCAAACGGGGGGTCTTCATGAGAGGAGGTCTCCGATCCTGAGTTCGCGGCGGGCGGTAGGAACGGTTCGTGACGTGTCAGCTACGTGTCAGTGACAGTTGCGTGACATGAAAGACCTGTTGTCGAACGGCAACAGTCTTACCCATCGCAGGATAGGCCGAAGCGGCCGGATCGCGCATTCCGCAATTTGATCCCGCTCAACAACAAGCTTTCCCGACTCGGCTATCCGGCGATCAGTGAAGAGTTCGATCCGGGAGATAGCGCGATGAACGCTGGCCAGGCCGTGAGCGGCAAAAGGCAGATTTTTGGCACGGAGCCGTTTGACGGCGATCTGGCCATGCGAGGCTATGCGCTCAATGCCATGTGTTATTCCTTCAACACGAAGGACAATCGCGACGCCTTTGCGGCGGACGAAGAAGGCTACATGGCCAAGTTCGAACTGACCGACGAACAGAAGGCCGCCGTGCGCAATCGCGATGTGCTGGCCATGCTCGATGCGGGCGGCAACGTCTATTACCTCGCCAAGCTGGCGGGCATCCTTGGCCTCAACGTTCAGGATCTCGGCGCGCTGCAGACGGGCATGACGCTGGATGCCTTCAAGGCGGCCCTGCTGTCCCATGGCGAAACCACGCGGAGGGCGGCGGCATGACTCAGGTTGCAGGCGGCATTTTCACCAGCCACGTTCCGGGCATTGGCAACGCCATTGCGCGCGGGCTGCAGCAGGATCCTTACTGGAAGCCTTTCTTCGACGGGTTCAATCCGGTCCATGAATGGCTCGCGCGGGAAAAGCCCGACGTGGCCGTGGTGTTCTACAACGATCACGGGCTGAACTTCTTCCTCGACAAGATGCCGACTTTCGCCATCGGCGCGGCCGCCGAATACCGGCACGAGGATGAAGGCTGGGGCCTTGCCTTCCAGCGCCCCTTTGCGGGCCATCCGGAACTTTCCTGGCACATCATCGAACAGGTGGTTGCCAGCGAGTTCGACCCGGTGACCTGCCAGTCCATGCTGGTCGATCACGCTGTGGCCGTTCCTTACGAATTGTGCTGGCCGGGCACGGAGGAATTCCCGGTCAAGCTGGTGCCGATCGCGATCAATACGGTGCAGCACCCGCTGCCCAGCCCCAAGCGCTGCTTCGATCTGGGCCGCGCCGTGGGCCGTGCGCTCAAGAGCTGGAAGGGCGGCGAGAAGATTGTCGTCTTCGGCACGGGCGGGCTTTCCCACCAGCTGGAAGGCAAGCGGGCCGGCTTCATCAACAAGGAATACGATCACTTCTGCCTCGACAATATCGGGCCGAATCCGGAAGCGCTGCTGCGCCACGATTCGCTGGAAATCGTCGAGCTGGCAGGCAGCCAGGGGGTGGAAATCCTCAACTGGCTGGCCGCACGCGGCGCCCTGACGGGTGACGTGGTGGAGTTGGCTTCCAACTATCACGTGCCGATCTCGAACACGGCCGCCGCAACGGTGCTGTTCGAGAACCGCGAATTCCTTCCGGCGTGAGCGTGATTTGATGAAGGTCAAAGCCCTCTTCCTCACGACCGTTATCGTAACGGTCGTTATAAAGGAGAGGTGATGCCATGGTCCATTTTCCGCCCGAACCGCTCTATCAGGATGTCCTGCGGCTGATCCGCCTCGAAGGGGACATCAATGACCTCGAGGTCGAAGGGGAAATCCCCGCCGACCTCGACGGGGCGTTCTATCGCGTCCATCCCGACCCGCAATTCGCGCCCAAATATCCGCATGACCAGTTCTTCAACGGCGACGGCATGGTTTCCATGTTCCGCTTCCGGGACGGCAAGGTCAGCTTCAAGCAGCGCTATGCCCATACCGACAAGTGGAAGCTGGAAAATGCGGCGGGCAAGAGCCTGTTCGGCATGTACCGCAACCACCTGACCGACGATGAGAGCGTGAAGGGCCAAATTCGCGGCACTGCCAATACCAATGTGCTGGTCCACGCCGGCAAGCTGTTCGCCATGAAGGAAGACAGCCCGTGCCTGATCATGGACCGCAATTCGCTGGCCACTGACGGCTATACGGATTTTGACGGCGATCTGGGCAATGCGCCCTTTACGGCCCACCCCAAGATCGATCACGAGACCGGCAATTTCTGCGGCTTCGGCTACGCCATTGACGGCCCGCTGACCGAAGCCTGCCACTATTTCGAGATCGACCCAGCCGGCAAGGTAGTGCGCAAGGCGAACTTCAGCGTTCCCTATTACACCATGCTCCACGATTTCTGCATCGCGGGCGATTATGCGGTGTTCAACGTCAGCCCCTATCACTCCGACTGGAACGTGCTGGAGGAAGGGCGCCCGCATTTCTATTACGACCGCGATCTGCCCTTCTATCTGGGCGTGTTGCGGCGCGACGGCGACGGCAGCGACATGCGCTGGTTCAAGATGGACCCGAGCGTGTGCGGCTGCCACGTGATGAACGCCTTTCAGGACGGGACGAAGATTCACTTCGACCTGCCCACCAGCAAGACGGGCAGCCTGCCCTTCTTCCCGGAAAAGGACGGCCGCCCCTTCAATCCGCAGGAAGCCGTCACCAATCTGATGCGCTTCACCGTGGACCTTGCCTCCAACAGCGACGATATCCAGTCGATGGAGCCGCTCGGCAAGATGCCGGGCGAGTTCCCGCGCATCGACGATCGCTTTGCCGGCAAGCCCTATCGCCACGGCTGGATGATCACTTACGATTTCGCCAAGCCCTATAACGGCCCTCCGGGCCCGTTCGCTGGCGTCATCAATTCGCTGACCCATTATGACCACGCCACGGGCGAGGAACAGAGCTGGTGGTGCGGGCCGGACGGCGCCTTGCAGGAACCCTGCTTCATTCCGCGCAGCAAGGACGCGCCGGAAGGCGACGGCTGGCTGGTCGCGCTCGTCGACAACCACGTCACAAACTATTCCGACTTGTGCATCTTCGATGCACTCGATGTCGCAAGAGGTCCTGTTGCTCGTGCCAAGCTTCCCCTGCGACTGCGTCAGGGACTTCACGGCAATTGGGCAGACGGGGATAAGCTCGCGGCCTGACCGCCAAGAGCCCCCTGTCGCTTCTCCCGACTTGGCGGTCTGCCCACCTAGCCCAGGGCAGGCCGCCTTCTTTTTGTTGTTGGGGGAGGGTCTGACGAATTTCTCCGGCCTTGGCAAGACGGTGCGAGCAGGCACGAAAAAGCGGGGCCTGCAGATGCAGACCCCGCTTTCCGGGAGAGAGGGTTTCAGACAGCCGAACTGAAGCGGCGCTGGGAATCCTGACGATAGGGATCGAAGGCCGCTGCAATGCTGCGTGCATAGGGCAGAGCCTCGCCCGCAATGGTCAGCAGACCCTCGTCATAAGTGCACAGGCCACGCTCGAAATAGGGGGCCAGAATCGGCATGGCCTCGCGCACCAGCGCGGGCGCAATCGTGGCATGGCCCTGGCACAGCAGCGCCTCGATCACCTTGCCGCGCATCTGGTCGTCAGCATCGCGAGCGATGCCTGCCGAATGGGGCAGGATGTCCTGCGAAAGCAGCATGCGATAGCGCCCGGCATTCTTCTCGTTCTGCACCAGCAATTGGGGGAAGCTGCTGATCGCCGATGCGCCCAGCCCCAGCAGGACCGGCGCCGTATCGTCAGTGAAGCCCTGGAAATTGCGGTGCAGCCTGCCGGACAGGGCCGCCTGCGCCAACGGATCGCCGGGCAGCGCGAAATGGTCGAAGCCCACCGGCTCATAGCCAAGGCCGGTCAGTTCGCGATAGCCGAACAGGGCCATGGCGAAGCGCTCGTCCTGTCCCGGCAGATTGGTCGCGTCGATCTGCTTCTGGCGCGGGATCAGATGCGGCACATGGGCATAGCCGAACAGGGCCACGCGATTGGCGCCCAGCAGCGCGGTGCGCTCCAGCGTTTCCTCAAGATCCTGCTGCGTCTGGCCCGGCAGGCCATACATCAGATCGAAATTGAGCGAGCCGACACCTGCACGGCGCAGCATGGCAGTGGCGCGTTCGATCATCTCGGCCGGCTGGACCCGCCCGATCGCTTCCTGAAGATGCGGGGCAAAGGTCTGCACGCCAAGGCTGGCATGAGTGATACCGACGCCCGCCAACACCTCGCCCCAATGGTCTTCCAGCGTGCGGGGGTCCAGCTCGATGGAAATGTCGGGTGTGGAGAGCGGGAAATGCACCACCAGCGCGTCCATCAGCCGGACGAAATCGGTGGGCGCAATCGCATTGGGACTGCCGCCGCCAAAGGCGATGCGGCGCACCTTCGCCCCGCGCGGCAGGCGCGATCCGACCAGTTCTATCTCGCGGTGCAGTGCCTCAAGATAGCTGGCCAGCCGGTGCTTCTTGTTGGCGGCCCCGGTGTTGCACCCGCAATACCAGCAAATCTTCTCGCAATAGGGGATATGCAGATAGAGCGAGACATCGCCGGTCGCAGCTTCCAGCGCGGCGCCATATTCCTTCGCGCCTGTGCCGGGCTTGAACTCGGCGGCGGTGGGGAAGCTCGTATAACGCGGCACGGGCCGCGAGAGCAGATCGGGATAATAAGGCCACATGAGAGCCTGTAGAGCAGGCTGGTGGCCTTTCCGCATTGCGGTGGGTCAAAGAAGAAAAAAGGCGCGCCCTATTCGCCGTCAGGCTCTCCGGGCAGGCCTGAGCCGTCGGCGGCGCCCTTGCGCTTCTTGTCGGTGGAATGGCAGCCCTTGGCGCAGCAGGCCGCGCCCTGTGTGCCCGGCAGGGGATTGCCCAGCGGCACCGAAATCGACGCCCCGCTGCACAGGGTCATCAGCAGGGCTTCACCGCGCAGCATGAGCGAGGGATTCGCTGCGGCCGGAACCAGCGCGATCACGGCAAAGGCCTGTGTCAGCGGACCCATCAGCTATCCTCCTCATCGTCGATCAGAATGCGGTTGGCCGCGCCGTCCATATCCTCGAACTGGCCACTTTTCATCGACCAGAAGAACGCTGCCAGCCCGCCCAGCCCCAACAGCAGGGCCACGGGGATCAGGAAGGCGATCACATTCATGCCGCTGCCCCTCTCACCGTGCCGAGCGCGCAAGGCGCAGCGAATTGGCGACCACCACCAGCGAACTGGTAGACATGGCCAAGGCCGCGATCATCGGCGTGACGAAGCCAGCAATCGCCAGCGGTACGGCCAGCATATTGTAGCCGACGGCCAGCGCGAAATTCTGCTTCACCACCCGCATGGTGGAACGCGCCACCTTTACCGAGCGCGGCAGGGCCATCAGCGAATCCTGCACGAAGACGAGGTCCGATGCCTGCAGCCCCACATCGCTGGCCGAGCCAGGGGCAATGGAACTGTCCGCCTTGGCCAGAGCCGGGCCATCGTTCAGCCCGTCGCCCACCATCAGCACGTTGCGGCCGGCGCCCTGCAGGCGGCGGATGAGATCCTGCTTGTCCTGCGGCGAAGCCTCTGCCTGAGCGAACAGGCCGGTCTCGCGCGCGACCTGGGCGACCGATTCCGTGTGATCGCCGGAGATGATCGAGGCTTCCACCCCCATCTTCGCCAGCCGGGTCAGCGCCTCGTTGGTTTCGGGGCGAAGACGGTCGGCAAAGGGGATGAGCCATGTCGGGCGGCCCGCAATCTCCAGCGTCACGGCAATGCCGCTGGCGCCTTCGGGGCGGCGCAGGGCAACCTTGCTGCCCTGATAGGTGGCGAACACGCCTTCACCGGGGCGTTCCTCAACGCCGTCCAGTTCCACGGCGCGAATGCCGCGGGCGGTCAGCGCGCCGGCCAGCGCTTTGGAAATCGGATGGCGGCTATGCGAGGCAAGCGACAGGGCAACAGCCGCCGCATCGGCGGGCAGATTGGCCAGCACTGCCGGATCGGGCACCGGGCGGCCGAGCGTGAGCGTGCCGGTCTTGTCCAGCAGGGCGCGGTCAGCCTTTGCCAGGCGTTCGAGCGCGGAACCGTCCTTCACCATGATCCCGGCCCGCATCAGCGCGCCGCTGGCCACTACCTGCGCTACAGGCACGGCAAGGCCCAGCGCGCAAGGGCAGGTGATAATCAGCACGGAAATGGCAATGACGAGCGATTGATACCAGCCCGCCCCGGCAATCATCCAGCCGATGAAAGTCAGCGCCGCTAGCGTGTGGACCGCAGGGGCATAAAGCCGCGCCGCACGGTCCGCGATGCGGACATATTTGGAACGGTCCTGTGCGGCGGCTTCCATCAGCCGGGCGATTTCCGCCAGCGTGGTGTCTTGCCCGATGGCCAGCACGCGCACGTCCACTGGCGCATCGAGATTGAGCGTACCCGCCAGCACGCGATCCCCGGCCGCGCCGGGCACGGGCGCGCTTTCGCCCGTAAGCAGCGACTGGTCGAACCGGCTGCCGCCCGAGACGATCTCCCCATCGGCGGCCAGCCTTTCGCCCGCCGCCACGCGCATCACCATACCGGCGGCCAGATCATCGGCCTTCCGCCATTCGACAGTGCCGTCTGCCGCCACGACCATGGCGCCCTGCGCCGCATGGCTGAGCAGCGCATCCACGCCGGTGCGCGCGCGGTCGCGCATCATCGCATCCAGCACGCGGCCCGCCAGCAGGAAGGCCAGCAGCATCAGCGCGCCGTCGAACCAGGCATCGTGCCCGCCGGTTACGGTCTCGTAGAAGCTCAGCGCGGTGGCCAGGATCACGCCGATGGAAATCGGCACGTCCATGTTCGTCCGCCCGCGCCGCAGCACGCCCCAGGCCGATTTGAAGAAGGGCATGCCGCCATAGAGGATCGCCGGAATGGCGATGGCAGCCGAAATCCAGTGGAACATAGTGCGGGTGGGGCCATCGGCCCCCGACCAGACGCTGACCGAAAGCAGCATCACATTCATGCAGGCAAAGGCCGAAACCGCCAGCGGCGCCAACAGCGGCTTCACGGCCGATTGCGTGCGGGCCAGTGCGCCCTTGCGCGGTTCCGCCTCAAACCCGATGCGGTCCAGTTCCTCCACCAGATCGCGTGGGCGCACTGATGCATCATGCGCGATGGTGACCTGCCGGGCGGAGAGGTTCACGCGCGCCGAAACGATGCCGGGGCGCCCTTCCAGCCCGCGCTCGATCTTGGACATGCAGCCCGCGCAATGCATGCCGGGAACGGCAAGCACTGTCTGGACCGCATCGTCCCGATCATGGCGGGCCAGAGCCGTCACCGCAGTTCTTCTTCCGCGCGCCAGCTGGCACTGCCGGAATGGGCCGCCAGCCGCAGGGTCCAGCGCCCGGCAGGCAGGGGCTGGGCCGAGACGAAGGTGCCGTCCGCCTGACGGGCGAAGCTCATCTGCACATCGTCCAGCCTGCCCAACGGATGGCGGGCTTCGGCTTCAAGCACGGCATCCTGCGGTGCCCCCTGTAGCGCAATCGCTACGCGCCCGTCAGCCAGGCGGCTGGCCTCGGCCTTCCAGCCGAGTTCCTTCGACTGTTCGGCCTGATCCAGCCAGCCGTTGAATTCCTGACTGGCGACATAGGAGTTTTCGACCACCACCCCGCCGAATGTGGAAGTGGCGAACCGCGCCATCACCACATTGACGGTGCCGACCGTGCCGAAGAAGGCCACCAGGATCGCCGCGGCGTGCCAGCCGGTGAAGCGGGCGACCTTGCGGGTTTCAGCCTGCTGGGAAGAAGTTCCGTTCATTCCTCTGCTCCCGGTGCTTCGAAGTTCGTAACGCCGCTGTCGCTTTCGCCCGCTTCGTCAAGCGAGCGCAGGGTGAAGGTGAACTTCTGGCTCCTCGCGCCATCCGGCATGACGACATAGGCACGCATCGTGTCGATCTCGTCGGCGGGAACCTCGCGCACGATCTTGCGGGCGGCTGCTTCGCGCGGCATGTCCTCGCTCCACATCACCGCGCCGGGCAAGCCCTCGATCGCCACTTCCATCTTGCGCGGACGGCTTTCCATATTGCGCAGCTTCAGGGTGTAGGCATTGCGGACCGAACCGTCGCTCATCAGCATGAAGGGCGGGTTGCGATCCTGCGCGATGGTGATGTCGGTATGGTTGCGGGTGCCGAGCGCGAACAGCAGGCCAAGGCCGAGCATGCCCCAAACACCCAGATAGATCAGCGTGCGCAAATGCAGGATCGTCTTCCACACGGGGCGCGGCGTCTCGCCGGCGGCCTCGCGCGTATTATCCTCCAGCGTGGCATAGTCGATCAGCCCGCGCGGGCGGCCCACTTCGCGCATCACGCGGTCGCAGGCGTCGATGCAAAGCCCGCAGGTAATGCAGGCGATGTCCGGCCCGTTGCGGATGTCATAGCCCGTGGGGCAGACGGCCACGCACTGGTTACAGTCAATGCAGTCGCCGAATTCGCCGGGGTTCTTTTCCGCCTTCTTCAGGCTGCCGCGTTTTTCACCGCGCCAGTCCTTGTAAGTGACGATCAGCGATTTCTCGTCCAGCATCGCGGTCTGGATGCGGGGCCAGGGGCACATATAGATGCACACCTGTTCGCGCGCGAAACCGCCCAGCAGGAAAGTGGTGGCCGTCAGCACCGCCACGGTCGCATAGGCGATGGGCGCGGCCTGCCCGGTCCAGAAATCGTGGGTCAGCGTGGGCGCATCCGCGAAATACATGATCCACGCGCCGCCGGTCCAGAAACTGATGGCGAGGTAGATCGAATATTTCAGCGTGCGCTTGAAGATCTTGGCCGGCCCCCAGGGCGCCTTGGCCAGCCGCGCCTGTGCGTTGCGGTCCCCGTCGATGAAGCGGTCGACATGCTGGAACACGTCGGTCCACACGGTCTGCGGGCAGCTATAGCCGCACCATGCGCGGCCCACGGCACTGGTCACCAGGAACAGGCCGATACCCGCCATGATGAGCAGGCCCGCCACGAAATAGAATTCATGCGGCCAGATCTCGATGCCGAACATGTAGAAACGGCGATGGGCGAGATCGACCAGCACTGCCTGATCCGGGGCATAAGGCCCGCGATCCCAGCGCAGCCAGGGGGTTCCGTAATAGATCGTCAGAGTGACGAACATCACGAACCATTTGAAGCGGCGGAAGGGGCCGTCGATCTTTTGCGGATAGACGGCCTTCCGCTTTTCGTAGAGCTTCTCCGGCCCCGGGACGTGCGATCCCGGGACCGTTATTCTGTCAGGGTTGTTCATTGGTCTGTTCCGCCGGGGTTGCGGGGGCAGCAGGCGCAGCCGCCTGCTCGGTGAAATCTTCGCCCCCTCCCAGCGAATGTACATATGCCGCCAGCATCTTGATCGTCACGGGGTCCAGTCGGGTTCCCCATGCCGGCATGACGCCTGCGTGTGCGTTCGTGACGCTGGCGATCACGTCCTTGCGGGCGCCGCCATACAGCCAGATCGCGTCGGTCAGGTTCGGCGCGCCAAATTCGCGCATCCCCTTGCCGTCAGGCCCATGGCAGACGGCACAGTTTTCCTGGAACAGCTGCGCCCCCGCCGCACTGTCCTTGCCCTTGCCCGAAAGCGCGAGCACATGGCTGGCCACGGCGCTGATCTGGCCGCCGGTCAGGATGCCGTCACGGCCGAAGCTGGGCATCTGGCTGAAGCGGGTCTGATCGTCGCCCGGCTGACGGATGCCGTGGATCAGCGTGGTCTCAATCGCCTTCAGGTCGCCGCCCCACAGCCAGTCATCGTCATTGAGGTTGGGATAGCCCTTCCCCCCTGCCGCGCCCGAACCGTGGCACTGGACGCAATTGACCTTGAAGGCCGCGCGCCCGCCGGCAACGGCGGCACGCATCAGCTCGGGATTGCCGGGCAATTGCTCGATCGGCATGTTGGCCAGTGCAGCCACGCTGGCAGCGCGTTCTTTCTCCTGCGCTTCCATTTCCGCGGCGAGCTGGCCGCGGCTGGTCCAGCCGAGCATCCCCTGCGTGGCGCTGGAGATCATCGGCCAGGCCGGATAGGCCACGCTGTAGACAAGCGCCCAGAAGATGCAGACGTAGAAGGTCAGCACCCACCAGCGCGGCAGCGGGTTGTTGAGCTCTTCGATGCCGTCCCATTCGTGCCCGACGGTTTCGACGCCGGTTGCCTCGTCGATTCTCTTGTCAGTCATCGCTATCGTCCTTGAAGATCGCTTCGGCGGCTTCCTGATTTTGGCCCCTCGAGCCAGGCCGGAACGGCCACAGGCACAGCCCAACGAACACCACCATCATCGCCATCAGGCCCCAGCTGTCGGCGATGTGGCGGAGGTTGTCGTAGATCGAATGGCCGCTCATCGGCCCTTCTCCTTGGCCAGGTCTTCCTGTGCGGCCGCGCTGTTCACGTCCACCAAGGTACCGAGCATCTGGAGATAGGCGACCAGCGCATCCATTTCGGTCAGCCGCTGCGGATTGCCGTCATAATCGCGGATCTGCGCCTTGGGATAGCGCGTGGCGAGATCGCCGGCATCGGCATCGGGATTGGCCTGGGCCAGCAGATCGGCCTTGGCGCGTTCAATGTCGGCCTTGGTATAAGGCACGCCGACATCCTTGAGCGCGACAAGCCGCGCCGCCGGATCGCCGATCTCGAGATCGCGATCCGCCAGGAACGAATAGGGCGGCATCACGCTTTCGGGAACCACTGCGCGCGGATCCTTCAGGTGCTGCACGTGCCATTCGTCCGAATAGCGGCCGCCCACGCGGGCCAGATCCGGCCCGGTGCGCTTGGAGCCCCACTGGAACGGGTGATCGTACATGCTTTCCGCGGCGAGGCTGTAATGGCCGTAGCGTTCGACCTCGTCACGGAAGGGGCGGATCATCTGGCTGTGGCAGACATAGCAGCCTTCGCGCACATAGATGTCGCGCCCCGCCTGTTCGAGCGGCGTGTAGGGACGCATCCCCTTCACCTTCTCGATCGTGTTGTCGATCCAGAACAGCGGAGCGATTTCCACGATGCCGCCAATGATCACCGCGACGAAGGCGAACACGCCCAGCAGGGTGACGTTGCGTTCCAGCTTCTTGTGATGCTGAGTCAGGCTTACCATTGCTTTTCCCTCCTCACTCGGCCGGAACAGGGGCCGCCGGACGGTCGGCCTCTTCATTGTATGCAGCGGTGCTCATCGGAGCTTCCTGACGCTGATGCCCCAGGATGGTGCGCCACACATTGATCACCAGCAAAACGGCACCGCTGAGATAGAGCAGACCACCGAAGGCACGGGCCAGATAATCCCAGTGAAGGGCGGCAACCGTATCGGCGAAGCTGTTCACCAGATAACCGTCGGCACCGTATTCACGCCACATCAGGCCCTGGGTGACACCGGCCACCCACATGCTGGCGGCGTAGAACACGATCCCCAGCGTCGCGAGCCAGAAGTGCCAGTTGACCATGCGGATCGAATAGAGCCGTTCACGTTTCCACAGGCGCGGGACCAGGAAGTAGATCGCCGCGAAGGTGATCATCCCGTTCCAGCCCAGCGCACCCGAGTGCACGTGGCCGATGGTCCAGTCCGTATAGTGGCTGAGCGAGTTCACGCTCTTGATCGACATCATCGGGCCTTCGAAAGTGCTCATGCCGTAGAAGGCCAGGCTGAGCACGAACATGCGCATGATCGGATCGGTGCGGACCTTGTCCCATGCGCCATTCAGCGTCATCAGACCGTTGATCATGCCGCCCCAGCTGGGCATCCACAGCATGATCGAGAAGACCATGCCCAGCGTCTGCGCCCAGTCGGGCAGCGCCGTATAGTGCAGGTGGTGCGGACCGGCCCAGATGTAGAGGAAGATCAGCGCCCAGAAGTGGATGATCGACAGGCGATAGCTGTAGATCGGGCGTTCGGCCTGCTTGGGCACGAAGTAGTACATCATGGCCAGGAAGCCGGCGGTCAGGAAGAAGCCCACCGCATTGTGGCCATACCACCACTGCACCAGCGCGCCCTGCACCCCGCCGAAGAACGGATAGCTCTTCGAACCGAGGAAGCTGACTGGGATGTCCACATTGTTGACCAGGTGGAGCATCGCGACAGTGATGATGAAGCTGAGGTAGAACCAGTTGGCCACATAGATATGCGGCTCTTTACGCTTCAGGATCGTGCCGACGAAGACGATGAGATAGGCCACCCACACGATGGTGAGCCACCAGTCCACGTACCATTCCGGCTCGGCATATTCCTTCGACTGGGTGATGCCCATCAGATAGCCGGTCGCGGCCAGAACGATGAACAGCTGATAGCCCCAGAAGACAAAGCGGGCGAGGCCGGGAAAGGCCAGGCGCGCGCGGCAGGTGCGCTGCACGACATAGAAGCTCGTGGCGATCAGCGCATTGCCGCCGAAGGCAAAGATCACGGCGGAGGTGTGAAGCGGACGCAGGCGCCCGAAATTAAGGAACGGCTCCAGATTAAGGAGCGGATAGGCCAGCTGCAGGGCAATGAACAACCCTGCCGTAAAACCTGCCATCCCCCAGAACACCGTCGCGATCACGCCCCAGCGAATGGGATCGTCATCGTAACGCGATTCGTCGGGTGTCCTGAGAATCCCCTTGGCGATCGCGGCGTAGTCCGCCTTGTTCACGCTCACCACCAGCCCGATCAGGGCGGCAATGGCGACGATCGTCATGTGGACGGCGAAGCCGCTGTCCTGAGCGCCGGCTACGGCGATCACGGCCAGCAAGAGGATCGCGAGCCAGATGCCCGCGCCTGATACCACCTTTACCATGAGACGTTACCTCCAGTCCGGAGCGGCCTTTGCCCCTCGCGCGTCTGCGCCACATTGATCGCCGTCAAATCACCATGCCTCAAGGGCCAATTGGCGTTTTTGCCCATTTTGCGCCGGATCAATGTTTTGCCGGCGGCACGGTGGGAAGGGAGCATCGCGCTGCAAAAATCCTTGGCCGCACAGGGTGGCCGCTGCGGCGCGAGGGAAATGACACGATGCGTATGATGACCGCCGCCGTGGCCCTGGCAACGGCATTCGCCCTGTCGGTTCCGGCTCACGCCGAAGACGGCGCCAGCGGCGACAAGGGCAAGTGGCAGTTCAAGCTGCTTGGCACTGCCGTGCTCGCCGATGGCAAGCTGACCGAAGTGAACAACGACCTTGTCGGCCTTCCCGGTACGCTCGAAACCAAAGCCAACGACAATTACGTGCCCACCGTGGCGATCGAATATTTCTTCACCGACAATATCTCGGTGGAAACGATCTGCTGCGTCACTCAGCACGATGTCGATGCCACCGCCGGCCTTCCGGGCGCAGAACTGGTCAGCGATGCCAAGATCATTCCCGCCACCTTCACCCTGAAGTACCATCTCGATGCCGGCCCGATTAAGCCCTATATCGGCGCGGGTCCGACCTACTTCATCTTCATCGACGAAAAGCCTGGCGCCGACGCAGTCACTCTTGGCGCCAACGGGTTTAAGCTGAATGACAAGTTCGGCGTTGCCCTGCAGGCCGGTGTGGATATTCCGCTGGGCGATGGCGGCATGTCGCTCGCCCTCGATGCCAAGAAGTATTTCCTCAACACTTCGGCCCACTGGTATGTCGACGGCACTGAAGTGATCGCGACCCGCCATGCGCTCGACCCTTGGGTGCTGAGCGCGGGCATGGGCTTCCGCTTCTAGGCAGGTCCACACCACCCTTCCTCTCCGAAAGGAAGAGGAAGGGCCGGGCATCGGGGGTCAGCCCGCCCTTGCCTCTAGCGCCGCGCGGTCAAGGATCGTAACCGCGCGGCGCGACGGCAGATCGACGATCCCATCCTTCTTGAGACGCGTGAACTGGCGGCTGACGGTTTCGATCGTCAGGCCCAGAAGATCCGCGACCTGCTGGCGCGAGAAGGGCAGTTCGAATTCGTTCAGCATTTCGTCCGGATCTTCGCAGCCCGGTTCGGAAAGGCGTTCCGACATGTCGAGCAGGAAGGTCGCCAGCTTTTCTTCCGCATTCTTGCGGCCCAGCAGCAGCATCCAGCGCCGCGTGCGGTCCAGCTCCGAAAGGGTGCGCTTCAGCAGCTTGTGTTCCAGCGCCGGATGGTCATGCGCGAAGCTGTCAAAATCGGCGCGCGAGAACACGCAGACATTGGCTTCCGTCAGCGCGGTGACTGAATGGCGGGTAGTGGTGCCGAAGGGGCGGCCGATGAAATCCGAGGGATAGACCACGCCAACGATCTGTTCGCGCCCGTCTTCCGTGCCGGTGGAAAGCTTCAGCACGCCTTCGATCACATTGGCGACCAGCAGCGAATCGTCACCTTCCCAGATCAGCGATTCCCCGGCTTCCAGCTTGCGGCGGCGGCCGATCGAATTGAGCGCGGAAACCTCATTCGCGTCAAGCGCGGCGCAAATTGCCCGGTTGCGCACCACACATGTATCGCAAAAGCCCATAGGGCCGCTTACCAATGGCTGCGCCCCACGACAACAATTCAATGCCAAACCGCTGATCCGGAACGGGAAACAGGATCAATTTCATCATAGCTGGCCATGGCGGGCGGCCATCTGCCCGAGTCTGGCGCCGCCGCGCCGTCAGCCCCCGTCAGGCGCCCCGAAACCGCCGCCACCCGGCGTTTCGATCAGGAAGGCGTCCCCCGGTTCCATTGCGACCGTGGCCGATGGGCCGAGCGTTTCGACGCTGCCATCCGCCCGGATCACGCGATTCGATCCCGGCAGGCCATCGCCGCCGCCCGCCAGCCCGAAAGGCGCGGTGAGCCGCCGGCCGGAGAGAATCCCCGCCGTCATCGCTTCCAGAAAGCGCAGGCGGCGAACCGCGCCATTGCCGCCCATCTGCGCGCCCGCGCCGCCCGATCCGCGCCGGATGGAAAATTCTTCCAGCAGGACGGGGAAATTGCCCTCCAGCACTTCCGGGTCGGTCAGGCGGCTGTTGGTCATATGCGTCTGGATCGCATCGGCGCCCGGAAAATCCGCCCCGGCGCCGGAACCGCCCGCGATGGTCTCGTAATATTGGTAGCGGGCATTGCCGAAGGTGAAATTGTTCATCGTGCCCTGCGCCGCCGCCATGGCCCCCAGCGCCCCGAAGATCGCATCGGTGACGATCTGGCTCGTCTCCACATTGCCCGCCACAACCGCCGCCGGATGGCGCGGATTGAGCATGCTGCCTTCGGGCACGATCAGGCGCAACGGCCGCAGGCAACCTTCGTTCATCGGCACTGCATCGTCGATCAGCGTGCGCACGGCATAAAGCACCGCAGCCCGCACCACCGGCAGGGGCGCATTGAAATTATCGGCAAGCTGGGCAGACGATCCGGTAAAGTCGATCACCGCTTCGCGCGCGGCGCGGTCGATCCGCACTGCCACCTGCACCTGCCCGCCATTGTCCATCGGCGCGATGAAGCTGCCATCCTTCAGGCGAAGCAACAGCGCGCGCACTGCGTCCTCGGCCTGCTGCTGGACATGGCCCATATAGGCATCCACCGCCGCGCGGGATTGTTCGCCCGCCACGCGGCGCAATTCCGCCGCGCCCTTGGCACAGGCGGCGATCTGGGCCTTGAGGTCTTCCAGATTGCGCCCCGGATTGCGGGCGGGCCAGCGGCCAGAGGCAAGCAGCGCGCGCATTTCCGCATCGCACAGTCGGCCCCGGTCCACCAGCAGCACATTGTCGAGCAGAATGCCCTCTTCCTCTACCGAGCGGCTGCCCGGCGGCATGGAACCCGGCGCGATCCCGCCAATATCGGCATGGTGCCCGCGCGCGGCGACATACCAGGCAGGCTGCGTATCCCCGGCATCGGCGAAGACCGGCATCACCACGGTAATATCCGGCAGATGGGTTCCGCCTTCATAGGGGGCGTTCAGCGCATAGGCATCGCCCGGCAGAATGCCGCGCCCGTCGCGTCCATCCGCACGGTGGCGGATAATGGTGCGGACACTTTCCCCCATGGAGCCGAGATGCACCGGCATATGCGGGGCATTCGCCACCAGATCGCCGCGCCGGTCAAAGATCGCGCAGGAAAAATCGAGCCGCTCGCGGATGTTCACCGAACTGGCCGCACCCTGCAGCGCGGCGCCCATTTCCTCCGCAATGGCCATGAACAGGGCGCCCATGATTTCCAGCCGGACGGGATCGGGCGCTTCGCCTTTCTCCACCCGCGTGGCCATGGCCCTGCCCGCCTCGCGCCGCAGGATCAGATTACCCAGCGGGTCGATCCGCCCGCCCCAGCCCGGTTCGATCACGATGGTCGACACATCGTCCACCACCAGAGCCGGGCCGCTGGCCTGCCAGCCCGCCGCCAGCCCTTCACGGCGATAGAGCGGCGCATCGTGGAACTGCCCGCCCGAATAAAGCCGGACGATTTCCAGCGGCGGTTCCGATGCCGGCGGCAGCGCTGCGGCAACCGCAGGCGCGTCGCCCGCCGCGATCGCTTCCACCCGCAGGTTCTCCGCAATCGGCGTACCTTCGAAGGCGAAGCCGAACCGGGCGTGGAAAGCATCGGCAAAGGCCGCGCGCATTGCGTCCGCCGGGCCGAAGGGCACTTCCACCATGCTTTCGCTGCCGGGCGGACGCAGGAACAGGCTTGCCTCCTGCCGGATGGCGGCCCCAGCCGCACCCCCTGCCCCACCGCCACATTGGGCGGCCAGTTCCGCCTCGGCCTCTGCCCCATGGGCGGCAACCGCAGCAGCAATGGCAGCCATGCTCCCATCGTCCAGCGGAAGGGCCAGTGTCGCCTCACGCAGCACGCGCCGGTCGGCCAGGCCCATGCCATAGGCGGAAAGCACGCTGGCCAGCGGGTGGCACATCACTTCGCCAATGCCCAGCGCATCGGCCACCAGGCAGGCATGCTGCCCGCCCGCACCGCCGAAGCTGGCCAGCGTGGCACTGGTCACATCATGCCCGCGCCGCAGCGAAATGGTCTTGATCGCATTGGCCATGTTGGCCACCGCGATGGACAGGAAACCTTCGGCTGCCGCTTCGGGAGTATAGTCCTGCCCCGTCGCTGCCTTCACCTGTGCCACCAGTTCCGCGAACTTGCCGCGCACCGCGCCATCGTCCAGCGGCCGGTTGCCTTCCGGGCCGAAAACATGCGGGAAATGGCCGGGCTGCAGCTTGCCCAGCAGCAGGTTGCAATCGGTCACCGCCAGCGGCCCGCCGCGCCGGTAACAGGCCGGGCCGGGCACGGCGCCCGCGCTTTCCGGCCCGACCTGAAAGCGCACCCCGTCGAATGAGCAGACGGACCCGCCCCCTGCCGCCACGGTGTGGATGCGCATCATCGGCGTGCGGATGCGGGCGCCTGCGATGCGGGTTTCGCTGTCACGCTCATAAGTGCCGGAAAACCAAGAGACATCGGTGGAAGTGCCGCCCATGTCGAAGCCGATTACGCGGGCGATACCGGCCTCTTGCGCAGTGGCGGCCATGCCCACGATGCCGCCCGCCGGGCCGGACAGGATCGCATCCTTGCCGCGAAACCCCGCGCCATTGGCCAGCCCCCCGCCCGATTGCATGTAGAGCGTGGACACATCCGGCCCCAGCAGCCGTTCCAGCGTGCCGACATAGGCCTGGAGCACGGGGGAGAGATAGGCATCGGCAACCGATGTCTCCCCCCGGGCAATCAGCTTCACCAGCGGAGCGACCTCGTGGCTGGGCGAGATTTGCGTAAAGCCGATCTCGCGCGCGATCTGGGCCACGCGGCTTTCATGGGCCGTGAACTTCCAGCCATGCATCAGCACGATGGCCACTGCGCGGAAGCCTTGATCATAGGCGGCCTGAAGGGCGGCGCGGGCGGCATCCTCGTCCAGCGGGGCAAGCACTTCGCCCTTGGCCGTCACCCGTTCGGCAATCTCCACCACATCGGCATGGAGCGGCGGATCGCGGCGGATGTGGCGGGCAAAGATTTCCGGGCGTTCCTGCGTGCCGATGGTCAGCGCATCGCCCAGCCCCTGCGTGATCGCCAGCAGCACCGGCTCGCCCTTGCGTTCCAGCAGGGCATTGGTGGCAACTGTGGTGCCCAGCCGCAATTCCGCTGGCGGCAACGGGCCTTCGCCCACGCCGGTGAGGCGGCGCATCGCCTCCACCGCAGCATCTTCATAGCGGCCGGGATCTTCCGACAGCAGCTTGGCACGGTGCAGCGCGCCATCGGGCGCCAGCGCCACGACGTCGGTAAAAGTCCCGCCCCTGTCGACCCAGAATCGCCAGCCCATCCGGCCCCTATAGCACCGATATTCGCCCCGTCAGGCAGCAGCGCGCGCGGGCGGCACCTGCCGATCGACAATGAATACCGATGCCGAAACGAGGATCGCGGCAATGCACAGCACGGCAAAGAAGGGCACCACGCTGCCCTGCCCCAGATCGAGCAGCCAGCCGCCCAGCCCGCTGGCCGAGATCGCCCCGATCCGGCCCACGAAGATGCCAAAGCCGATCCCGGCCGAGCGGCAGGACGCCGGATAGCCGTAAGTCATCATGGCATAGAAGCTGGCGATGGCCGCGCTGAACAGGGCCGCGGCAAGGCCGATCAGCGCCACGATCACCTTGCCTTCGCCCGCGCCCGGAACGCCGGAAAGCTGTTCCAGCCGGAAGGCCAGCAGCAGCAGAGTGAAGAACAGGCCCACCGTTATCACCGCCATGACCCTGCGCGATCCGAAATGCTGGACCAGCAGGCCCGCCGCGATGGAGGATGCGATGGACGTCAGCCCCGCGACCGATACGGCATAGCTCGCCTCCTCAAACGTGAAGCCCTTGGCGGTCAGCATGGTGGTGGTCCAGTTGAGGATGCCATAGGCGCAGGTGGCCGCCGCCGCGAAGGCGATGCCGATGCCGAGATTCAGCCGGAAATTGCCCTTGTCGAACACGCCCACGGCAACCCCGTCGCGGTCCGTATGATGGCGTTCGGGCACGATGTCGTCATCGCCGGGCAGCACCTTGGCCGCCGCCGCGCGGGCCTCTGCCGCCTTGCCGCGTGCCAGCAGGAAGCTGGGGCTGTCGCGCAGCACCATCACGATCAGCACCACCACCAGCAGGGTGGCAAGGCCGATCACCACGAAGGAACCGCGCCAGCCATAGAGATCGACCAGCGTGGGCGCGAGCGCGGCCACCACCAGTCCGCCGGCGGGCGTGCCCACCGAAAGGGTGGTGACCCCTACCGAGCGCCAGCGGTCCGGCAGCCATTCGCCCGCCAGCGTGATCGCATTGGCATAGGCCGAACCGAAGCCCAGCCCACCCACTACGCGCCATGCGGCCATGTGCCACACATCGCCCGCCTGGCTGGCGCCGACCGTGGCGAGGGAGAACAGCACGGTGGCGATGGCCAGCGACCAGCGCCGCCCGATCGTGTCGCCCAGCCAGCCGCCGCCCCATGACCCGATGCCGAAGCCGACCAGCGCCGCGCTCATCGCGATGCCGAAAGTGCCGCCCGCCACGCCGAATTCCTCGATCACCTTGGGGGCCACGATGCCCAGCAGCTGGGCATCCATCCCGTCGCACACCAGCACCAGCATGCAGATGGCGAAGGTCGCCACCGAAAAAGCCTTGAGCGGCGAGCGCGACAAGGCCTCGCTGAAGGTCTGCGCCATCCTCTGTTCTCCCTATTATACCCGTGCCGGCGCGATATGCCGGTCTATGATCCAGGCCGACGAACTGACCGCCAATGCACAGGCGGCCATCACGCCGAAGAATGGCAGCACGGATGTGCCGCCCCAATTGAGCAGATATCCGCCCGACAACGCCATGGCGATCCCGCCGATCCGGCCGAGCAGCATGCCGAGCCCGATACCGGTCGACCGGCAGGATACCGGATAGCCCAGCGCCATCATGGCATAGATCGTGGAAATGCCGAGGCTGACCACGCCGCCAACCAGGCCTGCCAGAACATAGACCGCTGCCAAAGCGGCACCGTCCGGCGCGGCAGAGAGATGTTCCACAATCAGAAACAGGATTGCGACCGCCGCGAAGGTTATCACCGAACACGCCGCCATCGTCCTGCGCGATCCCAATATCCGCACCACTGGCCCGCCTGCCAGTGCACCGGCGACCGACATAAGCCCCGCCCAGAATATCACGCCGATTGCCTGAGCCTGCGTAAAACCGCGCGAGGTGAACAGCACCACGCCCCACAGCGTCACCCCATAGACAATCGCAGTGCATGCGGAAAAGGCAACGGCGACGCCCAGCGTCAGCCGCGTATGATCGCGATGGAATAGGCCGATGCGCTTACCCGCTGCGCCCGGCGCCCCTGTCGACCCGGCCGGTTCGGGCAACAACTCGATCTCTTGCCCAAAAATCCGCCGCGCGGTGCGATTGGCAGCATCTTCCCGCCCTTTGGCAAGCAACCATGACGGAGTTTCCCGCACCAGCAGCAGAGCCAGGAAACCGATCAGGATCGAGGCTCCGCCAAAAATGGCGAACAGCCCGCGCCAGCCGAAATCCTCCAGCAGGAAAGGCGCGATGCCCGCGGCCACTGTCGCTCCCGCCGGTGTACCGACCGAAAGCAGCGCGATGACATAGGTGCGGAACCGTTCGGGCGTCCATTCGCTGGCCAGTGCCAGCCCGTTCGGCCCCGCCGCCCCGAAACCAAGCCCACCCAGCAAGCGCAGGGCGGCAAGTGTTCCCATCGTTTCGGCCTGGCTGGAGGCCATTGTGGTCACGCCGAAGAACAGAGCGGAGGCGAACAACATATTGACTCGCCCGAACCGGTCCCCCAGCCAGCCGCCCAGCAAAGCCCCAATACCCGCACCCAGCAGTGAAGCTGTCAGGGAAGTGCCGAATTCGGCCCGGTCCACGCCCCATTCGGCAATGATGCTGGGCACCACAAGGCCAAGGGCCTGGGCGTCCATCCCATCGAAAACCAGTACCAGCAGAACCATCGCCACCACGGTCAGCTGGAACAGCCGCACCGGGCCTGTGCTTACGGCCTGCGAAAAAGTGATCTGCACCCAGTCATCCCCCTTCTCCCGGCCGTCCGCTCTCTATGGCGGATCAGCCCAACAGGTCTTTTGTCACCTCGCTTATGTCTCTTGCGCCCAGCAGGCCCATGGTCCTGACGGTTTCAGCCTTGAGAAGTTCCAGCGCGCGCACCACGCCGTCTTCACCGCCAGCGGCAAGGCCATAGAGCGCGGCCCTTCCGGCCAGCACGCCCCTGGCGCCCAGGGCCACGGCCTTCACTACATCGCTGCCGCGCCGCACGCCGCTGTCCAGCAGGACTTCGAGCTTGTTGCCGACGGCCGAAACTATGGCAGGCAGCGCCTCCATCGAGGAGATGGAACTGTCCAGCCCGCGCGCGCCATGGTTGGAAACCACGATCCCATCCGCCCCGGCCTTCGCTGCCAGTTCGGCATCGTCGGGCCGCAGCAGGCCCTTGAGAACGAGCTTGCCCTTCCAGCGATCGCGCAGGCGGGCAATCTCGTCCCAGTCGATATTGTCCTGCTTGAACAGTGCGCCGGGATGCGCGCTTTGCGTCACCCGGTTGCGCAGCCGGTCAGGCAGGTTGGCCTGAGAAGGAATGCCGCCGCTCATCGCATAACGGCCCATCACGCCCAGCAGCCAGCGCGGATGCATCAAGATGTCCGCCGTGTTCCGCGCATTGAGGCGGAAGGGCGTACCGAAGCCATTACGATAGAGATATTCGCGATTGGGCGGCACCGGCAGGTCCAGCGTGACCAGCAGGGCCTCGCAGCCCAGTTCCTGCGCCCGGTCCACCACGGCATAGGACAGCGAACGGTCCTTCCATGTATAGAGCTGGAACCACAGCCGCCCGCCCGCCACGGCGATCTGATCTATATCCATCGTGCTGGCGCTGCAGATGGTGAAAGGTACGCCCGCGCGCGCGGCGGCCTTGGCCAGCGCCAGATCGCCCTGATACCACAGCAGCCCCGCTGCCCCGGTGGGGGCCACGGCCAGCGGAATGGCGGACGGCGTGCCCAGCAGGCTGGTCGATCCGTCCACCTGTTCCACATTGCGGGCCACATGCGGGCGGAAGGTTACGGCATCGAAGCCCGCGCGGTTACGCGGCAGGCCCAGTTCGTCTTCCGTCCCGCGCTCGACATATTCCCACACGCCCAGTGGCAGGCGGGCTTTCGCCCGCTTGCGCAGGTCGGCAATGTTGAAACTGCCGAAGGTGGGGCTGCCGGTCATGCAAAGATTCCTTCGTCATCGCGAGCGAAGCGAAGCGATCCAGAGCCTGGCGCGTCAGGCCCTGGATTGCCGCGGGCCTCCGGCCCTCGCAATGACGAAAAGGAAAGCAAGTCCCTCAGCCGCGGCCGAGGAAAGGCAGCTTGTTCTGGACGATCATCGCCTCATAGAAATTGAGGTGATCGGGCAGCGCGGTCATGTGGATGATCGCATCGGCGATATCTTCCGGCATGGCCGCGAAATCCTTGTCCAGCTTGACCGCGCCGGGCGCGATTTCGGTGGCGACGATGCCGGGATTGAACATCGAAGCGGCAATGTTGAATTCCCGCCCGTCAATGGCGAGCGAGCGGGTCAGCCCGTCGAGGCCCCACTTGCTGGCGGCATAGGCCGGGCTGTCCGCACGGGGCACGCGGGCCGAGATCGAGCCGACATTGATGATGCGGCCATGGCCCTTGTCCTTCATGATGCGGAAGGCCTCGCGGCTGCACAGGAAGGCGGAGGTAAGGTTGGTTTCGATCACCCGGTGCCACATTTCGAGCGAAAGCTCGTAAACCGGGGTGCTGTCGGCAATGCCGGCATTGTTGATCAGGATGTCCACGGTGCCGAAGCGGTCCACGGCCTGCTTGAACAGATTGGCCACGGCTTCTTCGCTGGTGACGTCGGTCGCCACGGCCAGCGCTTCGCCGCCTGCGTCCTCGATCTTCTTCACCAGCCCTTCAAGGCGGTCCACCCGGCGCGCGGCCAGCACTACCTTGGCACCGGCAGCGGCATAGCCCAGCGCGCAGGCCTCGCCGATGCCGGAACTGGCACCCGTGACGACCGCGACACGCCCTTTGAGGATTTCAAGATTCACCGGCTTCCTCCAAATATCTCGTTTGATCTAATCCCTCCCCCTCCCCAACCGGAAACCGGAGCGGAGTGCAAGCCGATAGTGCGCAAACGACTGGTGAGGTGCGCCTGTGCCCTGTCGTCATCCCGGCTCTTCGACAGGCTCTGGGTGGACCTCCGAGCGGTCGGTCCGGGATCGCTGGCCTTTGCGCACGCCTGGTTGCCTACTTCCTGTTTCGTCATCCCCGCGCAGGCGGGGATCCAGTCGACGGTTGCTGCTGGATCCCCGCCTGCGCGGGGATGACGAAGATCGGGTTCAACCCCCTGCCCCCTTGGTCATCCCGGACCTGTTCCGGGATCCAGCTTCTTCTTCTCGCCAAAAAGCTGGACCCCGGAATAAATTCGGGGTGACACGTAAAGTGCAATGGGCGAATTTGGCGTTTTCAATTGACATTACGAACCGTTTCGGTTATATGCCCCACACCTTGCAGCAATAGCACGCTGCGAGCCTCCAATCCGGAGGGCGGCATGTCGACTGCCTTTCCTCCCTTGTTCGCTTTGAACAACGCGGCCGGTGCGGGTGTGTGTCTGTTGGGGGCGTTACCCCTTGGCAAAGCCGCCTGCGCCAGATGCGGTTACCGGATGTGCGGATTCACCGGCCGCCCCCGATCCTGCCCCCTCTTGCGGGCAGGCCATCCGGGGCGTGCACGCAGAACCGCCAGTGGCGCGGGATCATCACCCGCGAGAATGGGATGCCCGGCTGCGAGCCCGCGGGCGCCTTTTCCGGCCGGTCACCGATCGGGTTGAGCCAGGTGCATGGTGGATGTGCCCGGCCCTTCGCTATCCTTCCGCCCGCCCCCTGCACGCGCCATTCCTGACGCCGTGCCGGCCGCGCGATTGGTTTGTTTGCACTACACTGGCGGTAAGGTCCGGGTTTGCCGCCGGATGGGGTTTTGTGCCTGCGCCCCAACTACAACCCCAACCTTCGTCATCCCCGCGCAGGCGGGGATCCAGTTCAACCCTTGCTGCTGGATTCCCGCCTGCGCGGGAATGACGAATTAGGGGGAGAGTGCGTAATCACCCACACCCGCTCATCCTGAGCTTGTCGGAAGCGAAGCTGGCCGAAGGCCAACGACACGCGAGACCTTTGCCCAGCCGGACCCGCACAGGGACCAAGTCCAACACGCATCCCGCATCCTTCGACAGGCTCAGGATGGGCGGAGGTGGGGAGGCCGGGCCGGGATGGGTCTTGCGGGTAACTCACCCAAATGCCGGCATGACCTCCGCCGCAAACAATTCCGCCGAGCGGGTCACTTGCGGCAGGCGCATGTCGCCGAAGGCGAACCAGCCGACCAAATAGGTGATGCCGCGCTCCACTTCCCGCTCCACGAAAGCCCGGACTGTCTCGGGCGAACCGGCGCAGCAATTGCCGCGGGCCTGCAATTCGTCCCAGTTGTCGGGATAGATCTCGGTGAAGGGCCGGGGATAGCCGCGCTCGATCCATAATTGGGCGAAGCTGTCGCGCCAGCGCAGATAGGCCGGGCGGGCGATGGCCAGCGCCGCTTCATCCGTATCGGCCACCACCATGTGGCGGCTCACCCCCACCAGCGGCATATGGGCCACATCGCCGCCATGGGTCAGCCATTCGCTGCGATAGAGGTCCGCCACCTGCCGCACCCGTTCCCCATGGGCGAGCGTGACGATATTGATTCCCTCGCGCGCGCACCACTGGATCGAGGCCGGGCTGCCCGCGCCATACCACAGCGGCGGATGCGGCTGCTGCACCGGCTTCACTCGCATCGGCACGCGGTCGAACCGGAAATGCGCGCCTTCATAGCTCAGTTCGTCACCGGTGAGGCCTTGCAGCAGCACCTCCAGCGCCTCGTCGAACAGGGCGCGCTGATCGTCCATCTCGATGCCGAAGAAGCCCGCCTCGATCAGCGAGGCCCCCTTGCCCACGCCCAGTTGCAGCCGCCCGCCCGAAAGGCTGTCGAGCATCGCAACCTCCTCTATCAGCCGCAGCGGATGGTAGAGCGGCAGGCAATAGACCAGCGGGCCGAATTTCAGCCGCGTGGTGCGCTGGGCCAGCGCCGCCAGCAGCACGGAGGGCGAAGGGGATCGGCCCAGCGGCGTGCCGTGATGTTCGGCCACGTGATAGGCATAGAAGCCGCAGCGATCGTAGACTTCCGCCATCCGCAGTCGGTCTTCCAGCTGGCGGTGCAGCGGCTGCCCGTCATCGTCCACATGGTCGAATATGCCGAAGCGCATGGTCCCTCCCCCTTGTCCTTTGGGCGGGAGGCTAACCCATTCCCCGCCTCAGGAATAGCGGCGGGCGAGCTTCACCAGCAGCGCGATCAGCGGCGGCACCAGCACCAGCGACAGCACCACCTTGGCCAGCGCCTGCCCAAGGATCAGATTGCCGATGGGCCGCACGCCAAGGAAGGCGATGGTGATGAAGATCAGCGTATCGACCACCTGGCTCAGCATGGAAGCAATCGCCCCGCGCAGCGCCACCAGCCGCCCGCCAAATGCCGCCAGCTTGGAAAAGATCAGCACGTTCAGCGTCATGGAAACGCCATAGGCTGCAATGCCCGCCAGCATCAGGCGCCAGCTCTGGCCAAGGATGATCGGGAAGGCTTCCTGCGCCGGGGGATACATGCCCGGATCGGTGGGCAGTTCGATCACCAGCCAGGTCAGCAGGATCGCAGTGGACAGCGGCACGAAGCCGAAACGCACCAGCCGGTCCGCCACCGGGCGTCCGTAAAGTTCCGCCACTGCGCTGGAAATCGCCACCAGCATCAGGAAGGGGAAAATCCCTGCCTCCACTGCCAGCGGACCCAGCCCCACCTGCTTGGCCCCCAGCACGCCCGCGATGCAGGTCATCCCGCCATAGAGCAGGGCGAACAGGAACAGCGGTTGCGGGATGGCCTTGAGGGCGGCGGAGGATGCGGGTTCGGGCGCGTGATCGGCAGAGTCCATGGCCCTGCCTATTGCGCAATCCCGCATTTGGGAAGTGGTTCGGCCTGCAACCTGTTTGACCTTGCTGCATTGCACGCGCCATAACTGCCCCAAGACGGGATTCGGGCGCCGCCGCGGCGCCGCCGTGGAACAGGGACGCCGCTTTGCTCATCAACCTGGCCGGGATCGCCGCGATCCTCCTTATCGCCCTGCTGCTGTCCACCGGCAGGCGGCGCATCCGCCTGCGCGTGGTGGGCGCGGCCTTTGCCCTGCAAGCGGGCATCGCGCTGATCGTGCTGCGCACGCCATGGGGCAAGGCCGCGATCCAGGGCATGGCGAACGGGGTTTCGGCCCTGCTTTCCTATGCCGACAAGGGCACGGAATTCCTGTTCGGCGCACCAGCGGACAATCCGCTTTCCGGCACTTTCGCGCTGGGCGCCCTGCCGGTGATCATCTTCTTCGCCTCGCTGGTTTCCATCCTCTATTACCTTGGCATCATGCAGCGCGTCGTGCGCTGGGTGGGCGGCGCCATCGGCTGGGTGACGGGCATCGGCCGCGTGGAATCGCTGGGCGCGGCGGCGAATATCTTCGTCGGCCAGTCGGAAAGCCCGCTGGTGGTGCGCCCCTATCTCGCGGCGCTGTCCCCCTCGGGCATCTTCACGCTGATGACGGTGGGCATGGCGGGCGTGGCAGGCACGATCCTGGCGGCCTATGCCGGTGTGCTGGGCCATGAATATCTCCCCTATCTGCTGGCCGCCGCCTTCATGTCGGCGCCCGGCGGCATCCTGATGGCCAAGATCATCATGCCGGACGACAGCCCCGCCACGCCCGAGCCGGAGGGCGAGATCGCCCTGCCCAAGGCCCGCATCAGCGCAGAAGGCCCCGCCGCCCTGACCGAAGGCGGGGAAAAGCCGCATGAAGTGGAAGTGGCCCAGACCTTCGAGGAAGGGGAAAAGCCCGCCAATATCATCGAAGCCGCCGCGCAAGGCGCGCAGACCGGGGTGAAGCTGGCCGTCGCCGTGGGCGCGATGGTGCTGGCCTTCGTGGCGCTGGTGGCGCTGGCCAACGGCATTCTGGGCGGCATCGGCGGCTGGTTCGGGCTGGACGGGCTGACCTTCCAGAAGCTGATCGGCTATGTCTTCGCCCCGGTGATGTACCTGCTGGGCATCCCCTGGAACGAAGCGCAGATCGCAGGCGGGCTGTTCGGTACCAAGGTGGTGCTGAACGAATTCGTGGCCTTCATCGAACTGGGCGGGATCGACGGCTCCATGCTGTCGGACCGCAGCCGGGCGATCGTCACCTTCTCGCTCTGCGGTTTCGCCAATTTCAGCTCCATCGCGATCCAGATGGCGGTGACGGGCGGCCTTGCCCCTAACCAGCGCCCGGTGATTGCGAAGCTGGGCCTGCGGGCACTGGCGGCCGGCTCGCTCGCCAATCTGATGAGCGCCGCGCTGGCGGGCCTCTTCCTGTCGTTCTAAGGTAGTTCCATGAACCAGATCGCCACCGTCTCCCTCGCCCGCCCCCTGCCCGACATGGCGGACGAACTGGGCCAGAGCTTCCGCGAATGGGGCTTTGCCGTGGTGCGCGACCATGGCCTGCCCGCCGATCTGGTGGCCAAGGCCTGGGAACTGACACGCGAATTCTTCGCCCTGCCCGACGATGTGAAGCGCACCTATCACATACCCGGCACGGGCGGCGCGCGCGGCTATACCCCCTTCGGCACGGAACGGGCGAAGGATGCCGAAGTCCATGACCTCAAGGAATTCTGGCATATCGGCCGCAGCCTGCCGCCCGGCGATCCGCTGGAACAATTCATGCGGCCCAATATCTGGCCCGCCGAAATCCCCGAATTCCGCGAAACCTTCGAGGCGCTCTATTCCGCCTTCGAAGTGGCAGGCGGCCGTATCCTTGCCGCCATCGCGCTGCATCTTGGCCTGCCGGAAGACTGGTTCGCCCCCACGGTGAAGGACGGCAATTCGGTGATGCGCCTGCTGCATTATCCGCCGCTGCCCGAAAGCGCGCCGGAAGGGGCGATCCGCGCCGCCGCCCATGGCGACATCAACACGATCACCCTGCTGCTGGGCGCGGAAGAAGCCGGGCTGCAGGTGCTTTCGGCCAAGGGCGAATGGACCTCGATCACTCCGCCCGATGGCGCATTGGCAGTGAACATCGGCGACATGCTGGAACGGCTTACCAACAACCGCCTGAAATCCACCCTGCATCGCGTGGTGAACCCGGTTGGCCCGGCGGCCCGCCGGTCGCGCTATTCGATGCCGTTCTTCCTGCATTTCAGGCCGGATTTCGTGATCGAAACCCTGCCCGGCTGCGTGGACGATGCCCATCCGGACCTCTATCCGCAGCCGCTTTCCAGCCACGAATTCCTGCTGCAGCGCCTGCGCGAGATTAACCTGGCCTGAGTCGCGCGAAGACCAATCGAAGGCGCTGCAACGCACCAATTGAGCCTTTTCGCCATGTGGACGGCTTGTGGAAAACGGCCGCAAGGCGAAAATTCCCGGAATGTTGCAACGCGGCAACAACGCGCAAAAAACCCGCGGAAATCAGGCCTCGCAGCGGCAAAAATCGCTGCATCGCAATAGCTGGTTCCCGCTGTAACCAACCCGTCATGAAACAGACATGGTTGCGTCTCGAACCAACCATACGCACCCCGGCACCACGCTAACAGGGAGCGTCACTCCAATGAAACTGAAGTATCTTCTCGCAGCCAGCGTTGCAGGCCTGACGGCCGCCGTTGTGCTTCCGGCGCCCGCCGCCGCCCAGCAGATCACCTCCGGCATTCAGGGCCGCGTGCTTGCAGAAGACGGCAACGCGCTGCCTGGCGCCATGGTAACGGTGCGCGATGACCGTACCGGCGTCGAACGCACGATGGTTGCCGACAGCGAAGGCCGCTTCCGCGCCTCCAACCTCACCACGGGCGGTCCCTACACCGTCACTTCCGATCTCGATGGCTATGAAGGCCAGTCTGTCGGCGGCGTCTTCCTGACCCTGCAGGGCGAGACCAGCCTGACCTTCACGCTGATGCCCGGTTCGGGCGCCATCGTGGTTTCGGCTGCGCGCGTGGGCGCCACCCAGCTGGCAGTCGGCCCCGGCCAGAGCTTCACCAGCGAATTGCTGACCGATGCGCCCAGCTTCAACCGCGACGTGCGCGACGTGATCCGCATCGACCCGCGCGTCAGCCTTGACCGCGACGACGGCGGCTCGGGCCAGGATCGCATTTCCTGCCTTGGCGGCAATGACCGCGGCAACGCCTTCACGGTGGACGGCACCAGCCAGGGCGATATTTACGGCCTGAACGACACGGGCTTCTCCTCGCGCAGCTCCACCCCGATCCCCTATGCGGCGGTGCGCGAAACCCAGGTTCAGTTTGCCCCGTTCGACGTCGATTACGGCGCCTTCACCGGCTGCTCGATCAACGTCGTCACCAAGTCGGGCACGAACGATTACCATTTCGGCGGCTTCTTCGAATATTCGGATGACGGCCTGCGCGGCAACAAGGTGGCCGGCGTAACCGTCGCCCCGATCGAGCCGGAAAAGCGCTGGGGCGTTCATCTCAGCGGCCCGGTGATCAAGGACTATGTCTGGCTTTACGGCGCCTATGAGCATCAGCAGGCTGGCCAGTCGCAGGATGACGGTCCGGCAGGCGGCAATTACCCGAACACGATCACGCAGGTTACTGTCGATCAGTTCAACGAAATCTCGCAGGTTCTCAGCGATGTCTACGGCGTCGAAACCGGCCCGCTGATCAAGAGCCGCCCCTATAGCAACGATCGCTATTTCATTCGCGGCGACTTCCAGCTTTCCGAACGCCACCGCGCCGAGCTGACCTATCAGCGGCTCGAAGAAAGCACGATGCGTTCCGACGATCAGGCCCGCACCGGCACCTATGGCGGCACGGTCATCGGCGAGAACACCTATTACCTCAGCGGCACCCGCTCCAACTACTACTCCGCCCGCCTCTATTCGGACTGGACCGACAACTTCTCCACCGAAGTGCGCTATTCGCGCTCCGAAGTGCGCGACGTGCAGGATCCGGTCGGCGGCGGTGAAGCACAGGATGCCAACCCGATCCCGCGTATCGTCGTGGGCGTGGACAATGGCTCCGATCCGGCAGGCGCCGTGGAAGCCGGCCCCGGCTTCTCGCGTTCGGGCAACGACCTGCGCACCAATCTCGACCAGTGGCGCGTTGCCGCCAAGCTGGATCTCGGTGCGCACAAGCTGAAGTTCGGCGGCGAGATCAACCAGGCGAACCTGTTCAACCTGTTCGTCCAGAATGCTACCGGCACGCTGGTCTTCCGCAATATCGACGACCTCAAGGAAGGCATCCTGGCCAATGGTTCGGGCACCACGAACTCGCCGGGCAATGTCGTCAGCGGCAATGTCTCGGGCGCGTTCGGCAACTTCTCGTCCACTGGCGACATCAACGATGCTGCCGCCAAGTTCCGCCGCACCATCTACTCGTTCTTCGTGCAGGACGATTGGGAAGTGACCGATCGCCTGTCAGCCACGCTGGGCCTGCGGGTGGACTGGTACAAGGGCGGCCATCCGACGCTGAACCAGAACTTTGTCAACCGCTACGGCTTCGGCAACGACACCGGCTTCGACGCGCTCGATCCGGTGTGGATGCCGCGCCTTGGCCTGACCTACGATCTCGACGATTTCGCCGTGTTCAGCCGCGCCCAGCTGCATGGCGGCGTGGGCATGTTCTCCGGCGGTGACCCGCTGGTGTGGTTCGGCAATGCCTTCCAGAACGACGGCCGCGGCTTCGCCCAGGGCACTTCGGCGGATTCCGCCTGCCCGGCAGGCCCGCTCGACGTGGTGGTGGACGGCCAGTTCACCGGCGTTCCGGACTGCTTCAAGGCGGCGGGCGTAGCCAGCGCCGCCGCCGGCCTTGGCGATACTCAGTCGATCGATCCGAATATCAAGATGCCGTCGGTGCTGCGCGCCAATTTCGGCCTCTCCAGCGACCTGAACTTTGCCGACAGCGGCTTCTTCAGCGGCTGGCACGTCGATCTGGACTACATCTACAGCCACTACATTAACCCGTTCAACGTGGTGGACCTGTCGATGGCGCCGAACATTTCGAAGGGCCTGAACGGCTATTCGATCGACGGTCGCCCGATCTATGCGGCTGTCGATCCCACCCGCTCGGGCTGTGACGCCACGCTGGTAAGCGCTTCGCCGGTTCCGACTTATGAGAACCTCTCGGCCGCATGCTTCGGCACCAGCCGCGACGACGAACTGATGCTCACCAATACGGGCAGCTATGACAGCCACATCGCCTCGATCATCCTGTCGAAGTATTTCGATGGCGGTGTCTTCACCTCGGGCGGTTCGACGAACTTCACCTTCGGCTATTCCTATACGGACTCGCATGACCGCCGGAGCATGTACAACTCGACCGCCGGTTCGAACTACGACAACCTCGCAGCCTTCGACCGTCAGAACCCGACCTCGACGACCGGCTTCTATTCCAGCCGCCACAACTTCACGGTCAGCGCGAATTTCCGCGAGGAATTCATCGAAGACCTGAAGACCGGCCTGGGCATCACCTTCGTCGCCCGTTCCGGCCGTCCCTATAGCCTGACCTTCGGTGGCAACGGCTATTACGGCGATTCGTCCTCGGGTTCGGACAATGCGCTGGCCTATCTGCCGACCGGCATCGACGATCCGAACATCTCGCCGTCCTCGCCGATCCTGGCCATCGCATCGAGCGATCCGAAGAGCTTCGATTCGATGATGAGCTGGATCAACAGCACCAACTGCGCGAAGCAGTATATCGGCACCAGCATCCCGCGTAACACCTGCGACGGCGACTGGTACTTCGATATGGACCTTTCCTTCTCGCAGGAAATCCCGGGTCCGGGCCATCTGTTCGGGTACAAGGAAGACAAGATCAAGCTCTACGCCACGATCGACAACTTCCTGAACCTGCTCGACGGCAACTGGAACGTGCAGCGCCGCCGCAACTATGCCGGTCTGCAGGACATCGTCGCCTCCACCGGCGTCGACAGCCAGGGCCGTTACATTATCGGCGCATTCAACGGCGCAGAATCGATCGCGGACGACAATGCGATCAACTTCAGCTCGTCTGTCTGGCGCATCAAGGTCGGCCTCAGCTACGATTTCTGATCGCAGCTCCGATTAAACTGAACAGGAAGCGGCGGCACCTTCGGGTGTCGCCGTTTTCGTTTGCGTGCCCCATCGGCGCCGCTACTCTCCCGACTCGATAAGGGCCGCGCATCATGCGGCCGATTGTTTGGGAGAGACTTGTGAATCCACGCCGTGGGGAAGAACCCGCGCTTGCTGCGCTTATCGAAGGCCTGCGTCAGGGCGGCCCCAACTTCGCCGACGATCCGGTGAAAGCGCGCGCCGATTTCGAAGAAACACTGGCCATGGTTCCCGTGGCGGAAGACCTGGTGTTCACGCCGGGCGAACTTGGCGGCATCCCTGCCCTGCACGGCACCTATCCCGGCGCCGATCCGGAAGCGGTGCTGGTCTATGTCCATGGCGGCGCCTTCATCGCGGGCAGCGCCTATGGCTATCGCGCGCTGGCAGGCGAACTCGCCCGTGCAGGCGGGCTTACCCTGTGGTCCATCGACTATCGCCTTGCCCCGGAACACCCCTTCCCCGCCGCGCTCGACGATTGCATCAATGCCTATCGCGCCTTGCTGGAACAGGGCATCGCGCCCGAAAAGATCGTGCTGGCGGGTGACAGCGCGGGCGGCGGGCTGGTGCTGTCCATGCTGATTGGCCTGCGCGAAGCGGGCGATCCCCTGCCCGCGGCCGCCCTGCCGATTTCCCCTTGGGCCAATCTGCTGTGCGATGGATCGACTTATGAAACCAATGCAGAGGCCGATGCATCGCTGACTGCCGAAGGGCTGCTGACGGCAGCCATCGCCTATATGGCGGGCAATGATGCGCGCAACCCCTATGCCTCCCCCGTTTTTGGCGGTTTGCATGGGTTGCCGCCCTTGCTGATCCAGGTCGGATCGGCGGAACTTCTGCTGGAGGATGCGATACGCATCGCCGCCAATGCAGCAACCAGCGGCACGCCGGTTCGGCTGGATGTGTGGCCGAACATGCCGCACGTCTTCCTGGCATTCAACTTCATGCTTGAAGCCGGGAAACTGGCCATAGAGGATGCTGGCACCTTCATGCGCCAGTCGCTCGGGAGGGCCTGATGGAAGGCCGCAATCCCGTCCCCTCGACACTCGACGTGCTGGTTGTGGGGGCGGGGTTCACCGGCCTCTACATGCAACTGAAACTGCGTCAGGCCGGGTTTTCTTCCCATGTGGTGGAGGCCGGCTCCGGCGTCGGCGGCACATGGTACTGGAACCGCTATCCCGGCGCGCGCTGCGATATTCCCAGCATCGAATATTCCTATTCCTTCTCGCCCGAGCTGGAGAAGGAATGGCGCTGGACCGAACGCTATGCCGCGCAGCCCGAGATCCTCGCCTATCTGGACCATGTAGCGGACCGCTTCGACCTTAAGCGCGACATTACCTTCGACACGCGCGTCACCTCTGCCCGCTGGAACGAGGCGGAGGCGAACTGGACGGTCGAGACCGATATGGGCGATATAGTCACCGCCCGCTTCGTAGTGCTGGGCACAGGCGCGCTCTCCGCCCCGAAAACGCCGGACCTGCCGGGCATCGAGAACTTCGCTGGCCCCATCCTCCACACCGCGACCTGGGACGACAAGATCGACCTTGCGGACAAGCGGATCGCGATCTTCGGTACCGGCTCTTCCGGCATTCAGGCGATCCCGCAACTGGCCAAGGCCGCGTCACGCCTCACCGTGTTCCAGCGCACGCCGAACTTCGCCGTGCCGGCAAACAACCGCGATCTGTCGGACGAGGAATTCACGGCCGCCCAGGCGACGTTGCAGCAGGACAGGGAATCCGCCCGTAATTCGCCGCTGGGCTTCTTCGGCGCGCCCCATCCCGGCGCGGCCAAGGCCCAGAGCGAGGATGCGCGGTCGGCCCGGTTCGAACAGCAATGGGGCGCAGGCACCACCGGCATGCTGATGGCCTATGAGGATCTGCTGTTCGACGAGGAGAGCAATTCCTACGCCGCGCGCTTCATCAACGACAAGATCGCGGGGATCGTGAAAGACCCGGCGAAGGTCCGCAAGATGAGCCCGCAATATCCGCTCGGCTCGCGTCGCATGTGTTCCGAAATCGGCTTTTACGAAACCATGGCACAGGACAACGTCACGCTGGTGGACGTGCGTGAAGACCCGGTGGCAGAGATCACCGCCGACGCCGTCGTGACGGAAAGCGGCGCGCATTATCCGGCCGATGTGATCGTCTTCGCCACCGGCTTCGATGCCTGCGTGGGCGCGATCAAGGCAATCGACATTCACGGGCGCGGCGGTGTTGCGCTCCGCGAGGAATGGGAGCTAGGGCCACGCTGCTATCTGGGGCTGGCGGTCGCGGGCTTCCCGAACCTGTTCACCGTCACCGGGCCGGGCAGCCCTTCGGTGCTGTCCAATGTCGTCGTCTCGATCGAGCAGCATGTCGAATGGATCGCACGCTGCCTCGAAGATCTGCGCGAACAAGGCGCTGCCTCCATCGAGGCCGAAGCGGATGCCGAGCAGGCGTGGATGACCCATGCCGACGAGGTGGCGAACATGACGCTCTTTCCCCGCGCCGACAGCTGGTACAAGGGCCGGACGCGCGACGGGCGCGAAGTGTTCATGCCCTATGTCGGCGGCGTGGGCGCCTATCGCGAGAAATGCGAACAGGTGGCCGCATCCGGCTACGAAGGCTTTGCCATAAGGCAGGCCCCTCCCGGCTGATCACCTGGACAAAACACCGACTGCACAAGCGCGCGAGGCCCCGGTTTCGCGCGTTTTTTGTTTGCGTACTGCCTCTTCCTATCGCTCACAAACCTCGCCCGGCCACTCCGGGCGCCTCCTGATTGCCCCGATTGACGTTTTATGAATATGTATTCATATTCATATTAGCGAGCGATGCTTCGGAGAACCACGGCAGGCTCGCCGCCCGCAAGGGCGATGGGGATCGGAGCCGGCGCACGGGACGCACCGGCCCACAGGATTGGGAGGGAATTTCAATGAACCGGAAGACGCATTTTGCTGCCCGCATGGCCTTGCGCGGCATGTTTGCATGTGGCGCCAGCGCGGCAGCCATGACCATGGGGGCGACCGTCGCTCTCGCCCAGGACGATACGGCAAGCGAGGAACAACCAACTATCGTGGTGACAGGCTCTCGCCTGGTCACCAACGGAATGGACACACCCGTTCCCGTCACTGCCGTGCAGGCCGAGGAACTGGAGGCCATGGACCCCAGTTCGCTAATCGCCTCGGTCAGCCAGTTGCCGCAATTCTATGCCAACCAGACACCGGGCAATGCGGCCTTCTTCACCCGTTCGGGCACCGGCACGCTCAATCTGCGCGGGCTTGGCGTCAACCGGACACTGACACTGCTTAACGGCCGCCGTTTTCCTTCGTCGAGCGCATTTGGCGGAGTGGACATCAATGTCTTCCCCGAAGCGATGATCAAGGGGATCGAGACCGTGACCGGCGGCGCGTCGGCCGCTTACGGCACCGATGCCGTGGCCGGCGTGACCAACTTCCTGCTCGATACCGATTTCACCGGGGTCCAGTTGGACCTGCAAGGCGGCATAACCTCACGCGGGGACAATGAGAATTACGAAGGCAAGCTGGCCTGGGGCACCAATCTGGGCGACCGTGGCCATCTGCTCGTCGCCGCGTCCTATGCCAAGACCGAAGGCGTCCACTCCTATGAAGGGCGCGACTGGTACAATGCGACCGGCGCGCTGCAGATCAACGGCGTGTGGACCGACTATGCCAATGTGCGATCCATGCATGGCAGTTTTGACGGCATCATCTCTTCCGCCAGCCCCTTGCTCAATGGCCTGCAGTTCAGTGCGAACGGCACCACATCACCCTTCGTGCCCGGATCGGTTTCGACCGGGGCAATCGGCACCAGCGGCGCGCGCAGCGTGGGCGGCAGCGGCGACGACATCGGCGGCGGCGAAGTCAACACGCTCTATCCCGATACCGACCGCTATTCGATCTTCGCCTATGGCGATTACGAGTTGAGCGACAACTTCAAGGTCTTCGCCCAATATGTCCGCGGCTACAATCGCCAGTGGCAGCACAGCTTCCCGCGCGGTTATTTCCTGGGCAATCCGCAGGGCACGATCACGATCTTCAAGGACAATGCGTTCCTGCCGGAAAACATCCGCGACATCATGAACGACAATAACATCGCTTCGTTCAATCTCCGCCGGGTGGGCAGCATCGAGGACATCGGCCAGTCCTATTGGGAAGACCGGGTGACGCAGAATGTCGGCACCGCAGGCTTCGAGGCCGAGATCGGCGGAGATGGCTTCCTGTCGGGATGGACGGTCGAAGGCTTCTATCAATATGGCCATTCACGGCGCGTGTGGGACCAGTACACCATCCGGCTTGACCGTATCTATGCCGCCCTCGATGCGGTGGATGATGGCACCGGCAATATCGTCTGCCGTGTGTCGCTCGATCCCGAAGGCGCTGCGGCGTTCCCGGGTTGCGCACCGCTCAACCTGTTCGGCCGGGGCAATGCCTCGGCAGAAGCAATCGACTATGTGCTGGGCAACGACGTCGGCGTGCACGTGGATACGCCGCTCTATTTCGCAAACCTCGGTTATACGGGCGAGACGCTGTCTTATGACTCCGTGGCGCCGAAGCGGAACATTACGACGTTCGAGCAGCATTTTGCTGAAGTTTCCGCACGTGGCGCATTGTTCGATAATTGGGCTGGCCCGGTCTCGCTCGCGCTGGGGGCTTCCTATCGCGAGGAATCGATCCGGCAGGTGGTGCAGGACACCACCAACCGCACATCGGACTTCGACACCAAGCCGTACACCGTTGTGAAGTGTGACAGCGCCGCTCTTGGCCTGCGCGGCGTGCCGGTGGGTGATTGCGCAAACAATGCCGTGGGCTTCCAGTTCTCCAAGGTTTCCAACATCCAAGGTGCAACCAAGGTGAAGGAAGCCTTTGCCGAAATGCTGTTCCCGCTGGTGAGCGATCAGCCCTGGATGCAGTCGGCAGCCATCAACGCGGCGGGTCGCTGGGCGAATTATTCGGGCGCGGGGGACATCTGGGCCTACAAGGTGGGCCTCGATCTGACCTTCTCCGACGCGTTCCGCCTGCGCGGTACCTATTCCCGCGACGTGCGCGCCGGCAATCTTTCAGAACGCTTCGACAAGACCGGCGGCGCGGCCAGCGTGGACGATCCACGCACGCCCGCACAGGAATCGATCTCCATCACCACCTTCAGCGGCGGCAATCCGAACATCAAGCCGGAGAAGGCCGACACACTGACCATTGGTGGCGTGTTCCAGCCAGGCTTCCTTCCGGGCTTCTCCGCATCGGTTGACTGGTATCAGGTGAAGATCAAGGACGCGATCGGGCGGGTAGGCCTGAACGAAGTGCTGCGCCGCTGCCTGGTGGATAACGAGGCTCAGTTCTGCGACCTTGTGACGCTGGTGAACGACGTGCCGACCAATGTGGGGGACCAATATGTCAACGTCGCCCAGTCCAAGGTGGAAGGGATAGATGCCGAGATCGGGTATCGCAGCAAGCTGAAGCTGTTCGGCGGGGATGAATCAATTTCCGCACGCATCTTCGCCGCCTGGCTGCTGGACCGCAGCGACACCGGCGCAACCGGAACCGTCACCCGGTTCGACGGGGTCACCGGCCTTTCCCCAGATACGGCGGCGGCAGGCCTGTTCCCCAAGTTCAAGGCGACCGGCAATGTCACATATCGGAACGGTCCGTTCACCGGCTTCCTGCAGGGCCGCCTGATCGGATCGGGCGTACGCACCTATCTGATCGGCGGTGCCGATGCCGTGGAAGGCGCCAATATCGCGGACAATTCCGTGCCCGCGATCTTCTATCTCGATGCGCGGCTCAGCTATGATTTCGATGTGGGCGGCACCGAAATACAGGCCTTCGTTTCAGCCACCAACCTGCTCGACAAGGATCCGCCCACCACGGGCGCCTTCCCCGTCAGCCTGGGCGGTTATGCCGTGCAGACCAATGCCAGCATGTTCGACGTTCTGGGCCGCCGCTTCACCGTGGGGGTCAAGCTGAAGATGTAAACTCTCCAGTGCCTTGCCCGGAAACGGGCATGGCGTTCGGGGGCGGATGGCAACATCCGCCCCACCCTTTTGCGCTGGATCATTCCTTTGTCATTGCCGCCGGCTACTGTAGTGTTTCGGAAAGGCGTTTCCCCGATCGGAGCGCTATGGCAGTTCGGGAGTGCGGCAGTCATGAAATCGGTACTCGTACAGATCAATCGCGACACCGGGCAGGAAGCCCGTTTTCAAGTCGCGCTGGACATCGTGCGCCACTTCGAAGGGCACCTCAGCTGCCTGCAGGTGGCACAGGTGGAGGCCTTCGCCGCGCTCGACCCCTATGGCGTGGGCCACATGCTGTCCGAAACCATCTCCATCGTGCGCGAAGCGGAAGAGGCGGAGAAGAAATCCTTCGAAACCCGCCTGAAGAACGAAGGCGTCAGCTGGGACTGGATCAGCGAAACCGGCGATCCTTCCCGCATGATCGTAGATCATAGCTGGCTGTCCGATCTGGTGGTGGTCAGCGCCCCTTCCGGGGATTGGCTGCCCCGGATCGATGCCCCGCCGACTGCCGCCGAAGTGCTGGTGCGCAGCCGCGCGCCCGTGCTGGTAGTACCCGACGCTTGCCGCGGGATCGATTGTGAAGCCCCGATTGCCATTGCGTGGAATGGATCACCTGAATCCTGCGCCGCAATTCGTGGCGCGCTGCCCCTGCTGCGCAATGCCGGTTCGGTCTGCCTGCTCAATGCCGCCCTGCCCGAAGGCGATTACGACCTCCCGCCGACCGAAGCCGCCACCTATCTCTCGCGTCACGGCGTGGCCTGCGAACTGGTGGAACTCCACCCCGGCGCCGGTCCGATCACCGATGCCGTGCTGGAAGCGGCAGAGGCACGCAAGGCAGGCATGCTGGTGATGGGCGCCTATGGCCATTCCCGCCTGCGCGAAAACATCCTTGGCGGGGTGACGCGCGGCATGTTGCAGAAGGCCCGGCTTCCGCTGCTTCTGGCGCATTGACCGCCTGGGCAGCTGCAGCGGCTGCCCAGACTTCGCCGGGAGTTGCGCTGGCGCGCGCGCCAAAAACTTAGCGTTCTATATGTTTACATTTCACCTATCGTGCCTCTAGACACTGTCTGGAACCGATGGCCCATGCGGCCTTTCGGAAAGACAGAATTGCCGGGGGAGAGGCACGAAAATGCGGATTCGGATTTCACTGGCGCTGGGCGCTGCCTGCCTTGCCATCGGCTCGCCGGCGATGTCGGGCGAGGATCTGACCAAGCCGGCCGATTGGCCGCGCTATGCGCGCGACATGGGCGGCACCCGGTTCTCGCCGCTGGACCAGATCAATACCGGCAATGTGAAGGATCTGCAGCAAGTTTGGACCTATCGCCTGCGCCCGCAGGGCGGCGCCGGGCTGCTGGGTGGCAGCGTGCCGATCGTGATCGACAACGTCCTCTACATGCCGCTGGGCGATGCGGTGGTGGCGCTGGAAGCTGATAGCGGAAAGGAAATCTGGCGGCACAAGGCCGAAGGCGGGCTGGTGCGCCGCGCGGTCAGCTACTGGCCCGGCGAAGGCAGGATCAAGCCGCGCATCTTCTATTCCACCGGCGATGCAATCTGGGCCTTGTCGGCAAAGACCGGCGAGGTCGATACGTCTTATGGCGACGGCGGCAAGTCGGCCATCGATGGCACGCCCTATTCCTATCCGCCTTCGGTCTACAAGAACGTGCTGGTGATCGGCGCGAACACTGCCGAGGATTCCAAGGGGCCGGCGGGCGACAGCCGCGCCTATGACGCGCGCACCGGCAAGAAATTGTGGCAGTTCCATACCGTGCCCCAACCCGGCGAAGTGGGCCACGAAACCTGGCTGGACGATGGGTGGAAGGAACGCTCCGGCACCAATATGTGGGTGTGGTACACCACTTACGATCCCAAGACGAACCTGCTGTATATGACCATCGGCGGACCCAGCCCGAACTATTACGGGGGTGACCGTCCGGGCAGCAATCTGTTCGGCAATTCGCTGGTCGCGGTGGACCTCGATACGGGCGAATATCGCTGGCACTTCCAGACCATCCATCACGATCTGTGGGACTGGGATCTGCCCGCCCCGCCGGTGCTGTTCGACGTGGTTAAAGATGGCAAGACCATCCCGGCCCTTGCCGAAACCGGCAAGCCGGGGCTGATGTATATCCTGAACCGCGAAACGGGCGAGCCGATCCACGGCGTGAACGAACATTTCGTGGCCGCCGCCAATGTGCCGGGCGAATGGTATTCGCCCACTCAGCCGATCCCGGTGAAGCCCGAGCCGCTGAACCGCGTGCGCTGGACGCCCGACGATGTGGTGACCGAAGCCGACACCAATGCGGAACATGTGGCGGCCTGCCACAAGCTCCTCGACTCTTACGGCGGCACCTTCTTCAACTCCGGCCCCTTCACGCCCTTCTTCCTGCATGAGGAAGGCGACCCCCCCCGCGCCTCGATCAACATGCCGCATAATGGCGGCTCGGTCTGGGGCGGCAGCGCGGCGGACCCGCACAAGGGGATCGTCTATATCAACACCAGCGAGGGCGGCTCGATCGGCTGGATCGAGAAGCGCGATCCCAAGGGCGATTACGGCCGGGGGACGACCACCTCCAGCCAGCCCTACGATCGCGGCAGCCTGACCGGGCCGGGCGCCTATTCCGGCTTCATGGCCAGCTTCACCAATGCGGATGGCCGCAAGGTCACTCTGCCCTGCTTCAAGCCGCCATGGGGCCGCCTGCTGGCGGTTGACGGCAATACGGGCGATATTCTGTGGGCCAGCAAGCTGGGGATCACGGAAGACCTGCCGAAGGAAAAACAGGATACCGGCGCCAATAACGGTTCTGGCGGGCCGATTGCCACGGCTGGCGGGCTGGTGTTCATCGGCGCCACGTCCGACCGCTATTTCCGTGCCTTCGATGCCGCCAATGGCGAAATACTGTGGGAGCAGCAGCTCGATTACGCGCCGCTTACCGTTCCCGTCACCTATCAAGGCAAGGACGGGCGCCAATATGTGGCGGTGATGGCCAGCGGATCGAGCCTGGCCCCGGCGGCGCGCACGCCGGAAGGCCGACCGGCCAATAATGAATCCCTCGTCGTCTTCGCGCTTCCCGGCCAGAAGGCCAAGTGAAGACAAGGCGAGCAAAAGAATGAACGGAGAGGCACGAATGCTCAGAAAATCCGCCTTCGCCCTTGCGGCAGGCATGTTCGCCATCGCGGGATGCACCGCCTCAGCCCAGACCGGCTCGGCACCCGCATCCACACCTGCGCCGGGCACCGTCACCACGCCCGAAGGCGCGCTGATGAGCGTCCATCCCGATCTGGCCTACAAGCCGGGCGAGCTGACGCAGGAACAGCTGATGAGCTCCACGCGTGACCTGATGGCGATGGATGCCATGAATGTATTCCGCCGCTTCCCGAACGGCATGACGCAGGAAATGGTGAAGTTCTATGTCGAGGGGCTGGCGCTGCGCTCGCTCAATCCGATCCAGCTCACTTCCACCCAGCAGATGATCCTGACCGGCGTGGGCAAGGCACAGATCAAGCTTTCCGCCGGACAACAGGGCAATCGGAAATATAATCTGGAAGGCGGCGTAAAGGGCGGCACCGGCATCCGCTATTTCTCGCTGAGCTATCCTGACAAGCAGGCCGTGATCGAACGGTTCAAGGCGGCGGGCCTTGCAGCACCTGCCTTTGTCGATCAGGGCAACGGGACACTGGCCGCGCTGGTCACCGATCCGGGCGGCTTTCCGATCCAGATCGTCATCCGCCCCGGCGCCAAGGATGGATCGAACGATGGCGTGGGCGTGGGCATCAGCGTCTCCGATCTGGAGAAGAGCCGCGCCTTCTATCGTGAATTCGTTGGGCTGGACGAACTGGCCCCGGTTACGGACAAACTGCTGGGCCTGACGCTCTATCCCTATCGCAACGGGGAAACGACCCTGTACCTCTATCACGCGGGCGATAATCTGCCGCAGGATAATGGCAGCGCGGGCATCCAGTATGTGGTGAAGGATTCCCCCATGGCCAATGCCAAGGCGCAGGCGCGCGGGATTGCGGTGGAAACGCCGCTGAACAAGCTCAACGGCTTCGATCTCATCACCGTCTGGCTCAACGATCCGGACGGGGTGACAAATTACTACGCCCAGGTCGGCCCCAATTCGCGGACCGCACAGGGCCGGAACTGACGCAAAAAGCCCCGCCAGTGGCGGGGCTTTTCAGTCTGGCGCTGGCCGGGCGGTGCCGAAGCACTCGTCCGCTGCAGCTTACTTGTTCGATTCAGCCGAAATGTAGGTCGCCAGCTGGTCGATTTCCTCGTCGGTCAGCATGCCGCCGAAGCTGGGCATGGCGCCCTGCCCGTTGGTAACGCGGCCCAGGACGAATTCCTTGGTCAGCTTGGTGCCGTCCAGCTTGGGGCCGACATGGCCAGTACCGCCGGCATCCTTGAGCTCGTGGCAGCTGCCGCAGGACCAGTCGTTGAACAACTGGCGGCCCTTTTCGGCCACGGCGGTTGCTTCGTCGTTCGCCTTGGCCTGACCGGCCTGCATCATGCTGCCGGAAATCGCCGCGACAGCCAGCGCAAGCGAAGCCATGCCCATTCCGGCGAGCTTGCGATTCGAAACTTTGTCACCCATTTCTACCGATCCCAATCTATTACGCAGGTGCAGAAAGCCGCCTTCCAGGCGGATGTGCCCCACTATTCCAACTGAATTGCGTGTCAAGCAAAGTCCGGACAAAATCATCAATCGGGCAGATGACATTGACCGATGCTTAACGGCAGGATTGGCAATTTGTCAGGATAATGCAAGCTTGCGCCGCAAGGGATAGGGCAGCTACACGGCCGAATCCGGGGAGAAGGACATGATCAAGAATTCTATCGTCGCGCTGGCCGGGCTGGCGCTGCTGTCGGGCTGCGGCGCGAAAGAGCCGGAAATGGCTTCCGTGCGCGACCTGATGAAGGACGAAGTGCAGCCGACCGCCGAGATCTTCTGGAACTCCGCCGGTGCTGTTTCAGATGAAAACGGCACCCGCGACCTGACGCCCACGACCGACGAAGGCTGGCAGAAGACACACGATGCCGCCACAAAGCTTGGCGAACTCGGCAAGAAGCTGATGGAGCCGCAATATTCCAAGGATCGCGGCGAAGCTTGGATGCGCCTGTCGCAGGGCCTGATCGACGTCAGCAAGCTGGCCGAACAGGCAGCGGCGGACAAGAGCGGCGACAAGGTGTTCGAAGTGGGCGGCACGATCTACGACGTATGCACCGCCTGCCATCAGGCCTATCCGCAAAGCGAAGCTCCCGCCGCGGAAGGTGAAGGCGAAAGCGCCGCCGGGTAAGCTGGCATGACCGCAGCCAACCGCAACCTGACCCTGCTGGTACTTGCCGCCTTGGCGTTGCTTCCCGCAGCGGCCTGGGCGCATGACATCAGCCAGGCCAACCGCGCCTTCGTGGAAGCAATCGACGGCCCCGCCTTCCTGCCCTTCTTCTATCTGGGCGCGAAGCACATGGTCACCGGCATCGACCATGTGCTGTACCTCATCGGGGTAGTGTTCTTCCTCTACCGGCTGAAGGATGTGGTGCTTTACGTATCCATGTTCACCATCGGCCATTCGCTGACCCTGATGGGCGGCGTGCTGTTGGGGACGGGCGCCAACTCACATATCGTCGATGCGATCATCGGCATCTCGGTGGCCTACAAGGCGTTCGAGAACATGGGCGGCTTCCGCAAGTTCGGCCTCAGCTTCGATCCGCGCATCGCCGTGCTGGCCTTCGGGCTGGCACACGGGCTGGGCCTTGCCACCAAGCTGATGGATCTTGCAGTCTCACCCGACGGGTTGCTGGTGAACCTGATCGGCTTCAACCTGGGGGTCGAGGCGGGGCAGGTGATCGTGCTCGCCGTTGTCGTCACCCTGCTCAATCTCTGGCGGCACAGCGCCTCATTCGGGAAGGCGGCCTTCGCGGCCAATGTGGCGCTGATGACGGCCGGCCTCGTGCTGGCCGGCTACCAGTTCACGGGATATTTCGCATCATGACGCTGGCAACTTCCGCAACACCCTCCACCCGCAAGCTCGTCACCGGCACGCTGGCGGCCACAGGCGCTGCCGCCGCGATCCTCGTATTGTTCGTGCTGCCATCCGAATACGGGATCGACCCGACGGGCGCGGGCGCCGCCATGGGGCTGACGGACCTTGCCACATCTGGCGAGATGACCGAGCTGGAGCGCGGTGCGCTGCGCAAGGGACAGGTTCTCTCCCTGTCCGATGCGCCGATAAAGAAGGATCGCTGGGAATTCGAACTCGGCCCGTTCAAGTCGATCGAGTTCAAATATACGATGGATAAGGGCGCCGCCATGCTGTTCGACTGGAAGGCCACCGGGCCGCTCCATTACGATATGCATTCCCACCCCTTCGACGGCGGCACCGCCATGACGGAAAGCTACAGCGTCTCCGATGCGAAGGAAATGAAGGGCAGCTACGTCGCCCCCTTCAGTGGCATTCACGGATGGTACTGGCAGAACCAGTCGATGGACAATGTCACTCTGGTCGTGGAAGCGACGGGCGGCATGATCGAATCCACGATCTTCGACGAGACCGGCGAGCACAAGCGCCCGATCCCGTCGCCGGAGTAACACAGCCTGCCAAAATTCGCAGTGCGGGTGGAACCGGAATGCCGCGAATGCGTTGCGCCGCGCCTTCCGGATTTTGTCAACGAAACGGTATTTTCCGCCTTGTTGCCTTCGCGCGATCTCGTATAGGCTTTGGCTGCCGGCCCGTGCCTACGGGAACGGCCGTAGACATATAAGGCAAGGGGAGTCGGGAGTGTTTGGCCTAGTGCACCAGCATCGTGAAGTTCGTTCGCGCCGTCGCCGGGTGGCATATTGCCTCGCCGCCGCCGCGCTTGGCCTCGTTTCGGCAGGCGCCGTGCAGGCCAAGACGCCTGCCGCTGCCACGAAGACTCCGGGCGCGACTTTCGATCTCGCTGGCTGGGATTCCTATCTCGGCGGCAGCGAATCGTCGCAATATTCTTCGCTGGATCAGGTCAACAAGGCCAATGTCTCCCAGCTCAAGCTCGCCTGGACCTACAAGACCGGCGAAGGCCAGCCCCCGCATTTCAATCCCGTGATCGTGGGCGGCAAGCTCTACATCCTCACGCCCGACAATGCGCTCGCCGCGCTTGACCCGGCATCCGGCAAGGAACTGTGGAAGCGTAAATATAGCGGCCGCGTGGCTGGCCGCGGCATGAATTACTGGGAAAGCAAGGACGGCAAGGACCGCCGCCTGTTCTTCATGATGGACGGCATGCTGACCGCCGTTTCGGCCGAAAACGGCGATCCCATTGCCACTTTCGGCGAACAGGGCGGCGTGGACCTGCGCAAGGGTCTGGATGTTGACATCAGCCAGTTGCGCCCGCTGCAGACCGACAATCCGGGCCGTATCTACAAGGATACGATCATCATGTCGCTGCCCGCAGGCGCATATGACTATGCGTCCGCCCCGGCCGACATCCACGCCTATGACGTGCGCACCGGCAAGCTGAAGTGGAAGTTCCACACTGTCCCCAAGAAGGGCGAGTTCGGCTACGAAACCTGGCCTGAGAAGGACCACGAAAAGTTCGGCGGCGTCCACAACTGGTCGGAATCCACCGTCGATCCCGAAACCGGCATCATCTACATCCCGACCGGCACCGCCCGTTACGATTTCTACGGCGGCAACCGCGAAGGCCAGAACCTGTTCGCCAACTCGATCGTCGCGCTCGACGCGCAGACGGGCAAGCGCATCTGGCATTATCAGGTTCTGCATCACGACCTGTGGGACTTCGACAATCCGCAGGCCCCCAAACTGCTGACGATCCACAAGGACGGCAAGGACATCCCGGTGGTGATCCTGGCCACCAAGATGGGCTTCGTTTTCGTGTTCAACCGGCTCACGGGCGAACCGATCTGGCCGATCGAGGAACGTCCGGTTCCCGCGTCGGATGTGCCGGGTGAAAAGGCCTGGCCGACCCAGCCCTTCCCCACCTGGCCCGAACCCTTCGCGCGCCAGTCCTTCACCGAGGCGGAAATCAATCCGTACATCCCGGAAGAGGACAAGGTGAAGCTGCGCGAGCTGTTCAAGACCGCGCGCAACGAAGGCATCTACACACCGCCCAGCGTCGTCGGTTCGATTTCCGCGCCGGGCCACAATGGCGGCGCCAACTGGGGCAGCTCGGCAGTCGATCCGAAGAACGGCCGTTTCTTCGTCGTCTCCAAGCAGATGCCGACCTTCGACAAGCTGAACCTCGACAAGCGGCCTGAAGCGCTGGAAGCCATGCCCAATGGCGGCGGCGACGTTCAGCCCTACAAATCGGGCGTGAACTTCATGCTGCAGTCCAACGGCCTGCCGGCAATCAGCCCGCCCTGGTCGCTGATCACCGCTTACGACATGAACACCGGCAACAAGATCTGGGAACTTCCCAATGGCGAAGTGACAGAGCTGGTGAAGATGAACATCAAGAACACCGGCAGCACCGCACCGCGTGGTGGCCCGGTGGCTACCGCAGGCGGCATCGTTTTCGTCGGCACCTCGTCGGACCGCAAGATCCGTGCGCGCGACGCCGAAAACGGCAAGGTTCTGTGGGAATTCGAACTTCCGGCCGCATCCGAAGGCGTGCCGGCCGTCTATGAAGCCGATGGCCGCCAGTATCTGGTGATCGCCGTGGGCGGTGACGGCCTGTTCGCCCCGCAGCTTGGCCAGACGCCTCCGGGCGAGAGCCAGTACATGGCCTTCGCCCTGCCGCAGGCCCCTTCGGGCGGGAGCAACTGATGCAGCTTCGCAGCCTTGTCCTTGCTTCGGCGGCCGCCATGGCCGCCTTCGGCGCCGCCGCATCCGCCGGCGCCGAAGAGCAGGATCTCGTCACCATTCCGGCCGTCCCCAAGGACTACAAGCCGAAGACGACGCCGTGGGGCGATCCCGACCTGCGCGGCAGCTGGCCGATCGACCACCTCAACGCCACGCCGTTCCAGCGCACGCCGGAACAGGGCAACCGTTATTATCTGACGGATGAAGAGTTCGCCCAGCGCAACGCCCGCATGACTGCGATGGCCGGTGGCTACGACAAGGAAATCGAGACCAATACGCTTGGCATGGGTGCGTGGATGGAAGTGGGTACGGCCAATCGCCGCACCTCCTTCCTGATCGATCCGGCCAATGGCCGCCTGCCCGCCAAGACCGCCGAGGGCGAGCGCCGCTCCAAGCTGATGCGCTCAAGCTATCGGCAGGGCCAGACCTTCGACTGGGTAACGGATTTCGACAGCTGGGACCGCTGCATCACGCGCGGCCTGCCGGCTTCGATGTTCACCATCAATTACAATAACGGCATCCGCCTGTGGCAGGCCCCCGGGCTGGTGGCGATCCAGCTGGAAATGGTGCACGAAACGCGCATCGTCTACACCGACGGCCGCCCTGCGATCTCGCCGAAGATCGGCAACTGGATGGGCGAAAGCCGCGGCCACTGGGAAGATGGCAACACGCTGGTGGTGGAAACCACCAACTTCACGCCCGGGCCTTCGGCCACCAATGTCGGCACCTGGGGCGCCCCGCCCGAGAACGACACGCCGGTCAGCACTGAAGCGAAGATGACCGAGCGCTTCACCATGACCGGGCCGAACACGATCGTCTATGACGTAACCTGGAACGATCCCACGATCTTCACTGCCCCCTGGAGCGCAAGGCTCGATTGGCGGCGCAATGACGATTATCAATTCTACGAATATGCCTGCCACGAAGGCAATGTGCAGGTTCGCGGCTATATCAGCTCGTCGCGGGCCGAACGCGCACAGAAACAGGAGGGTGCCAATGAGCAGTAAAATTTCCAAGATCCGTGCCGCGATGGCTTCTGCCTCGCTGGCCGTGGTCGCACTCGCCGGCATCGGCGCTGCGCAGGCGCAGCCCGTTCCCGCCGATCTCACCACCATGCCGCCGGTTCCGACCGACTATCAGCCGGCGAAGACCGCCTGGGGCGATCCCGACCTGCGCGGCACCTGGCCGATCGACAACATCGCCAGCATCTTCTTCACCCGCATGCCGCAATATGGCGATCGCTTCTGGCTGACGGACGAGGAATTCGCCCAGCGCCAGGAACAGGCCGACCGCTCGACCGAAGCCTACAAGGCCGAAGAAGAATCCGGCAAGATGGGCATGGGCCATTGGGTGGAATCCGATGCTTCGGGCCGCCGCACCTCGCTGCTGATCGATCCGACCGACGGCAAGCTGCCGGAATTCACCGATTACGCGAAGAACATGATCAAGATCGGCCGCTCCAGCTGGGTGGCCGGCCAGACCTATGACTGGGTAACGGACTTCGACAGCTGGGATCGCTGCGTGACGCGCGGCTTCCCGGCCTCCATGTTCCCCTTCCGCTACAATAACGGCATCCGCATCCATCAGGCGCCGGGCTATGTGATCATCAGCCTGGAAATGATCCACGATGCGCGCATCATCCCCATCGGGAAGAAGACGCATAACGACAGCCGCGTGAAGGAATGGATGGGTGACAGCATCGGCCACTGGGAAGGCAATACCCTGGTGATCGAAACCACCAATATCCAGCCGGGCGCCTCGCCGCTGAACATGGCCACCATGGGCGTGCCGCCGAACAACGTCATCCCGACCAGCGACGAAGCCAAGGTCGTGGAACGCCTGACGATGACCGGCCCGGATCACATCATCTACGAACTGACCTATTCGGACCCGAAGGTGTGGACCAAGCCCTGGACCGCACGCCTCGACTGGACCCGTAACGACGATTACGCGTTCTTCGAATATGCCTGCCACGAAGGCAACGTGCAGGTTCGCAACTACATCAATGCATCGCGCGCCACCCGCGGTACCGATGCTGCGATGAAGGCTGACGAAGCAGCCGCAGAGTAACGCGAATGCGCTCTGCAAAATTCGGCATCATCCTGGCCCCCGTCGCGCTTGCCGTGGCGGGGGTCATGTCTGTCCCCGCCCATGCCGAAGGGGAAGACCTGACTGTCGTTCCGCCCGTCCCGCGCGATTACAAGCCCGCCACAACCTCGTGGGGCGAGCCGGACCTGCGCGGCGGCTGGCCGATCGACCACCTCAATGGCCGCACTCCGCTGGAGCGTGATCCGAAATATGGCGACCGTGTGTTCCTGACCGATCAGGAATTTGCCGAGCGTGACGAGGCCGTGCAGGCCCTGTCCAAGCGCTATGAGAACGAAGAAGCCAGCGGCACGATGGGCATCGGCCACTGGGCCGAAGTCGCCTCCGCCAATCGCCGTACCAGCTGGATCATCGATCCGCCGAACGGCCGGCTGCCTGCTTATACAGAAGAAGGCAAGCGCCGCTCAGACGCCATGCGGTCTACCTGGGCGCCCAACCAGCCCTTCGATTGGGTGACGGATTTCGATAGCTGGGACCGCTGCATCACGCGCGGCCTGCCCGCTTCCATGTTCCCGTTCATGTACAATAACGGCATGCGCATCTTCCAGTCGCCGGGCCTTGTCGCCCTGCAGATGGAAATGGTCCATGAAACCCGCATGATCTATACGGACGGCCGCAAGCCGATCCCGTCCCAGATCATGAACTGGTTGGGCGAAAGCCGCGGCCATTGGGAAAACGGCAATACGCTGGTGGTGGAAACCACCAACCTCAAGCCGGGGCCGTCTGCCACCAATATCGGCACAACGGGTTCACCGCCGACCAACGACACGCCGATCAGCGAGCAGGCGAAGATCACCGAACGCTTCACCATGACCGGCAAGGACAGCATCGTCTACGAAGTGACCCTGGACGATCCTGTGGTGTTCACCAAGCCCTGGACCGCGCGGCTGGACTGGCAGCGCGACGATGGCTTCGGAATCTTCGAATATGCCTGCCACGAAGGCAATGTGCAGGTGCGCAACTATATCAACGCCTCGCGCGCGGAACGCGCGGAGGCCACCAAAACTGGGGAGTAAGCCTGATGAAGACCCGCGCAATCGCGCTCCGTGTCGCCTTGGCCTCGGCCCTGCTGGCCTCGGCCGCAACGGCTCAGGCGGGCCAGCCCACGCTGGCCAAGCCTGTCTCCACAAAGCAGGGCAAAATCCAGGGCGCAGCTGGCGCCGAAGACGGAATCACCGTCTTCAAGGGCATTCCCTTTGCCGCACCGCCCGTGGGCGATCTGCGCTGGGAACAGCCGCAACCGCCCGCCAGCTGGAGCGGCGTGCGCGACGGCAGCAAGTATGGCGCGCCCTGCATCCAGAACCCGGCGCCCACCCGATTCCCGATGAACGGGGCGACCGATTTCAACAATGCGCCCGAAATGTCGGAGGACTGCCTCTATCTGAACGTCTGGACGCCCGCGAAGACCGGCAAGGAAAAGCTGCCGGTGATGATCTGGCTCTACGGCGGCGCCTATAACGAAGGCGGCGGCAATGCCCCCTTCAGCGAAGGCGACAAGCTGGCCAAGAAGGGTGTCGTCCTCGTCACCTTCAACTATCGCGTCGGCTCGCTGGGCTTCATGTCGCACCCGGAACTCACGGCGGCCTCGCCCCACCATGCCTCGGGCAATCAGGCCATGGGCGACGCAATTGCAGCGTTCAAATGGGTGAAGGAAAACATCGCAGCCTTCGGCGGCGATCCCGATCGGGTGACCCTGTTCGGCGAGAGCGCGGGCGCAGCGATGATCGGCGGCCTTGTGGGCGCCCCGCCCGCACGCGGCACGTTCGAGCGCGGCATCCCCGAAAGCGGCGCCTGGATGGGCCTTGGCATCGCCAAGATGGGCACGCGCGAGGCATCCGAAGCCCGCACGCTGGAAGCAGCAGAAAAGCTCGGCGCCAAGAGCCTTGCCGAACTGCGCGCCCTTCCCGCCAAGGACGTGTTCAACGGCATTCGCGGCCAAGGCATGATCATCGACGGCTGGATCATTCCACAAGACGTCTCGATCACCATTGCCGAGGGCAAGCAGAACCCGGTCGACATCCTGGCTGGTTCCAATGCGGAAGAAGGCTCCTTCACGGCAGGCTTCGGCCCGCCGGTGACGAAGGAAAGCTGGGCCGCCGGGGCGCAGCAGCGCTGGGGCGATCTCGCGGAAACCGGCATGGCTGCCTATCCGGCGGCCAGCGATGCCGAAGCCGCCACGGTTTCCACCCTGCCCTTCTCCGACGCGATGGCGTGGCACATGCGCCTGCTGGCCGAAAGCCAGTCCGCCATCGGCAAGAATGCGTGGCACTACTGGTTCACGCATCGTCCGCTGTACGACGAAGGCCAGAAGGATCTAGGCGCCGGTCACACGGCCGAGATTCCCTATGTCTTCAACAACCTCGCCGCTCCGCGCACCTATCCCGCCGGCAGCTCGGTCGACCTGATGAAGAATGATCCGGTGCAACTCGCCTTCGCGGATCAGGTCTCGCAATATTGGGTGAACTTCGCCGCCACCGGCAATCCCAATGGCGCAGGCCTGCCCGAATGGCCGGCAGTGAAGGATCTCGGCTCGACCGAGGCCATGCTGCTCGATGGCGTCAAAGGCTCAGCCAAGGGCCACTGGACCACGGACGCCAAGCTCAAGCTCTATGAGGGCCTGTTCGAACGCGACGTTGCAGGGCCGCTGGGCCTCAAGGAAGGGGAATAAGGGCACAGCCCCCTTCCCCATCCGGAGCAGAACAGCAAAGCCGCGGGACCGAGAGGTCTCGCGGTTTTTGTTTGGGCAAGGAACACGATCCCCAATTCGCGCCAGCCGCCCGTCCTGAGCCTGTCGAAGGGCACGCGAGACAACTGCTTTCCGCACTGTCGTGATCCCAGCGCACGCTGTCGTGCCTGAAGGTAACATGCCACTGGGCAAAGAGCAGTGCGTGTCCTTCGACAGGCTCAGGATGGACGGAGCTGGAGAGATTCGTCCCGACGAATACTCCTTGTTCGGCTTTCCCGCCTCCAAAAGAAAAGCCGCGAAACCCGGTGGGGCTTCGCGGCTTTCTCTTGCCGGGCCAGCGCTTGGGACGCAGGCCTGTGCGCTGTCAGGCGATCAGTAGAAGATGCCCAGGGTGAAGCCGATGGTACGGCCCATCATCACCACGCCGACCCACAGGATCAGCGAGAGAACGCCAGCGACCTTGGCTGCCACGGGGATAATGCCACCCGTGTCCCACTGCTTTACCGACTTCCAGGTCAGCACATGGAACACGCCCATGTTCACCCCGGCCAGTGCCAGCAGGATCATCTTCCGGATGAAGTACGGATTGATCATGTAGTCATGCGCCTTCGCGGTGAAGAGCAATGACCCGGTGATGGCCGCACAGATGAAGGCAATCCAGGTGATCTTGAGCGTATCGTTGCTGATGACGGTGACCGGATAGTCGGTCGAGGTCAGGCCCAGCAGACGGATGTCGACGATCACGATGGTGCCCAGCACGGTGACCAGAGCGATCACGTGCAGGGTTTCCAGCGTCGGGAACGCCCAGGTGGAGGTGGCGATGAAATCGCCGACGGCGGAGGCCTGAAGAGCCTGCCAGAAGGATTCGAGAATCATGAGAAATCTTCCCCCTTAGACCGGCGCGTAAGCGATCCAGCGACCGCCGAACATGACCGCGCACCACAGGATGAGGAGCAGGATGGCTGCGAGACGCAGGCCGCCAGTGGCGCCGCCATTGTCCCAGTTCGGAGCGCGACGCTTGATCGCACCGTTGAACACCAGCGTGGCGATGACGGCGAGAACGATCAGAACCATCTTGATCCAGAAGATCGGGTTGATCAGTTCGCGCACAGGCTCGCCGATGATCAGCAGGATGCCCGAGAACACCAGCAGGCCAAAGGCCCACCAGATCCACGGCATGTAGCGCTGGCTCGTCTGCACCATGGTGCGGCTCATGCCCGTAACGCCGACCGCACGCAGGCTGAGCATCATGGCCGAGCCGAACAGTGCACCGATCGAAAGGATATGAAGCGACTGGATAGACGGAATCGCCCAGAAGTGGGTTTGAATCCACAGGCTGAGCGACCAGTCATTGATCGCGAGAGAGAGTTCGGTAAGCGACGTGCCGCGAAGCCAGTCGGTGAACTCAAAAAGAAGGTCGGATATCGACATCAGAGCATCGGTCCCTTTCCCCGAGGCGTGGCTGCCCAAGCTGGCCACGCTCCAATTGTTTGGTTACGGCCCCGCCCCCCAGCGGCGCCAAAATTTGCCTGCCCTTAGCGAAGCACCGTTGCCACGGCAAGCTTCCGCGTCTAGGACAAAGTCAAAGAAAGCGAAATGGGTGCCCGTGCGGCGTCCTTTATCATACCCGCTGGGAGAGAATTCAAATGCGTCTTGCAGGCACCGCGCTTCTCGCGACGATATCCGCTATCGGATTGTGCGCTGCGGCATCGGCGGAAGTGCCGATGCCGGATGGTGACTGGCGCACTATCAACCGCGATCTTGCCGCGACTCGCTATTCCCCGCTGGACGAGATCAACAAGTCAAACGTCACTCAGCTCCAGCAGGCATGGTCCTACCCCCTGCGCACCTTCAGCACTGCCGTGCCGATCGTGGTGGACGGGGTGATGTATGTGCCCGCCGGTTTCAAGGTGGCTGCGCTCGACGCAGCGACCGGCAAGGAGCTGTGGGTCCATGAAGAACCCAAGCCGGAAGGCCAGGGCGGATTCGGCGGCGGATTCTCCGGCCGCGGCCTTGGCTACTGGGCAGGCAACGGCAAGCTGAAGCCGCGCATCCTTGTGATGCTGGGCAGCAAGATGGTCGCGCTCGACGCGAAGACGGGCAAGCCGGTAACCAGCTTCGGCGCAAAGGGTTATGCCGATGTCGGCGTGTCCTATGGCGGCACTCCCACCATCGTGGGCGATGTTGCCGTGATCGGCGCCGCTTCGCTGGAAAACCCGCGCGGCGCCCCGGGCAATCCGCGCGCCTTCGACGTGAAGACCGGCAAGAAGCTGTGGGAGTTCCAGACCGTTCCGAAGAAGGGCGAGCCCTTCAACGAAACCTGGGGCGATGGCTGGGAAGGCCGCGGCGGCACCAATATGTGGGGCTTCGCCGCCACGGTGGATGCCGATACCGACACCGTTTACCTGCCCATCGGCGGCCCGGCGCATAATTATTACGGCGGCGACCGTCCGGGTTCGAACCTGTTCGGCAATTCCGTGGTCGCGGTCGATGCCAAGACCGGCAAATACAAGTGGCACTTCCAGTCGGTGCACCACGACCTGTGGGATATCGACATGCCCACCGCCGGCCCCCTGGTCGACGTAACGATCGACGGCAAGCGCCAGAAGATTCTGGCCAACATCAACAAGAACAGCTTGTTCTTCGTGCTCGGGGCCAGCGATGGCAAGCCCGCCCTGCCGGTGGAGGAACGCCCCGTTCCCGCTGGCAACGTCCCGGGCGAATATTACAGCCCCACCCAGCCATTCCCGGTTAAGACGCCGCCGCTTAGCCGTGTTGCCATGAGCTACGACGATATCGTCACGGCAAAGGATACCAATCCGGAACATGCCGCAGCCTGCAAGGCCATGTGGGAGAAAGCCGGCGGCTACATCAACGTCGGGCCTTACACTCCGTTCGTCTATCGTGCGGAGGGCGATCCGGTACGCTCCACCATCCAGTTCCCCGGCGGCATCGGCGGCGTGAACTGGGGCGGCCCCGCCGCCGACCCGACCACCGGCATCGTCTATATGAACGCGCTCGACACTTCGCTGGTCGGCTGGGTGGAAAAGGTACCGGAAGGCACCAAGCCCTACAGCTTCGATGCCACCGAATCGCCCGATTACGATCGCGCTAGCGTGGACGGCAAGGGTCCGTTCTTCAGCTTCCAGGCTCCGCTGAGCGGCAAATATGACGCGCAGGGCCGCCCCGAGGGCACTAGCGTGCCGTGCTACAAACCGCCATGGGCGCGCCTGACGGCGGTGGATGCGAACACCGGCGAAATCAAATGGGCGGTTCCTCTTGGACTTTATGAGGAACTTCCTGCGGGCAAGCAGGTTGTTGGCAATGCCGGAAGCGCAGGTCCGACGGTTACCGCAGGCGGACTGGTGTTCGTCGGCGCTACCAACGACAAGCGATTCCGTGCCTTTGATGCCGCAACTGGCAAGGAATTGTGGGAGGCATTGTTGTCTAACAACGCCAATGCCAATCCGATGAGTTATAGGGGCAGCAACGGCAAACAATATGTTGCCATCAATGCAGGGGGGGCGATCGTGTCCTTCGCGCTGCCCGGAACAGGGACCTAAAGGAGAGTTTATGCTGGGAAAGGACAAGTTCGTGAAGAAATTCGTGCTGGGCGCGTTGCTGCTTGCGGGGGCGAGCACCGCTGCGATGGCTGAAGAGCCCGCGAAGCTTGGCGGGCATCCGAACCTCAACGGTGTGTGGCAGGTGCTGAACACCGCCAATTACGACCTGGAACCGCATTCGGCTTCGACCAACACCACTGCAGAACGCACCATGGGTGCGCTGGTCGCCACTCCGGCCGGCCTTGGCGTGGTTGAAGGCGGCTCGATCCCCTACAAGGCCGAAGCGCTTGCCCTGCGCAATGCGAACAAGGCCAATGCGCCGAGCCACGATCCGGAAGCCATGTGCTATCTGCCGGGCATTCCGCGCGCGACCTACATCAACCTGCCGTTCCAGATCGTGCAGGGTGAGAAGGACGACATCCTGATGGTCTACGAATATGCGTCGGCCAATCGCGTCGTCCAGATGAAGGACGTGGAAGTTCCGCCGATCGACACCTGGATGGGCACTTCCTACGGTTCGTGGGATGGCGATACGCTGAAGGTTGTGACCCTGGGCCAGAGCCCGGGCGACGTGAAGCTGCCGGGCGGCGCACTGGAGCCGGGCGTGACTTGGCTTGACCGCACGGGCAACTACCTGACCAACACCGCTGCGGTGACCGAAACCTTCAAGATGATCGACAAGGATCACATCGAATACACCGCCACGATCGACGATCCGTCGATCTACACCAAGCCCTGGACCATCAAGATGCCGCTCTATCGCCGCGTCGAAGACAATGCCCAGCTGCTTGAATACAAGTGCGTGCCTTTCTCCGAGATGCTGCTTTACGGCGATCTTCTGGAGTCCAAGAAGTCGGGAGAATGAGGGGAACAAATAACTCCCCCACACGTTGATATTTCAAAGGAGTGACCACACAATGCGTATGAAGACCCTGCGAGCGGCGATGATCGGCGCCGTTCTGGCGGTGAGCGGCGCGGCGGGCACGGCATATGCCCACCACTCGTTCGCGGCTGAATTCGATCGCAACAAGCCCATCAAGATCGAAGGCACCGTGGTGAAGTTCGAGTGGGTGAACCCCCACTCCTGGATTCACATCAAGATGTCCAACGGCCAGGTGTGGCGCGTTGAAGGCGGTGCGCCGAGCGCCCTGCTGCGTCGTGGCTGGAACCGTAACTCGCTGCCGGCCGGCACCAAGATCATCGTGAACGCGTTCCGTGCTCGCGACGGGGACACCCGCGCAAGCGCCGCGGAAATCAGCTTCCCCGATGGTCGCTCGCTCTCGCTCGGCAATCCGACCACGGAAGCCGCAGCCGCAGCAGCCAAGCGCGCCGGCGGGAACTGATAGCCGCAAGGCATCGTTCCTTACGAACGCAAAGAACCCCCGCAAGCCACCCGGCTTGCGGGGGTTTCTTTTTGCCTGTCAGACGCTTCCAGAGGCCGGACGCAGATGGTCCGCTCCTCCCCCGGACGACTGCCCCTTATTCGTGCCGAAGTGCCTCGATCGGATCGAGCGCCGCCGCGCGGCGGGCCGGGAAATAGCCGAAGACCACCCCGATCAGCGCGGAGACCAGGAAGCTCAGCACGTTGATCGTGGGTGAGAAGACAAAGGGAATGTCCACCGCACGGGCGAGGCCGAAGGAGAATATGAAGCCCAGCACGATCCCCATCACCCCGCCGAAGCAGCATAGCACCACCGCCTCGGTCAGGAATTGCAGCCGCACCTCTCTGGCCAGCGCGCCGATGGCAAGGCGGATGCCGATCTCGCGCGTGCGCTCGGTCACGGAGACGAGCATGATATTCATGATCCCCACGCCCCCCACTACCAGGCTGATGGCCGCAATGGCCGAGACCATCGCAGTCAGCAGGCCCACGGCCGTGGAAACGGCATCGTTCACCTGCGCTGTATCGAGAATGTTGAAATCGTTGACCTGCCCTTCCTGCAGCAGGCGCCGTTCCCGCAGCAGGTCCACCAGCGAGCTTTGCATCGCCGCGCTGTCGTATGCCGGGTCATAGCTGATGACCATGTAGAACACGTTGTCATTGCCCAGGAAGCGCCGCTGGACGTTCTTGATCGGCATGAACACCGAATTGTCGTCATCCTGATTCTGGGCGCCCTGCGCGCGCGATTCGAACATGCCGATCACCGTGCAGGAGACATCGTCCAGCCGCATCCGTTCCCCGATGGGGCTGGTGCCGGCAACGAAGATCTCTTCATAGACCTTCGGCCCGATGATGCAGACATTGGCCCCGGCGGATTCCTCTGCCGCAGTGAAGCGCCGCCCTTCATCCATGCCGATGCCGCGTGCATCCATGAAGGCGTTGGACACACCCTCCACGCGCGAGGACCAGTCCTGCCCGTTGTGGATCGCCTTGACGTCGCGATTCACTTCGCCCGCCACGGCCTTCACGCCCGCGATCTGTTCGCGCACCGCGGTAATGTCATCTTCCTTGAACGGACGCGGCTGGCCGCGATCGGTCTGCTGCGGGAAGACGATGAACACGTTGGAACCCAGCGCGCTGATCTGTTCCTTGATCGAAACGGTCACGCCATTGCCCAGCGTCACCATGGTGATCACAGCCGAAACGCCGATGATGATCCCCAGCGTGGTGAGGAAGCTGCGCAGCAGGTGCCGCCGGATTTCGCCCAGGGCTAGCATCAGGGTGGTGCCCAGCATCAGCGCGCGCCCCCGGCCTCAGGCCCGGCGTGGGCATGATGACGGTGGCCCTTCTCGATCCGCTCCACCAGCCCATCACGGAAATGCACGATGGTCCTGGCGTAGGCGGCCATTTCCGCCTCATGCGTTACCATCAGGACGGTAATGCCCTTGCGGTTGAGATCGGCGAGCAGTTCCATGATCTCGATCGAACGTTCGGTATCCAGATTACCGGTCGGCTCATCCGCCAGCAGCACTTCCGGGTCGCTCACCAGCGCGCGGGCAATGGCAACCCGCTGCTGCTGGCCGCCCGAAAGCTCGGCCGGGGTGTGATCGGCCCAGGGGGCAAGCCCCACCTGCTCCAGCGCGCGCATTCCGGCCTCCTTGCGCTCCGCCTTGCCCAGCCCGCGATAGAGCAGCGGCAGTTCGACATTCTCCAGCGCGGACGTGCGGGCAAGCAGGTTGAAGCCCTGAAAGACGAAGCCGAGATAGCGCCGCCGCAACAGCGAACGCTGATCGCGGTTCAAGGACTGCACTTCCACGCCAAGGAACCGGAACACGCCACTGCTGGGCGTATCGAGGCAACCGAGGATATTCATCGTGGTGGATTTTCCGGAACCGGATGGCCCCATCACCGCCACGAAATCCCCGTGATTGATGGAGAGGTCCACGCCCTTGAGCGCCTGGAACGCAGCCGCGCCCTGCCCGAAGGTCTTGGTTATCCCTTTCAGCTCAATCAGCGGATCTGTGCGCTCGGTCTGCGTCACTTCTGGTTCGCCTTGACCCCCGTGACGACCTTCATGCCCGGCTTGAGTTCCGAAGAATGGACCACGGTGAGTTTGCCGTCGCTCTGCCCGGTCGTGACCTGGATCGTCTTGAGCTTGCCGTCGTCACCCAGCACATAGACCTGCTGCCGGCTGCCCACGCCAATCGTGGCCTTCTCCTCTTCCTGCTGCAGGCCGATCTGGGGATTGAGCGCCCCGCCCCCGCCCAGCTTCTGGGCATCGGGCTTGAAGCGCAGCGCGCCATTGGGAACGAGCATTTGCACGCCAGTGCTGTCCGTGGCGATATTGGCCGTGGCCGTCATGCCCGGGCGCAGCAGGCCCTCCGGATTGGCGACCGACAGGCGGGCCTCATAGATCACAACGGCATTCTGCGTCGTCGTGGTGCTCTGCGATGCGCTGACGGTGTTGTTGGAGCCGAGATTGATCCGCTCCACCGCAGCGGGGAAGCGGCGCCCCGGATAGGCATCCACTGTGAAATTGGCCTTCTGCCCGGCCTTCACCTGCCCGACATCGGCTTCGTCGATAGAGACACGCAGCTGCATTTGCGAAAGGTCTTCGGCAAGGATGAACAGGGTGGGCGTGCTGAAGCTGGCCGCCACGGTCTGCCCCGGCTCTACCTGCCGCGCCAGCACCACGCCCGACACGGGCGAGACGATGATCGCGCGGCGGCGATTGGTTTCAGCCGTGGAAAGCTGCGCCTGAGCGGAAGTGACATTGGCCTGTGCGGAAGCGAGCGAGGCCCGGTCACGGGCGACATTGGCCTCGGCAATGTCCAGCTCGCTTTTGGACGGAACCTTGCCGCCCGAAAGCCGCGCCACTTCCTGCAGGCGCGAAAGCTGCGCCTGATCGAGGCTGAGCGTCGCCTGAGCCTGTGCCACCGAAGCACGGGCGGAAGCAAGGCTGGCGCGCGCCTGCTTGATCTGATCGTCGATCACGTCGGTATTGATCCGCGCCAGCACCTGCCCGCGCGTGACCCTGTCGTTCACGTCGACATAGATCTCGTCGATCTTGCCCGAAACTTCGGAGCCGACATCCACCTGATTGGTCGGCCGCAGATTGCCCGTAGCGGTAACTTCCACGTCCAGCGAGCGCTTGACGATGTCTTCCGTAACATAGCCCGGCCCGCTGTTGCGGCCGATCAGCAGTGCCGCCACGATCAGGCCCACAACCAGCACCACTGCCGGAACCCAGAACATCGCCCAGCGCTTCCAACGCGGGCGATCGGACGTGCCGAGAAATTCGTCGATCGAGGTCTGGCCGTCACTCATGGCGTGTTCCCATCATCGGAAATTGCTGGCGCGCCTTCGCTCCAGCCTCCACCCAGCGCCTGGGTGAGGCGGACAAAGGCAGTGGCGCGATCGGCCTCAGCCGAAGCCACCGAATTGCGCGCGGTAAGCAGCTGGCTTTCGGATGAAAGCAGCGTCTGGAAATCGGTGAGGCCGGCCTGATACTGGCTGCGGGCAAGGATCGCGGCATTATTCGCCGCGTCCAGCGCCTCGGTCAGTTCGGCCAGCCGCGCATCGGCGGCGCGGCGTGCGGCGATGGCGCTTTCGACTTCCTCCAGTGCCGTGAGGATCGACTTGCGCCACCCGGCGAGCGAGCCTTCCGCCGCTGCCTCTGCTGAACGGACCTGCGAACGCGTGCGCCCGCCATCGAACAGCAGCTGGCTGATCGTGGCGGAGATCGAACCCGTCACCATGTCGAACAGGTTCAGCGGCCCAGCATCGTTCGTCCCGATCGAACCGGCAAGCCGAAGCGCCGGATAAAGCTGCGCCCGCGCCACCCCGATCCGGGCACTGGCGGCATAGAGGCTGGCCTCCGCCCCACGAATATCCGGACGGCGGCGCAGAATGTCGGCCGGCACATCCAGCTTTGCCAGCGGGGGCGGCGCGGGGATTGCACCGGGCTGGGCCAGCAAGGCCAGCACCCGGCCCGGCGTTTCACCCGCGAGAGTGGAAATGGCGTTGGATGTGGCCGCAAGGTTGCTTTCCAGCAGCGGAATGCTGGCCGCCGTCTGCGCGCGCTGGCTGCGTGCCTGCTCGACATCGAGGCTGGAGACCAGCCCGGCCTGATTGCGCCAGCGGGCGATCTGCAGATTCTCGTCCTGAATGCGCAAGGTATCGCGCGCGATGGCCAGCTGGCTGGCAGTGGCACGCGCGGAAATCACCTGGCTGGCGACCTGCCCGGCAATCGCACGGCGCAGATCGTCGAGCGAATAGCCTGCGGCGTCGTAATCATAGCGGGCGGCACTGGCCGAATTGCCGATCCTGCCGAACAGATCGGCTTCCCAGCTCGCATCCACGCCCAGATTCAGCAGGGGATCGCCGCCACCGCCATCCAGGATATCCTGCCGCGCACCGCCGCTGGCATTCACTTGCGGCAGGAATCCTGCGCGGGCTTGCGCCAGTGTCTCGCGCGCCTGTGCAAGCCGGGCCGCCGATTGCGCCAGGTCGAGGTTATTCGCCAGAGCGGCTTCGACGATTTCGGTCAGAGCCGGATCGCCCAAGGCCTGCCAATAGACGGCTTCATCATAGGAAGGGGCCGCGCGGCCTTCATCCGACCATGCAGGCGGCAGGGCAATGGCATGGTCGGGAACGGCCCCGCCACCGATGCTGCTGCACCCGGCAAGGCAGAGCGCAAGCATGGCCGCGGGCACAGCCCGATAAGCCCAACTAGCCTCAGCCTTTGCCCGCATTGTAATCCCCCTTCCGCAGCACCTGCAGATTAGATCGCTTTGGCGCAGAGGCCAGTCACGAAATGTCGCAAAGTGCCACGCTGCAACCCAGCCCATGCGTCAGCATCAGGTGAGTTACCCACGTAAGACAGATGGGCACAGGCAGCGTCAAATTCCTGCGTCGTTCTGCCAACCGCCGATGCCGCCTGATGAGCGACATGGGTATGCCGAGGGGCGAACGGTCAGCCGGCGGCTGCGCGTCGTTCCTGCGGGACGTTGGGGGCAGGCCCGGTGGCCACTTCCACCTGATCGCGCCCGTTGGCCTTGGCGCGCAGCAAGGCGGCATCGGCGCTCAGCACCAGCCGGCTCAGGCGGCACTGGTCCGGAGCGCAGGCAACGCCGATAGACGCAGTGATCCGGCCAAGGTCTCGCTCGCCATAAGCGATCTGGATCGCACCGATGCGGGACCGGATTTCCTCTGCCCGCGCGGCGGCCTGCGTGGCATCCACCCCCGGCAGCAGCATGGTGAATTCCTCCCCACCATAGCGGAAGACGAATTCCGGCTCGCGCGTGGCGCCGCGCAGCACCGCGCCCACTTCGCGCAGCACGGCATCCCCGGCATCGTGGCCGAACGTGTCGTTGAACTTCTTGAAGTGGTCCACGTCGATCATCACACAGCTGAGCGGACGGCCCTCGCGATGGGCAAGGTCCAGCTGCTGTTCCAGCACCGCGTCGAACTGGCGGCGATTGGCAAGCCCGGTCAGAGTATCCGCCATCGCCATTTCGCGCAGGGCATCGCGCAATTGCAGGTTAGCCAGCGCCAGCCCGATATTTTCGGCCAGCATGTTCAGGTAGATTTCCGGCGTTGGGCCGACATCGTCATTGCCCGCCGCCGGTTCCAGATAAAGCAGGCCCAGAGTCTCGCGCTGCGCCGTCAGCGGCAGGCAGAGCGTATCGGGCAGATGGCCTTCCTCGAAGTCCAGATGCTGGCAGGGGACGTCTACCATCCCGCCAGAAGGGCGATGCACCAGCCCGCGCCGCAGCGCCCAGCAGGCGGTCGGCGGGAATTCGCGCGGCGAGTGGATCGGCGAGAGCCAGCTACAGGCCGCAACAACGGCATTGCGCTCCTCGTCCACCAGATAGAGCCTGCCGGCGCGCGCCGGGGCAATCTCGGGCACGAAGCGCTGCACCACGCCTTTCAGGTCGTCCAGCGTGTCGCAGCCCTGCATCCGCTGGGTCATGCGCGAGAGGAGGTCTCGCACTGCCAGATCGGCGTCGCGTTCGCTTTCCAGCCGCTGGCGCTCGATGCCGTTTTCACGAAAGACGCGGATGGCCTGCGCCATGTCGCCGATCTCGTCGATCTGGCCGATCTCGGGCGGTTCGACCGCGAAATCCTGCGCGGCAAGACGGTTTACCACATCGCTCAGCTTCACGACCGGGCGAAGGACGCGCTGGCGGAAGACAAAGAACAACACGCACAGAAACAGCAGGCCCGTCACCGCGATGGCCACTTCCGACAGGCCGCGCCACACCTTGGCGACGCCAGTTGCCGCGCGCACTTCATCCTCCACGCGGCGGTCGAGCAGATCCTGGAAACGGGCGATCAACATATCGACCCGGTCCAGCTCCCGCTCATATTCCGGACCGAACAGGATCTTGCGCGCACCGGCCGCGTCGCCGGCCTCATTAGCGGCAAGCGCGGCAGACTGCTCGTCATGCAATGTGTCGGCCCAGCGCACGGCCTCTTTCAGTGCGGCCAGTTCGTCAGCACTGGCCCCGGCATCCTCGATATGGGCAATTCTTCTTTCGACCGTGCCAAGGTCAGCCAGTTCGCGGCGATAGGCGATCAGGTAGGACTGGTCGCCCGTGTCGAGGAACTGGCGCGCATGATCGGTCAGCGCGCGCGTATCCACGTTGAGCCGGGCAGTCGCCTTGCCAAGGCTGTGCCGCAGTTCCACCGCCGCCCGCTCATCCTGCTGGGCGTTGGACGCCAGCAGCATGGTTGTCCCGGTGACGAAAGTAAGGGCAACGGTGATGCCGTATGCCCAGTTAGTGATAGTTGCCAGCCGCATGATACGCAGTTCTACCGGCGACAAACGGCGAAAAGGTTAATGGCTGCGCGGCCGCCCGTACTCCTCCGGCGCAGTGAAGCGACAGGTGACTTGCGGATACTGCCGGCCAAAACCCGCGCAAATACGGGGTCTGCCGAATGGCCAACCCGATCAGGCACCATGCCGTGCGGGGCCTGCTTTCAACGAGCGACCCCAAATTAACCATATCTAAGCGAAGATTCCCGAAACCGGTCGCTTCAATCTGACCGGGAGTGTCACTGGGTGCCCATTATTCCGGAACGTGAAGGGCGGGGTTTCGTGGCAGTAAGCGCCCGCGTGGCATTCGTCGCGCTCGCGTTTGGCCTGCTTGCCTGGCACGGTATCACGTTGACGCGCGATGTCGGGCGCATTGCCGCCCTGTGGCTGCCCAATGCCTTTCTGGTCGTAATGATCCTGCGCCGCCCTTGGCAACATGCCCTGCGCTTTGTGGTGCCCTGCTTCTTTGCCAATGCCGCAGTGGGTTTCCTGGTGGGGGACCATACGGTGCAGGCATTTGGCCTTGCCCTGGCCAACAGCGTGGAGATCATGCTGGTCTATTTCGGCGTCCGGCGCGTTGCCGGGCCTCGGCCCGATCTGTCCGACTTCCGCACTTTGGCGTGGTTTTCCGGTATCGGCGGGATCATGGCGCCGATGGTTTCGGCCGCGATTGCCATCGCCGTCCTGTGGCTGGGCGGGGTAGCGCCTTCGCTGCACACATGGTTCACCTGGCTGATTGCTGACGGCCTGGGCATGCTGATCGGCGCCCCGCTGCTGATGGTGCTGCTGCAGATGGCCTATCGTCGCCAACTGATGGAGCCCGGAGAAGCCACCGAATGGGCCATCGTTATCGGGCTGGGCACGCTGGGAACGTCGCTGGTGTTCGTGCAGACGGCATATCCTTTCCTGTTCATGGCATCGCTCTTCGTGCTGCTGGCCGCGTTCCGGCTGGGGGTGAGCGGTGCTGCCGTCGCCACCGCCATCGTCGCCACAATTGCCACCATCGCCACATCGCTGGGTAGCGGGCCGATCCAGCTTGTGCATGGCGGATTGCAGACGAAAGTGATGGTGCTTCAGCTGTTCCTCGCCTTCACATACGCCGGGTCCATGCCGGTGGCCTTCGCGCTGGCCAAGCGGCGCAAGCTGGAGCAGCAGCTTCGCCACAGCCGGGACTTTGCTCAGTCGATCCTCGACAATATGCGCGAAGTGGTGTTCCGCACCGATCCGAACGGCAGCTGGACCTTCCTGAACCCCGCCTGGGAAAAACTGACCGGCTATTCGGTGATCGAATCCCTCGGCACGCCGATCACCCGGCTGCTGGTGAAGGAGGATTACCTCAAGACCAAGTTCCAGTACCCGCCACTGGTGAGCGGCGAGGTGGACGAGCTGCAATTGCAGCAACGCTTCCTGCGCAAGGATGGCGAAATCCTGTATATCGACGTCAGCGTGCGGGCCTTGCGCGGGCCGAACGGGGAATTCGCCGGGACGACCGGCAGCATCCGCGACGTTACCGAGGCACGCGAAGCCCAACGTGCGCTGAGCGAGAGCGAGCAGCGCTTCCAGACGCTGGCGAACCTCTCACCCGCGGGCATCTTCCGCACGAAGCTGGACGGCGATTGCACCTATGTAAACAAGGCCTGGCTGGACCTTGCCGGGCTGGAGCGGGAACAGGCGATGGGGCCGGGCTGGGCCAAGGCGCTGCACCCGCAGGACCGGGCCAAGATCGCCAAGCTGTGGGCCACCACAGTAGAGGCAGGCGCCCGTTTCCACGCCCAGTTCCGCTTCCTGCGGCCGGATGGCGGCATCAGTTGGGTCATGGCGATGGCAACGCCCGAAACCAACGACGGTGGCGCGCGCGTCGGCTTCATCGGCGTGGTGTTCGACATTACGGAAGTTGTAGAGGCGCGTGAGGAACTGGAGGAGCAGCGCGCGCAGTTCCAGTTCCTGGCCGATAATTCGACGGATGCAATCATCACAGTCGGCACCGACCAGATCTGCCATTATGCCTCGCCCTCGCTGTTCGACATCAGCGGCTACACGCCCGAGGAAGTCATCGGCAAACAGGTCGAAATCCCGATTAACGAGGCCGATCTGCTGAAGATCAAGGCTGCTTACGAAGACATGTTCGCCGGGCGCAGCGAAGGCGCCCTGCTTAGCTATCGCACTCTGCACAAGACCGAGGGCTGGCGCTGGCATGAATCGCACGTCCGCCTCGTCCGCGACCGCAAGACCGGCGAGCCGATGGAAACCATCGCAACCGTGCGCGACATTACGCAGCGCAAATCCCTTGAGGAACGCTTGCGCCACGCATTGCACCAGGCGGAAAGCGCTGCCCTCGCCAAATCGGCCTTCCTTGCGAATATGAGCCACGAAATCCGCACGCCGATGAATGGAGTTCTGGGCTTTGCCGAACTGCTGCGCGAAGGCGATCTGGACGAACAGCAGCGCCACTATGCCGATCTGATCGTCGAATCCGGCCAGTCCATGCTGGCGCTGATCAACGACATCCTCGACATATCGAAGATCGATTCCGGCCAGACAACGATTGCCGTCGACAGTCTGGACATAAGAAAGACCGTGGACGGCACGCTGCAACTGATGCGGGCGGCTGCGGCAGGGAAGAAGCTGGAGCTGAAGGCCGAATTTGCCGGCGAGATCGCGCCCTATATTCTGGCGGACAAGCTGCGCCTGCGCCAGATCCTGTCCAACCTGATGGGCAATGCGATCAAGTTCACAGATCGCGGCGCTGTCACCGTAAACGGCGTGCTTGCCGTGCGGGACGGAGAGCAAGGCATCGAAATCACCGTGGCCGATACCGGCATCGGCATCGCGCCTGAAAGGCTGGACGCGATCTTCGACGAATTCGTACAGGCCGATGCCACCACGGTGAGGAAATATGGCGGGACCGGGCTAGGCCTTGCCATCAGCCGCAGGCTGGCGACGCTGATGGGCGGGACGCTGCGCGTGGAAAGCCAGCCGGGCAAGGGGTCGCGCTTCACGTTACGCCTGCCCTATGTCCCCAGCGACATTCCCGAAGCCGAAGAGGAACGGCTCCCCGCCGAACGGCGCCGCGAGCCTGAAGGTACAACCGATGATCGCTGCATCCTTGTGGCCGACGATCACGAGATCAACCGCCTGCTCGTCACGGCGCTGATAGACAGGGCAGGCTATCGTCACGAATCTGCGGCAGGCGGCACCGAAGCGATCCACATGATCGAAGAGGCGAAAGCCAAGGGGCAACCCTTCCAACTGGTGCTGATGGACATCCAGATGCCCGACATGGACGGGCTGGAAGCGACCCGCCGCATCCGCGCAGCAGGTATCACAGCGGAAGAACTGCCCATCGTCGCTCTGACCGCCAATGCCTTCCAGAGCGATGTGGAAGCATGCCTTGAGGCCGGGATGCAGGCCCATCTGGCCAAGCCCGTACAAATGGGCGAACTGGGCCGCATGTTCGACCGGATGTTGCCCAAGCGCCGCAAGGCCGACCTGCCGGACGAGGATACGGCCACAGTGGAGGCGCTGCGTCCGCGTTACGAGAAGTTCAAGAGTGATGCGGTCGCCCAGCTGGAACGCTGCCTTGCCGCCCTGCCCGGCACACCAAAGGAAGATACGGAAGAATTGCGACGGCTGATGCACAAGCTGGCCGGTTCGGCCGCCATCTTCGGCGACGAGGAACTGGGCGCGCAAGCCGCCAGTCTCGAACATGCGATCGAGGCCAGCGACGCTTCGGGTGAGGCAGACGAACTGGAAGACGCCATCGTCCAGTTCCGCAAATATCTCTAGCTGAAACCGGTGCGCGGCACGGCGGACCAGCCAGTCTCCCGCTTGAGGTGACGTTTGATGCCCACCAGCCGGAAGACGAGGTTGGCCTGCCGGAAACCGAAATTCTCCAGCAGGGCGGCCGCGGCGATCTTCAGCAGGTCTGCCGCCGAAGGGGTGCGCCGCAGCTGGGCCTCTTCCAGCGCCAGCGTGGCGATGCTCAGCCCCGTGCCGAAGGCCACCGTCAGGGCGAGGAAGGCCAGCGCCATCTGGCCTGACAGTAGGCCCAGCGCCCATGCGGCTGGCACCACCAGATAGCCGATCACTTCAGCCGGCGGGCCGATTACGTCCTCCACCAGCATCTGGGGCGTGGCCAGCATCCCGATGCGGCCATAGCGCGGGTTGAACAATATCCCGCGATGGGCCTCCAGCGTTTCGAGCGCGCCCTGCTGCCAGCGCGAGCGCTGGTTCTTCAGGCCAAGCATCGAAACAGGGGCTTCCGTCCAGCACACGATCTCCGGCACGAAGCCGATGCGATAGGGAATGTTCCGTTCAAGGCTGTAGCGATGCAGGCGGACGACCAGTTCCAGATCCTCGCCCACCGTATCGTGGCGATAGCCGCCGATCTCAACCAGCGCAGACCGCCGGAACAGGCCGAATGCCCCGGAAATCAGCAGCAGCGAATTGAAATGGGCATTGGCAACGCGCGCGGTGAGGAAGGCGCGAAAATATTCGATCACCTGAAAGCGGGCGATCCATTCGCGCGGGATGCCGATCTTGCGCAGCGATCCCCCGCGCACTTCGCAGCCGTTCACGATGCGGATCGCGCCGCCCACGGCCAGCAGCGATCCGTCATCGGTCATGAAGGGTTCTGCCGCGCGCAGCAGGCCATCGGTCTCGATGATCGAATCCGCGTCGATCACGCACACCAGCGGCGTGCGGGCAAATCCGATGCCCATATTCACAGCGTCCGCCTTGCGCCCGTTCTCCTTGTCGACCACCAGCAGGTTGCGGTGAACGCGCGAGCGATAGACGCCGAGGATCTTCGTGCGCTGCAGCGCCGCGATCTGCGGACGGTCCGACGGCTCAAGCTCGAAATCGCGGATCAGCGTGGCGAGCGTTGCGTCCTTCGATCCATCATTGACCACGATGATCTCGTGTTCGGGATATTCCAGCGCCAGCAGCGCACGCACGCTCTGCGTGATGGAAAGCTCTTCATTATAGGCAGGCGCGATCACCGAGATGGGTGGCGCCAGATCGACCGAGCGCGACCACAGATCGATCGCGCGCGGTGCCGGTTCGATCCGGGTCCAGAAGACCCATGCCGCCACGGCCAGTTGCACCCCGCTGACCAGATTGCGCGCGAGCACCACCAGAAAGCACGACCATGCGAGAACCATCACCGCCATTGCGGCAATATGGAGGGCCTGCGCGCTGCTCATCCCGCTTCCCCGGCCGGGGCCTGCGGTGCGAGCAGGGCCATGGCATCTCCGGTCCGCACGCGGACCCATACCGATGCGTCATCCTGCAATTCGCGCAGCTTCGGCAAGGCGGACTTGAAGCCCAGCTTGGCCACGCTCTGCACGGCCTGAATGCGCACGATCTCCGCTTCGTCTGACAGGGCGGCGATCACCCAGGGCTCCGTCCGGGGATCGCCCACCAGCCGCGCAGCACGCACGGCCGCCGCGCGGATTTCCGCCACGGGTTCGCGCGCAGCGCGTTCCAGTTCGGCAACGTCACGCAGATCGCCGCCATAGGCGACCGCGTCGATCAGCACGGCGCGCAGGTCCGGCTGGACATCCTCATGCAGCAATTCGCGGATCTGTTCGGGATGCTGGGCCGCGATAGAGCGGAACAGGGCACGATGCAGCCGGATCACCTGCCCGTGCCGCAGGCCCAGCATTGAAATCGTATCCTTGGCGGAGGGAAGCCTGCCCAGCCGCGCCAGCGCCGCCGCCGCCTCCAGCCGGATTTCGTTTTCCTCGTCATTGGCCATCAGCATCTGCAGGGCGCTGACGCAACGTGGGCTGCCGAACTGGTCAAGCGTGCGGATCGCTTCCGAACGGCGCGCGGCACGCGGGCTTTCCGCAAAATGCAGGGCAGTGTCGAACAGGCGCTCCTCATCTGCGATCTGAAGCAGCTTGTCGCGCTCGCTCCCGCGCAGGAGCTGCAGCAGGTGCGATACCGCCTCCAGCCTTACCTGCGGCGATGCCTGTATTATTTCCGGCGGCAATGTGCTGACTTCCAGTCGCCCGACATAGGCCTGCGCGATCCTGCGGCGCAGCTCGGTGCGCGTCGCGCGATCTTTCTCCGACAGCCAGCGACGGAATGTGAGGATTGCCAGAACGATCGACGCTGCAAGGAAGAAGGCCAGAGTTATGTCGATGACGATGATCGGCATAGCTAACCGCCGAACCTCCATGCCAGGCCGAGCGTGGCGGCCTTGCGGGTGTAACTGCGGTCGCGCTCCTCATATTCGGCCGAAGCGCGCAGAGCCAGGCGGCCGGACAAGGGCACGGCAAAACCGGCAAAGGCCGATCGGACCTGCCGCGTGGTGCCCGCTTCCGTATCGGGATAGGTCGCCGCACCGGCAAAGATGCTGCTCCCCTCACCCAGCGTCCAGTCGCCCCGCAGGGACGCGCCGCTGCGATAGCCTCCGTCGGACTGGAACAGGTTGATCCAGCGCGCGGTGAGGGAAAGGTTGGGCGAGGCATGCCAGCGCAGGGCCGGCTGCAGCGCGACCACGTCATTCGCCGCGTAATGGGCATAACGTGCATCGAACACCAGATCGAGCGAAGGCAGTGTCGGGACATCCACCCCGCCAGAAACGCTCCATTCCTCCCGGAAATCGGCCGATGGCGTCACGGCAAATGCGGCATAGGCCGTGCCTTCACCTATCCGTTGATCCACTCGCAGGCCAAGCCGCGTATCCGCGGTGGCACGTTCCTCGTAATCGGCTGTTGCGGATAGCGTCGTATTCCCGAAGCGGTGGAAGATGCTGCCGCCGGCGCTGTACCACGTAGCGCTGCCGCCCGCCTCGAAGTCGATCCCTGACACGCCGCCATAGACTGACAGGCCCGATTGCGAGGTCGGCCTCTCCTGCCGTTCAAGCGCCTCGATCACTTCGGCCAGATCGGGATAGTCCGGCGTGCGCAGCCTTACGGCTTCGGCCTGTTCACGCGCCTCCTTCCGTCGTCCTGACCACAGGAGGATGCGCGCCCTTGCCAGCAGCACGTCATTGTCCTGCGGTGCCAGCGCTGCGGCGCGGTCGATAGTGGCAAGGGCCGCCGCCAGGTCACCAGCGGCGGCCTGCGCACCAGCCAGGCGCCGCAGAGCGTCCGCATCACCGGGAGACTGACGGACTGCGTTTTCAAGGGTGGTCACGGCGCTGGCCGCGTCTTGGTCTGCGGTCTGGGCAGAGGCGATTGTCGCCGAGCCGAGCAAGAAGGCTGCCGCAATCAGCCTAGGCAGCATTGCCGCCCTTCCCGCTCTGGCGAAGCACGCTTTCAACCCTTGCGGCGAGTTCCTGCGGCCGGAACGGCTTGGTGATATATTCATTCGCACCGAGCTTGAGAGCGGAAACCACATCGTCCTCTCCCTTTCGCGAAGTCAGCATGACAACCGGTATCCCGGCTGTTTCCGCGTCTTCCCGTATCCTGCGCAGCGCCTCAGGCCCGGTCAGGATCGGCATCATTGAATCGAGAATTATCAGATCCGGCCGATGCTCGCGAGCGAGTTCCACGGCCTGCGCACCGTCGCTCGCCACGATCAGCCGGTGCCCTTCGCTTTCCAGCCGGAAGCGGACAAGATCGGCCAGAATATCGTCGTCATCGGCGAGCAGAATGAGGGGCATCCAAGTTTTCCGTTTTGTCCCAGCACCCTAGGCACGATAGCATTACGCCTCGTGCATGCCGAGCATGGTGCGTCAGCCTGTCCCCCGGTTTCTATGAAGCGACAGAGCGGTAAATCGTTCCCGGGCAACGGCTTTGCGCTGACCGATGCCTTCGCGTTAGCGCCCTTTGCCGACCTGTCCGCGCAGCAGCGCCAGCAGCGCTATCGCCAGCAGGGAACCCGCCAGCGGCACTGCGAAAGCCCCTGCCACGATCGTGGCCCTTGCCGCCATGCCGGGCTGCGCATCGGCCACATAGCCCGAGAGCTGCAGTGCCAGCCCGAACCCTGCCACGCCCCCGCCTATCGCCAGTTTCTGCGTCAGGATCGCGCTGGCGAAGACCACGCCGTTCGCATCCGTGCCGGTCTGCATCTGAAGCCGGTGCGCGGCATCGGCGATCAGGCCCCAGATCAGCGAATATATGCCCGAAGCGCCAAGGCCGCAGATGAACATGGCGGGCAGAAGGAGAGGTTGGAAGCGGAACAGCGCCGCCAGCCCCACGGCCATGCCGATGGCGCTTGCCAGATGGGCAGCCGCCAGCATGCCCGCATGGTTGAGGCGCCCGGCAATCCCCATCCACACAGGCAACCCGCAGAACTGCCCCGCAATCATCACCGCCAGCATGCGCGGCGCCAGTTCCGGCTGGTGGAGCAGCGGGCCTGCGACATAGAGTACGCATTTGGGCAGCAACGGAACCGTGGCCGATGCCACTGCGCCGGCGAGGAGCGCGCGCAGGAAAGGCCGATAGCGCCAGACCTGCAGCACCAATGCACGAGCCGGCTCGCTGCGGGGGGCGCGCCTCCGAAACTCCCGGTCACGCGACGCGACGGAGCGCCAGGACAGGATCATCACACCCATCGACAACGCCCCGGCCAGCATGCCGTAGATGGCGATATTTCCGGGCGAGAGGCCGGCACCCGCAATCATTGCCGTGAGGAACATGGCCACGGCCAGCGATGCGAGCGAACTGAAGAAGAAGCGATAGATCGTCAGCCGCGATTGGCCCGTTTTGTCGGTCGTCACCGCCGAAAGCAGCGCGTTGTGCGGCATGTCGATCAGCGAGTAGGATATGCGGAAGGCCACGATCAGCGTGAAGGCCAGGGCCGCATTGCCGATGCCCAGCCATGGTAATGCATAGATCGCGGCAAAGGTCAGCCCGGCCAGCGGCGCCCCGATCAGGATGAACGGGCCATAGCGCCCCAGCGGGCTGGAAATCCTGTCACTGAGGATACCCACCAGCGGATCGAAAATCGCATCCACCGCCAGTGAGACGAGCAGGATAGCACCTGCCACATCGGCCCTGATGCCCAGCAATTGCGTCATCATGAACAGCAGGGTGACTTCCGTAGAACCCCACAGGAGGTTCTTGGCGAAATTCCCGCTGGCATAGCCGATGCGCGACAGATCGAAGCCCTGCGCGCCCGTGCCTTCCTGCGCCCGGCTCACGGATACATGCCTGAAGAACGGGTGATGGCCGGATCTGTCACGGAAACTTCACTTGCTGCGTCCATTAAATCACCTAACGAAAATTAAGTGACCGTGAAAGACCCGCCCAGCATGAACAAGCCTATCGCCGCTTTTGCGGCGGCCATTCTCTTGTCCGGCACCACGCTGGGCAGCGGGCCGGAACCTTCGCGGGAACATGCCAAGCTTGGCGCGCTACGGCTGGATCAGGTTCAATATATCGAGACCCATAACAGCTATCATATCGCGCCCGACAGCACGATGCTGCTTTATCTGATGAGTTCGGGATATAGCGACGGTCCTGAATGGCCGGGCCAGGCACTGGCACGCGCCATCGCCTATTCCAACCTGCCGCTCGAAACCCAGCTTCAACTGGGCCTGCGCGCCTTCGAACTGGACCTGTATGACGATCCGCAGGGCGGCCGCTTTGCCGAACCCGGCATATTCGCCGCATTGCGCAGGCACGGGTTGGCACCCGATGCCCCGTGGGATGCGAAAGGGACGATGGGCCAGCCCGGCTTCAAGGTGTTCCACAAGGAAGCCTATGATCCGCGCAGCACCTGCCCGCTATTCCGCGAATGCCTGCGCGAGATCGCGAACTGGTCTGACCGACATCGCGATCACGTTCCGATCCTGATCATGCTGGAAATCAAGGGAGGCACGCCGGGCAGGCAATGCCCGATCCTCTGCAAGGATGGCTGGACGCGACTGGAGGCGGAGATTTCCAGCACCTTCGGCCCTGATCGTCTCATTCGCTCCTCCGATGTGGCGGCGGGCTGGCCGACAATCGACCGGAGCAGGGGCAAGGTGATGTTCTTCCTCCTCGACGAGGATCGAGTAGCGGCCAGTTATCGCGTGGCCGCTGCCAGCTCAAACCTGTCGCTGCTGCTTGCGGGCGAACGGCCCGGCGAAGGCGCGCCACTGCCTGTGGAGCGCGAGCGCTGGGCGATCCTGCCAGATCCGGCGGACCCGCGTATCGCCACGGCGCAAGGTGCCGGAATGCTCACCTACACACGGGCCGATACGGATACGGCGGAAGCACGGGCGGATGACGTATCCCGGCGCGACCGCGCACTGGCGAGCGGGGCGACAATCGTCTCGACGGACTATCCCCTGCCTGACAGGCGCTTCTCCGACTACATGGTGCGGTTCGCCGATGGCAGTTACCTGCGTTGCAACCCTGTCACGGCCAAGGGGCACTGCCCTGCGCCCTGACTGCAATCCGGGACTTTCAACGCCGCCAAGTCACGCCATGTCGAGAGCGCCAGCCTGAAGGCGGCACATTTACCTTACGCAGCGTGATTTAAGAAGCCCGATTGGGGCCGTTCTACGCTCGACTGGACCGCAATTCCGGAACGAGCCGGAATGTGCGGCAAGGCCTTGCCCGGCTTGCACTCGATCCGCCGGTCCTGTACCGTTTCCCAGACGTCGGAAATGGCTGTTTTCCGTGCTTTTTGGCTATAATGGCAGGCTTGCCGGAACTTACAGGATTTCTTCAATGCCGCCCCGCCCTTTGCAGCAGGAAACCCTGGAGAAAGAGCCGCGCCGTCGGGGCAGGCCCGTGGATGCCGAAAAGAGCAGAAAGATCTCGCAAGAGACATGGCGCCTGCTGTCTGAGCTTGGTTACGACGCGCTGACTTTCGAAGCCGTGGCGGCAGCGGTCGGCTGCAACCGGGCGACGATCTATCGCCGCCACCCCTCGAAAGCCGCGCTGGTCTACAGCGTGTTGCGGGATACCCTGCTGTCGTTCCAACCGGAAATCGACGAAAGCGCGACACCGCGCGAAGGCCTGCGCTCGCTGATCCAGACCGCCGTGACCTATCTTTCGGAAGAGCGTGGCGGGGCCATCCTGCACATTGCTTCGCTGGCGCGCCGTTCGCCCGAAATGGCCTCGATCCTCGACACGCATCTGCGTTCGGTGGAGCCATATTATCTCAAGCAGTTCCGCAAGCTGGGCAAGGATGTGGATGAGGAGCAACTGCGCTTCACGGCGCATGCGCTGCTGGGCAGCGTCGTTTACCGCCTCACCTTCCTGCGGGCCGAGCTGACGCCGGAACAGATCGACATGCTGGTCGATCAGGCCATCGCGATGCTGGATGCCTTCCCCGCAAAGCAATAGGGTGATGCATGCATAGCGGCGGCGAGGCCATTTCCGCCCCGCCGCCGCCCGATTGGCTGCGTCCTGACGCGACAGCCTATGCCGTGGGCGTCAGATCCTCCCACTGCCCGATATGCCCTTCGGCATCTGTGGGCAGGCGGAAGGATTTGAGCACGAAGCGCTGATAATCCCGCTGCAGCACGGTGGACATGCCGATCAGGTCCACCCGCATATCGTCCGGCGTCAGCGTGACGAGGCTATAGCCGCGCGTGAGGTGCTGACAGAAACGCACTTCCGGGCAGGACCCGGAAAAGAGCGGCCCCAGTTCCAGGCCGCCCAGCATGTTGCCAAGGCTGCTGCTGGTGATCGAGGTTGTGCCGACTTCGGCGGCCACCTGCCTGCCCTGCGCATCGGTAAGCGAGTTGACCCAGAACGCGTGGCTGTCCCCCGAGAGCACGACCGGGCGCCCGCCGCTGCTGGCAAGCATGGCATCCATCCGCGACCGCGCGGCGGGATAGGCATCCCAGCCGTCGAACTCGAAGGGCAGATCGTCCGGCAGGGTCTCAAGCTGCTTCAGCCAGGGGCGAAGCTGCGGCGTGACCTGCGCATAGGCCTTCTGCCAGCCCTCTGGGCCGAGGAAGTCCACGATGTCCGCACCCGTTGTGCGGGCCATGACCACCTGATTGCCGATGATCTGCCACTTCTTCCCGGCGGCCACCGAAGTGCGCAGCTGGCCGGAGAGCCATTCCTCAAGCGAATGACCATATACGCTGCGATCCGGCCGTGAGATCGCCTTGCGCAGGCTCTCGGGATCGACGCGCACTTCATAGGGCGCCGGCACAGGTTTGCCGGTCAACGCCGCAGTGAGAACGTCTTTCCGAATGGCGGGATCCGTGACCAGCGCGGGCTGGTCCGGCCCGGTCATGTCCAGCACGTTCCATGTCACATCCGTGGGATTACGCAGATCGACCTGCCGGTCGCGCCCCACAAGCCGGTTTTCCATCATGATGATGGTAGCGAGGTTCCCCAGCTCGAATGTGCGGCTGATGTCCACTCGCGGCTTGCCCGCTTCGGGCGGGCGTATCGGAATCCATTCGAAGAAGGCCTGAACCGATGCGGCCTTGCGATCTTCCCACGATCCTTCACTCGGCTGGTGGTTCTGTGCGCCGCCCACCCAGTCGTCATTGGTGGTGTCGTGATCGTCCCACACGACGATCCACGGCGCGCGGGCGTGGGCGGCCTGCAAATCCTCGTCGCTGCGATAACAGGCATAGCGCTCACGATAATCGGCCAGCGTCACAGCTTCATGGGCAGGCGTGGGCGCACGGCCGATCTGCTGGCCAATGCTCATGCCGAGCTGATCCGGCGCGCCGCCATATTCGTAGGTATAGTCACCCAGATGCATGACCAGATCGAGCCGGTCGAGGCTGGCGATGTCGCGATAGGCATTGAAGAAGCCAGTCGAGAACAGCGAGCAGGACGCCACTGCCATCACCACATTATCGACATTGCCGACCGGCAATGTCTTCGTGCGGCCCACTGGCGAGACCACATCCCCGCAGCGGAAGCGATAGGCATATTCGGTGTCCGGCTTCAGCCCGGCAGCGTCGACCTTGACCGTGAAGTCTGCCGCGCCGCTCGTCAGGGTGGTACCGCGGCGGATCACTCGGCGGAAATCGGCATCCTTAGCGATTTCCCATTCCACTTGGAGGGATTGCGGCGGATCGCCTTCCGGCGTCACTCTGGTCCAGAGGATAACCCGGTCATGCAGCGGATCGCCCGATGCGATACCGTGCCGAAAGCTGACCTTCTGTGCGGCCTTCGCGCCTGCCGGGACGCCGGACGCTCCGAGCAGCATGGCGCCGACTGCGGCGCCCATGACTTCACGTCTGTCGAGTTTCATGTTGCCTCATTCCGGCAGGCGGCCCGTGCCCTTGGCAACGCGCCGCCTGCCATTTGCTGGTGATCAGAAATGTGCGCTCACTTCGAGCCTGACAGTCCGGCGCGCCCCGACGATGAAGGTGGGCATGCCGAACGAATCGCCCGTATTGCCCGCATCCACGATGAATTTTTCATCCGTGAGATTGTCGCCGATCAGATTGATGCTCCACGGGCCATTGGCGATGTTCAGTCCAAGCCGCGCGTTGAGCAGGCCGTAAGCAGGCTGGAATTCATCGACGGCCGTATCGGAGAATGCCGCGCGTGAGCGGACCTGCAGATCTGCCCGGTCATTATCGTCGCTGAAGAAGATCTTCGATTGCCAGGTGTAGACCGGGACGAAGGACAGATCGCCCAGCCCGGTCGGCACGCTCGCCTCGAAGCCCAGCGCGAATTTGTGGTCCGGCGCATTGCGGAACCGGTTGCCGTCATAGGCGCCGGTGGTGAAGCGGGCGTGGTTGTAGGAATAGCTGCCGAAGACAGTCAGCCCCGATATGACGCGCCAGTTCGCCTGCGCCTCCAGCCCGGTCGCTTCCGCCTTGCCGGCATTGACCGGCACCAGCCGGTCCTGATTGCGCTGGTAGGTCTGGAAATCCGAATAGCGGAAGTGATAGGCGGCAATATCCCCCGTCAGCCGCCCGCCGAATGCGCGGAACTTGCTCCCGACCTCGAAAGAGCTGAGGCTTTCGGAAGGAAGGATGTTGGCTGCGCCCGTCGGGCCAAGGTCGATTACTTCCGGCCGCTTGCCCAGGCCATAGACGGCATAAAGGTTGAACTCGGGCGAGAATTCGTAGCGAAGCCCGGCCCTGCCCGTGATGACGGATGAATTGTGATCGCCGCTCACAACCGCGCCGCCAGTGGTCATCGTCATCAGCAGGCCGCCACCCGTCAGGCGCGAGACGCCCAAAGGTGTCGTCACCTGCATCGCGATATCCTTGCGATCCCACGTCACGCGGCCGCCGACAAAGGCCTCGAACTTGTCTGTAAGGTGGAAAGTGCCATCGGCGAACACGTCGAAGGTCTCGATATCCGCATCCGTCCGGCGGCGATCGAGATGGAGCGCCTTGTAGTTGGACGCCGTGGCGCCAAGCGCGCCAACGATCTGGTTGGTGGTGAGGCCCATGGGAGCAGAGCGGAGCAGTGATCCCGAAAACAGCAGGGCTGCCGCGCGCTCATCCGTGCCCAGATCGGTCATCTGGTAATTGCTGGCATTGAAATAGCTTGCGCCGACGAACCCTTCGAACATGCCGGTCCGGTCGATATTGAGGCGCAGCTCTTCCGAAACCTGTTCCCCGCCATTGCAAAGATCATAGGCGATGATGTCGGTCGTGGTGCCGTCGATGTCGCCCGCCTGACAGGCCTTGTACCAGCGATAGCCGGTGATCGACGTGAGGCGGAAAATGTCGTTCAGGTCTAGTTCCGTCGTACCGCTGAGGCCGAGGATCTCGCGCTTGCTATAGGCATCTGCCATGCCCGGCAGGGTGCTGAGATGCGTTGGGCTCCAGAAATCGAGATCGCCGATCACCTCGCCGGTGGTCTGGTCGCGCGGCAGGTAGACGTTGGATTTGAACGCGCCCCCGCTATCCGTGTCGTCCACATCGTAAGTCGCCGCCAGGCTGAAGCGCAGATTGGCAGTAGGTTCGAAGCGGGAGGTCAGGCGATAGGCCTGGCTGTTGACGTTGTTATACGTCCCTTCGCCATCCGCATCGGCCAGAGCACCATCGCGCTGGCGCATAAGGGCGCCGAAGCGGACGCCGAAATTGTCGCTCACCGGCACATTGACCACGGCCTGCCCCAGCAGGAAGCCGCGGTCGCCCACGCCCGCCTTGAAGTCCACGCCCAGGTCCGGCTCCGGCATCTGCTGATAGACGGAAATGCCGCCATTCAGGGCCGAGCGGCCATGGAGGGTCGACTGGGGGCCGCGCTCCACCTCGATGCGGTTGACGTCGAACATCTCCGCATAGGCCGAGGCGATCTGGGTGATCGGGATACCGTCCTGAAACAGCGCAACGCGCGGTTCCGATGCGGGCGATGTGTCATCGGACGTGATACCGCGCACCGAAATACCGGGCAGCAGGCGGTCCTGCAGTTGGATCGAGATGCCGGGCGTAACCTGTGCCACGCGCTGCAGTTCCGTTGCGTCGATCCGCTCAAGTGCGGCCGCATCAAAGGCGCTGATGGCAATCGGCACTTCGGAGAGGCGCTGAGAGCGCTTCTGCGCGGTAACGACGATGTCCCCACCGTCAGCCTCTTCGTCCTGCGGTTGCGAAACAGTCTGCGCATGCAGGGGCGTGGCGCACATCAGGGCAGTGGCAGCCAGCAGGAATGGCTTCTTCGACACGATCTCTGTCCTTCTCTGGTAACCCTGGCGAGCCGGAATCAGGCCGGGCCGGGGAATTGGTTCTGATTTACAGAACGTGCACGTACCGTAATTATGTGACGGATTCTTTTCAGACGGGATCGCGAAGCACCGACTGAGTGCACCTGCACAGATTTGAGAGAGGAAAGGCCGCTTCAAGCCACTTCCGGCATGTCTCACCCGCGGTCAATGCAGGCGCGAAGCCCAGTAAATCTGCGGCGAAGGGAATTCGCGGCAGGCCATTTCGGCATCCGCGAACAAGAGATTGCTGCACCCGCGAAAGAATCTAGACGCGAAAAATATTTAGTATTACGCTGACAACGATTCGTATTACCAAGACTGGCATCCACGCATTGCGAGGGCGGGCGTTATGGACGGAGTTCGTGTAGGCAACAGGGTAATCGGCGCAGACGCGCCAGTGACCATCGGCTGGGAAAATATCGGCAGGCTGGAAGGCGGACCGGTAAAGCAGTTCATCTTCACCTGGTTCCAGCCCACAGTGTTGTTCGCACTGATAGCGTTCTGGTATTACGCACCCAATTCCATCGCCAAGGCATCAACCGCCATCGGCATCGGCATCGGCTTCAGAGTGCTGCTGATGGCGCTGGAATGGGTGAACCCTCGTTATGACAGCTGGCGCCTGACCTGGAAGGAACTGGCGACCGACCTGTTCTATGTCTCGCTGGGCTATACGATCCTGCGCATGGTCGACAGCTATGTCGGTGACGGTGCGATGATCGAGGCGATCCAGAATTCCTTCCATTGGGAAAAATTCGCCTGGTTCACGGGCCTGCCGCTGCTGGTGCAGGCACTGATGATCTCCATCATCTTCGATTTCGGCCAGTACTGGATGCATCGCGGGATGCATAACTGGTATCCGCTGTGGCTCACTCACGCGCCGCATCACTTCATCACCCAGCTGAACATCAACAAGGGCGCCGTCGGCAATCCGGTGGAACTCTTCCTGATCGGGCTGGGAATCGGCGGGTTCTTCGACTTCCTGCCCCGCGCCGCGCTGCTCGCCGGCACTCTCGGCCTCGCGGTCGGTTCCTACCAGCACATCAATGTCCGCTTCAATTCGCCCCGCTGGTGGCGCTTCCTGTTCAACACGACCGAACATCACAGCGTGCACCACTCGCAGGATTACGAAGCCAGCCGCAGCAATTATTCCAGCACCTGGATATTCATCGACCGGATCTTCGGCACCTGTGTCGATGGCGAGGCGGAGCTGCTGGGCATGGAAGGTGGACGCCGCATGTCGATCCGCGAGACCATGCACTATCCCTTCACCGAAGCATGGAAGACGCTGAAGGAAAAATTCGCCCGGCACCCGGTTGCGGTTCCGGCGGAGTGATCGGGGGGCAGCGCTGCCCACGCGGCCTGCCCCATTCCACCACCACCGTTCCATTACTCTTTCCCAGGTCATTGCCCGCACCAGGATCGCTGTGAGCGATCCGGATCGAGCCCTTGCGCCCGGGTCGCCCCAGAAAATCTTACCCGACTGGAATTGATGTGAACCTGCGCTTCATCGACTGGATATGGCATATCAGGGGCAGTCTGGAACTGCCCCCCGAACAATCGAACGATGAAGCCTTCGAACGGCTGGCCCCGCTGTTCGACCAGAACGGCACTTCCCATGCCCGGACGGGAGACAGCCTGACCTTCACCAAGAAGGATCAGGCAGCGCAGGACAAGATGTCCGTCTTCGACAGCGGCGTCCTGAAGATCGAGAACGGCGCGACAGGCCCCGTTCTACGCTATCACCTGATCAGCCGCGCACTGCTGTTCTGCTTCCTGGCCCCGCTGCTGTTTCTGGGCTTTGCCCAGCTCGCCATCGCAGTGAACTCACTTGAAAAGCAGGCCACCGAAGCCGCCGAAAAATCCGGCAAGGCCAAGGATGCGGAAAAGAAGCCCGAGAAGAAGGACGTGGCCCTGCCACAGAACCCGATCGACAAGGCCCTGGGCGCCCCGGCCCCTGAAAAGCCGAAGAAGGACGACGACAAGGACAAGAAGGAAAAGAAAGACAAGCACTCGCCCACGCCCGCCTATGTCTTCGCCGGAATCTTCGCGGCCCTCTATGTGGGTGGCCGGGTACTGGAAGATCGCCTTATCCGATCCCTGTTCAGGAAGAAGCTGCAGGGCGCTTAGTGCTGTTCGGGCAGTGGCCGTTTTCAGCCCTCATACCCCGGCGCCGCGAGCACAGCCGCACACCATCAACCATGACTGCGACCAGTCAACAGGCCACATAGGCCCGGATTTTAGGACCGTACCTGCGCCCTTTCCGACAAGGTGAATGAAGCACGCGAAGACGCAACCGCCGCCTAGCGCTTCTCCCCAGATCGAGAAAGACTTCCGCAGTTGGGGAATCGAGATTCAACGGGAAATAGGCGCCCTGCCCCGGTGCAGGCGGGATGGCACCCCCACGTGTGACTAAGCAGAAAGGCCGGGCCGATCGGACTCCAGCACTTTGCCCAAATATATGTCCGCCGCGCCTGCGCGAACCAACCAGCCAAAGCCTCTCCAAAGCCACTGTGTTCGAGCATTCGAACCTGGGCAAAATCGGGCGTCCAGCGAAAGACCCTTTCGCTGTTAAGCCGCAGATTTCCTAGGGAAAGTACCTTTGAGTAGGTGGTGCCGCTTACGTGACTCGAACACGTGACCCCATCATTACGAATGATGTGCTCTACCAACTGAGCTAAAGCGGCACTCTGCCGCGCCCCTTAATGGTCTTGCGGTGGTGCCGCAAGCCGGGGCGTGGAAGGTGGAGGCCCGAGCCGGAATCGAACCGGCGTATACGGATTTGCAGTCCGCTGCGTCACCACTCCGCCATCGGGCCTCATCCCCGCCTGTGGAAGAATCCACAGTCATGGGAAGGCGCGCCCTAGCGGAGAGGTGGCAGGCGCGCAATCCGCTTTCGTGCGTGAGATCGCCTTGCGTGGCGCGCGCCATATGATTAGCAGGCTAGCAAACAGATTGAGGATCCGGGAAATGGCCGACGACAAGCCGAAGATGCACCGTGTGGAAGGGCATAGCGAGGAACGCTTCCTGGGATCGGACGTGTTCGAATCCACCAGCCACACCCTGCCCCCGCGCAACGGCACCGGCACCATCCGGGAGGATGCGCGCGATGTGGACGTGTACCACCGCTGCGACGTGGCCGTGATCGGCGGCGGCCCGGCCGGCTGCGCGGCGGCCTGGGCGGCGGCGAAGGCGGGCGCGGACGTTACGCTGATCGAACGCTATAATTGCCTTGGCGGCCTTTCCACCGGCGGCCTGGTCATGTGGATCGACCGCATGACCGACTGGCAGGGCAACCATGTGATCCAGGGCTTTGCCCGCCAGTTCATCGAACGCATGCCGCCCGAAGCCGTGGCCGGCCCGCCACGCGAGGACTGGGGTTCGCAAGATCCGATCAAGGCCGGCTACTGGGGCCAGCGCACCACGGCCTTCCATGGCATAGTGCAATGGGCGCCCACGCTCGATCCTGAACGGATGAAGCTCAACAATCAGGAAATGCTGCTGCAGGCGGGCGTGCGAATCGTGTTCCATGCCTGGGCCGCACGGCCCGTGGTGGAAGATGGCGTGGCCAAGGGCGTCATCTTCGAATCGAAGGCCGGGCGTCAGGCAGTGATGGCCAAGGTGGTGGTGGACACCACGGGCGATGGCGACATGTTCGCCCGCGCCGGGGCCGCCTTCGATACCGATATCGAGGAAGGCGACGTCCACCATTCGATGAATACCGGCTGGGTGCTGGGCGGCGTCAACATGGACCGCTGGATCAACTGGAAGGTGCTCTATCCCGAGCAACTGCGCGAGCTGATGGCGCGCGGGCGGGAAGAGCTGGGCTTCTTCCAGACGCCCTATGTCAGCTGGCGGCCGGACATCGCCCTGTTCCTCGGCCCCCGCCAGTCCGGCCTATCGGCGCTGGACGTGGACGATTTGACCGAAGTGGAATTCCGCAGCCACCGGCTGATGGAAGGGCACTGCCAGTTCTTCCGCCGCCACGCGCCGGGCTTCGAGAACGCCTATTCCCTGCAGAGCGCCAGCCAGCTTGGCGTGCGCCACACGCGGCGCCTGGCAGGCATCGGGCGGATCGAGCGCCAGAACTGGGGCAACGGCACGCCGGTGGCGGACGAAGTGGGCATCAGCCCTTCGATCAGCCCCAAATTCCCGACCGTCTCCGTGCCCTATGGCAGCCTCGTGCCGCGCCAGCTGGACGGGATGCTGGCAGCCGGGCGCCACATCAGCTGCGATGCGAACAGCCACGGCTTCATGCGCGAAATCCCGCAATGCTGGCTGACCGGCCACGCAGCAGGTGTGGGCGCCGCCGTGGCGGCCAATCGCGGCGTGCAACCGCGCGAAGTGGATGTGGCCGAAGTGCGCAAGATCCTGCGTGAACAGGGCGCGCACCTGTCTGACGATACGGCCGTGGCGGCAGCGAAAGCCGAAGCGGTTCCGGCGGAATAAGGCTTGCAGGGGCGGCGGGGGTAATCCCGTCTGCCCTGCACACCTTGTAATTTTTAATCACGCTGTTATATAGAAATTGCCTAACGTCGTTTGCGACGGAATTTGACGGCCGCACAGACGGCTCCGTTTTCCCTTTCATGCAGCATGGCTCCGCCCCGGGATACGCCCGTGCGCGGATGGATTTTCGTATGCAAGGAAGTGGTTTGGCGAAAGAAGAGCTCCTCACAGTAGAAGGCGTGATCGACGAGATCCTGCCTGACGGACGCTTCGGCGTAACACTGGAGAATGAGCATCGGATCATCGCCTATACGGCTGGCAAAATGCGCCGTTACCGCATCCGATCGGTCGTTGGAGACCGCGTACACGTGGAAATGACGCCTTACGATCTGTCCAAGGGACGGATCGTCTTCCGCGAACGGACACCCGGCCAGGGGCCAGGTGGTGGCCGCAAGCGAGCTTTCAGGCGCTGACCCGATTTCAGGAAAAGCGGCGGCAATGGGCCGACCGCAAGGAAAAGATGAATTGTATCAATATCGGCGCTGCGAAGCGCCATTCTATCTCGCCGCGCAAGAGCCCGGCGAGCAACCCTGCCATGGCATCGAATCTGTCTTTGCCGGCAATGCTTTCGACCCTCGAATTGCGGCGACTGGTCGCCGCTATGGTCGACTGATCTGAAACACAAACGCCGCCATATGCGTGGCATTCGCGCCCCGGACAGGAGAACGCAATTGGACCTCAACCAGGAATATGCCGCCCATCAGGGCGCATTGATGCGGGCAGGAAACGCAGCCAGCGCAAAGGATCGTCTGGCGCATCTCACCAAGGCATCCACCATCGCGGGCCGGATCAGCATGTTCCAGCAGGGGCTCGGCGCTGCCGCCGCCTGCGCCTGGAGCATTTCGCAGTTTTCTGCGGCCGGCCGCACCTGAATTTACAGCACCCGAATAATCGGGCACTGTAATGTTGCTCTCGTTGAATTTCGACGGGTATCGACGATTTGGTTACGGATTCGGGAAATTCATTTCCCCTTTTCGCAAGATGACGAACTCCTTTCAATTGACGACTTGACGCACGACCCTGCCCGCATTTTGCGGGCAGAAATAACCGTTTCTTGAAAGGAAACGCACATGACTATCGGTACCGTAAAATTCTTCAATGAAGACAAGGGCTATGGATTCATTCAGCCCGACGATGGCAGCAAGGACAGCTTTGTCCATATTTCGGCCGTCCAGGCAGCCGGGATGGCCACGCTGAACAAGGATCAGCGCCTGTCCTATGACGTCGAAGCCGGCCGCAATGGCAAGGAATCGGCCGTCAATCTGTCCCACGCGGACTGAATGGCGCATGCCCCGGCTGCTTTTCGAAGTGGCCGGGCATTCCCCTCCTGCACTTTCCCTCTTTTCCTGCACACCCAAGGAGAAATCCGTTGGCCCTGACCTATGAATTCTACATGGCGCGTGCGCAGGAAGCAGCGAACGACGCCGAACTGGCTGTGCTGGAAAACGTCCGCGAGCGCGCTTTGCGTTCCGAAGCGGCATGGCGCGAAATGGCCGACCGTGCCCTGAAAGCGACGCATAGCCGCGAGGCCGCCCTGCGGGAAAAACTCCTCCCGGAATAGGCCCGATTTGGCGCGTAGCCTTCCAAACTGTCACATGGTCCTGCTAGGCTCGGCGTAGTCACCCGAATCCCCAAAACAGACCTCGGTCGCCGCCCACATGCTGTCAGCATTATTCAGGCCCCTGCTTGGCGCCCGCAACCGCGCGGTGCGCGATGCCTTTGCGGGTAACTGCAAGGCGATCTTCCTGCATGGGCAAGGCGAATTCGCTGTGACCGTAGCCGGGGTGGCGCGCCATCAGGCGGCGATCCGCGAGAGCGTGCCCGCCAGTGTCGATGCCGGACAGCCCTTTGCCTGCCTTGCCGAACTGGTGCTGGATCAGGGCAATGGCTGCAGCGTGGCAATTGGTGCGCGTGTGATCGGCTATTGCCCGGCCTATCTTGCCACGCGCTATCGCGAATGGCTGCATGAGTGGCGGCTGGAGGGCGCGCAGGTTCGCTGCCGTGCGATCATCCACACCACCGCCAATCGTTCCGGTGAGGAAACGCTGTTCGCGGTGAAGCTGGATATAGAACAGCCCTTCAAGCTCACCACCATCAAGCCGGGGGCGTGACGCGCAGAGCAAGGCAGGCGAGCGCGGCGGAAATGATTTTCCTACAGGTGACCAGGCGTGGCAGGGACTGCGTGGTTCCTTGACATGGTGAGTTGCCTATTGGCCGGGGAATGCCCCGTCAGACATCTTCATTTTGCCTTGAGTACCGCGCGAGGATCGTGGCCTGAAACACTCTGCAAATGCGCCAAATTCAAAGGTCACACGGCGCCTTCTCCTGAATCGCGCCAACCGCCTGTAAAACAGCGATAATCCAGCCGGATGGTCACATGGTTTCGCAGGCTGTTCTGCGTCAACCTTCGCCCGGCTCGCCTCGCCGCGGGTGAAGCGCCATAAGGCACCTATCGAGTCATTTTTCCGTGGAGCCATGCCATGCCCGAAGATCATGCAGCCCAGCTGAAGGCGCGGATGCGGCTTGATCTGAAGGAAGCGATGAAGGGCAAGCGCGCGGAGGAGATCGCCGTGCTGCGCGTGTTGCTCGCCGCGATCGACAATGCCGAAGCGCCCGCCATCGGATCGGCTCCGTTGCAGGTTTCGGGCCTGTCGAATGAAGTGGAACGGCTGGCACTTTCGCCGCAGCAGCTCGATGCGATCCTTGCCGCCGAGCTTCACGACCGCGAACAGACGGCCGCCCAGCTTGCCCCCATGGGGCAGGCCGGGCGGGCCGAAGCCCTGCTGCGAGAGGCGGAGATCGTCAGGCGCTATTGCAGCGCCTGAGCGCCTATTCGTCGAGCGGCAGCAGCACCCCGCCAGTGGAGAGCGGATGCACTGCCTCGCGGAAATTGCTGAGATAGCCAGTGGCCGGAATGCGGAAACCCGGCCCTTCACGCGCCGCCAGTTCTTCCGGCGAAAGGGCCACATCGATGCCGCGATTGGCCACGCTGATCGTCACGATGTCGCCATCGCGGACTTTGCCGATAGGGCCGCCAGTCGCCGCCTCGGGCGAAACTTCCGCCACGGTCAGACCTTTCAGGCACAGGCCGGAAAGCTGGCCGTCAGTGACGAAAGCGGTCGTCTTGGCAAGGCCTGCCGCGTCCAGCGCGAACAGCACCATGGAAGCGCCGCCGCCCATGGCCGGGCCGCCCTTCAGGCCCTGATTGCGGGCCACCACCACGTCGCCCGCCACGACCTTGCCGTCCTCGATGGCCTGGAGGCATTCCAGCGAATCCTCGAACACCTTGGCGGGGCCACTGAATTCCTCGGGCCGCGAACCGTCGCGAATACCCAGGCGGACCACGGCGGTATCGGCGAAATTGCCGCGCAGGATGGCAATGGCCGGGCCTTCGCCCACCGGATCGTCCACAGCGTGGATCACGTCCGGGCCGGGAATGACATAGTCGGCAAGGTTCTCGCCCAGCGTCTTGCCCGTGCAGGTCATGGCCGAAGTGTCAATCCGGCCTTCCAGCCGCTTGAGCACCGCACGCGCGCCGCCTGCATCCTCGAACTGTTCGATCCGCACCGCGCCGGTGGGGCGCACGGCAGAGAGGACCGGCACATCGCTCATCTCCTCCCACAGGGCATAGACGTCGATATCCGTCTCCGCCTCGATGGCAGTGGCCTGCAGATGCTTGATCGCGTTGATGGAGCCGGAAACGCCCAGCACAGTGGCGACGGCATTGCGGAAGGCCCCTTCGGTCAGGATCGTACGCGGGCGCAGGTCTTCGTGCACCATCTCCACGATGCGACGGGCAGCCGCGCGGGCGCCTTCCTTCATCTTGGGCGAATTGGCCCGCACCGGGGCACTGCCCGGCAGGCTCATGCCCAAAGCCTCGACCACGGAATGCATCGTGTTGGCCGTGGCCATGCCGGCACAGACGCCGGGGCCGCGAATGGCATTCTCGGCCATGTCGGCCACCGGGAATTTGGGCTTTGCGCCGAAACGTTCGCCCACCGAGCCGGACCAGACATCTTCCACGTCGACCGGCTCGCCATCGATCTCGCCTGCCTGCTGGTAACCGCCGATCACCAGGATCGTCGGGATATTAAGCCGCGCGGCGGCCATCAGATGGCCCGGCGGGGTCTTGTCGCAACTGGTCAGGCAGATCATGCCGTCCAGCAGGGCGGCCTCCACCTGCACTTCGATGTCATTGGCAATGATGTCACGCCCGGCAAGGATATAGCTGCCGCCCTTGGCCGCGCCGGTGATGAAGTCCGAAGGGGCGGCTGTGCGCACCTCGAAAGGCACCCCGCCGGCCTTGCGGATTTCTTCCTTCACGATGGCGGCAATGCCATCGAGATGGGCATAGCAGATCGCCAGTTCCGAGGAGGAATTCACCACCGCGATCTTGGGCTTCAGCATGTCTTCCGCGCTGAGGCCCAGCGCCTTCCAGTTGGCGCGGCGGCCGGGAGAATTCGCGGCGATGCTGCGAAGGGTCATGTCAGTGCTCCGGTCAATCGGGTCAGGCAGGTTCGGGTTCAGGGTCGGTGTGAACATGCGCCTGCGGCAATTTCCGGGCGAAGAACGCCAGCGCCACGATGCCCACCACCACGCCGGCCAGGCACAGGCCGGTAAACAGGTATCCGTCCAGCACGGCCTGACGGTCCGCGAGGAACCAGGCCGCACCGATATTGGGCGCGGCCACCGCAGCGAACTTGGCCATGAAGCTGGCCATGCCGCCGCCGGTCGAACGGATCGCGCTGGGATAATAGATGCTGGTGATGGAAATCACCGCCGCATGGCCAATGCCAATGGTGATCGAGCCGAGCAGAATCACCGGGATGAACAACGGCCCGCCATCAATGTGACCCGCGCCGATGAAGATGGCCAGCGGTACGCCCAGCAGGGGGGCGACGGCAATCCAGATCGGGCCGCGCTTTTCGGTGAAGCCCAGCAGGAACACCCCGCCAATGGCTCCGATGATACCGCCGATCGAACCGAGATTGGTTGCGGTGGGCAGATCGATCCCGAGTTTTTCGAGGAACAGGATGCCGAAGCTGGACTTCAGGTAGATCGCGAAGGACGAGAAGAAATAGGTCGCCCAGATGATCGGGGTGATGAACAGCAGCGGCCCCTTGAACAGCGCGAAGAACTTGGTCCACGGCGCCTCGCCAGAGCTTTTCTTCTCGTCCGAAAGGATCAACGAAGTGATCTTGCGGCTTGCCAGCGCGGGATCGAAACGCTGCAACAACGGCAGGACTTTCTCCACCGGCCGCCCCCGCGCCACCATCCAGCGAGCGGATTCGGGCAGAGTGAACTGCAGGATGATCGCCAGCACGAAGGTGGCCGCACCGCAGAAGAAGAACACGCCTTCCCAGCCAAAATGCGGCGCGATCAGATTGGTGATCTGTCCGGCCGCTGCCCCGCCAAGGCTGAAACCCAGCATGATGATCGTGACCGAAGTGGCCCGCAGCGAGAACGGCATAGCCTCGATATTGAGTGACCACGCCGGGGCGAGCAGACCGCCAATCGCCAGGCCTCCAAGGAAGCGTAACGCGATCAGCATTTCAGGGCTGTTGGCATAACCGGTGATGAAGGTCAGCGCCGCGCCCAGCACTGTGCACAGCAAGATAACCGGGCGGCGGCCCATCACGTCAGCCACATAGGAACCGGCCAGCGAGCCGACCATCTGACCGGCAAAGGCCGCCGAGCTGACCAGGCCCATCATCGTGGTGGTCAGACCCATCTCGTCCCGCACATAAGGCAGGGTGAAGGTCATCAGCGAGAAGTCCAGCCCGTCAAAAAAAGTGACGAGGCAGGACAGGAAGATCAGCCATCTGTGAAAGGGGGTGATTTTCAGCCCGCCGAGGAAGCCGGCGACATCCAGAGTCGTCCCGCCTTCCGCTTGCGCCTGTCCGGCCATTCGTGATTTCCTCTCCAGTTCCCGACACCGCTGCTAACTGGTATTCCGCTAGCCTGCTATCTTTTTTCCGGTGTCTTCTTAATCTTGTTATCCCACTCAGGGCACCTCACGGATCATCGAATCTGGGTGCCCTGCCCTGTAGCTGGCTCATAACAGCCTCAAGCTGGTTCTTCGAATAGATCAGTTCGTGCTGCGCGCGCGATTCTTCGAGCAGGATTTCAGCGACCGAAAGATCGTGGCTGATATTGGCAAGATGCTTGGCCTTGCGAATCGCGTGAGGGTTCTTGGCGGCGATCTCATGGGCGATGGCCGTTGCCCGTGCCACCGGATCGGCATCGAGAAGCGTCACCAGACCCACTGCCTGCGCTTCCTCGCCGCCAAGCTCGCGGGCGGTGTAGATCAGTTCGCGCAGCACATCCTCGCGCACCAGCCCCCGCCACAGGGCAAAGCCGGCCATGTCTGGCACGATCCCCCACTTCATTTCCATGATCGAAAGGCGCGCATCGGGCGCAGCGACGCGGAAATCGGCCCCGCTGGCGATCTGCAATCCACCACCCAGGCACGGCCCGGCAATCGCGGCAATCACCGGCACCGGCAATTGGCGCCATTGCAGGGTGACATGCTGATAGATGTTGGCGACGCCATGCGTGCGCTCTGTAATATCCGGCGCTTCCGGCCCCGGCCATCCGGCAAAGCTCGCCAGATCGAGTCCGGCGCAAAACCCCCTGCCCTCCCCCGCCAATACGACGGCGCGAAGGCCCGGCATGCGGGAGAGAATCTCGCTTGCCTCCACCAGCGCCTCGAACATCGGCCGATCTAACGCATTGAGCTTATCAGGCCGGGCAAGCCGGACCTGCGCCACTCCGCCCTCTTCAAGGGCGATAGTGACACGGCCAGCCTCCCCGACCGACTGGATCATCCTGCGGCCCTGCAAGGCCGGCTGCCCCTGCGGGGCATCGACTGGCAAGGCCGGAACATGGTCATGCAGCGCTGGAATTCACGCCCATGGAGGCGAGATAGCGCTTCACGTTGCGGGCTGCCTGACGCAGCCGCTGTTCGTTCTCCACCATGGCGATGCGGACATAGCCTTCGCCGTCCTCGCCATAGCCCACGCCCGGCGCCACGGCGACGTCGGCATGGGTGAGGAGCTGCTTGGAGAATTCCAGGCTGCCCATTTCCTTGAGCGCCGGCGGAAGCGGCGCCCAGGCGAACATGGATGCCTTGGGCGCGGGAATGTCCCACCCGGCGCGGCCGAAGCTCTCCACCAGCACGTCGCGGCGCTTGTGATACAGCTCGCGGTTCTGCTGGACGATGTCCTGCGGACCGTTCAGCGCGGCGCAGGCCGCCGCCTGTATCGGCGTGAAGGCGCCGTAATCGAGATAGGACTTCACACGGGTCAGCGCCGAGATGAGCTTCTGGTTGCCGACCGCGAAGCCGATCCGCCAGCCGGCCATCGAGAAGGTCTTGCTGAGCGAAGTGAATTCCACCGCAACGTCCTTCGCACCCTTTACCTGCAGGATCGAGGGGGTCGGGTTGCCGTCGTAATAGAGTTCGGAATAGGCAAGGTCGGAAAGAACCCAGACCTTGTTTTCCTTCGCCCAGGCGACCAGCCGTTCATAGAACGCCAGATCCACCGTTTCGGCCGTCGGGTTGGAGGGATAGCCCACCACAAGCACACTGGGGCGCGGCACGGTGAAGGCCATCGCCCGGTCCAGCGCGCGCCAGTAATTCTCGTCCGGCGTGGTCGGCACGGAGCGGATGGTGGCCCCGGCGATGATGAAGCCGAACATGTGAATCGGGTAGCTGGGGTTGGGCGCCAGCACCACATCGCCCGGCGCGGTGATCGCGGTGGCGAGGCTGGCAAGCCCTTCCTTAGAACCCATCGTCACCACCACTTCGGTTTCGGGATCGAGATCCACGCCGAAACGGCGGCCGTAATAATTCGCCTGTGCCTTGCGCAAGCCCGGGATGCCCTTGGACTGCGAATAGCCATGGGCGCTGGGCTTCTGGGCAACTTCGCACAGCTTGTCGATCACATGCTGCGGCGGCGGCAGGTCCGGATTGCCCATCCCGAGGTCAATGATGTCGCGCCCCGCCGCTCGTGCTGCTGCGCGCATGCCGTTGACTTCGGCGATGACATAGGGCGGCAGTCGCTTGATGCGGTAGAATTCGTCTTCCATGACCTCAATTCAATCCAAAAAATTAGCGCGGCGAAATTGCCGCGCGCACAATTGTGGAGGAATCGTGCGCGTCGCGCAATTGATGTGTTCGCAATCGGTGTTGCGACGCGCTTTTGGGGTCACATTCCCGGCAATTGCGGTTATGCAGTAAGTCATGGCCAGCCGCAGCACGTCCGACGACGATTCCGCCCGCCTCTATACCGAAATGCTCAAGGCCCAGGGGGAAGCCGCCCGGGCCATGTTCGGCCACTTCCTTTCCGATGCGGACCAGAAGCTGCCTGTCGGCGAAGAGATCGAACAATGGGCGCAGACCATGGGCGGGGCCGCCGCCGAATGGCAGGAGATGTGGCAAAGGTTCCAGCAGCAACAGGCCCTGCCCGAACATCTGCCCGCAATCATGGCCAATCCCGGCCAGTGGTGGGAAGCGATGGAAGAATTCTATCGCCAGGTGCCGATCGCCAATCCCGAGAAGCAGCAGGCCATGTGGCGCGAGGGGATGGAACTATGGGAGGAAGTGCTGGGCCAGTACGGCATCGGCCCGAAAGCAAAAGAAGCCGGAGACGGAGATGGCAATCGCGAGCCGTTGCTGCCGCTGCATGACCGGCGCTTTGCAGATCCCAAATGGCGTGAACAGCCCGTCTTCGCGCTGATCCACCAGAGCTATCTGATGTTCGCCCGCCAGATGATGGCGCTGGTGGATGAGGCAGAGGGGTTGAAACCGCAGGAGCGCGACCAGCTTCGCTTTGCGACGCGCACCATGGTGGACGCCCTGTGCCCGGCCAATTTCCCGATGATCAATCCTGTCGTGCTGGAACGCACGATGGAAAAGCAGGGGGAGAATCTCGTCAAGGGGATGAGCCGGATGGCTTCCGACCTCGAGCGGGGCCAGCTGACCCACACAGATTCCGGCGCTTTCAGGCTGGGTGAGAATGTGGCCGTCACGCCCGGCAAGGTGGTGCATGAAACGCGGCTCTACCAGTTGATCCAGTACTCGCCATCAACCGAAGACGTGCTGGAAACGCCGCTGGTGATCTTCCCGCCATGGATCAACCGCTTCTACATCTTGGACCTCAACCCGAAGAAGAGCTTCGTAAAATGGGCCGTGGATCAGGGCCTCACCACCTTCATGGTGAGCTGGAAATCCGCGGATGAAAGCCTGGCCGACGTGACCTGGGACGATTACGTGCGCGCCCAGATCGATGCGATCGACCATATCCGCGCGCGGCTGAAAGTGCCCAGTGTCCATACGATCGGCTATTGCGTGGCGGGCACCACGCTTGCCGCCACGCTGGCGATCCTTGCCCGGCGCGGTGAAGCCGCCAAGGTCAAGAGTGCCACCTTCTTCACCGCGCAGGTCGATTTCGAACGCGCAGGCGAACTGAAAGTGTTCATCGACGATGCCCAACTGGAGATGATCCGGCAGGCTAGCCAGAAAGGCTTCCTCGACGGGCGCTACATGGCGGCGACCTTCAACCTCCTGCGTGGGCCGGAGCTGATCTGGAACTACGTGGTCAACAACTACCTGCTGGGCGAGGATTACCCCGCCTTCGACCTGCTCTATTGGAACGGCGACGTTACCAACCTGCCGTCGAAATGGCACGTGGCCTATCTGCAGGATCTCTATCGCGACAATCTGCTGGTAGTGCCCGACAGGCTGAGCGCCGACGGCACCCCGATCGACCTTACCCGGATCGAGACGCCGGCCTATATCCAGGCCGGCCGCGAGGATCACATCGCCCCGGCCGAAAGCGTGTTCCGCATGACGTGGTTCCTCAAGGGGCCGGTGCGCTTCGTGCTGGCTGGCAGCGGGCATATCGCCGGTGTGGTGAACCCGCCCGATGCGCGCAAATATCAGTTCTGGACCAATGAAGGCAGCTTCGCCGATCTGGAAACTTTCCGCGAAGGCGCAACCGAACATCCCGGCAGCTGGTGGCCGGACTGGCTCGCTTGGCTGGAAGGGCAGGACAACGCCCGCGTGCCTGCCAAGGGCAAGCGCAAGCCGGGATCAAAGGGCGACACAGTGATCGAAGACGCGCCTGGCCGTTATGTCACGATGCGGTAGCCTTCGCAGGGCATAGGCTGGCCCTGTACCGGGGCCGTGTGCCGTAACGTCAGCGCCCGGCACTCGGTCCGTTCCGGATATTGTGCACTGCACAAAAAATCCTTGACTCTGGACGCACAACTCTTATTTTGTGCAGTGCAACATAAGGCCGAAAGGCCCCAAATGCAGGAACCAGGAAACCATGGCTGACGAAGCCGACAAGGCAACCGAATCCGCCGAAAAGGCCTATGCCGCCGCAGCTGAAGCTACGCCGGCCAAAGCCGAACCGGTCAAGGCGCCCGAACCCGCCCCCGTGGCGGAAGCCAAGCCCGCTCCCGTAGCGGAAAAGGCGAAACCGGCGCCCGTGGCAAAGCCCGCACCCAAGGCCCCGGCGGCCAAGGCGAAGGCTCCCGCCGCGAAGGCCAAACCGGCTGCTGCGAAGGCCCCGGCCAAGGCCAAGGTTCCCGCGAAACCCAAACCGATGGCAGCACCGATTGCTGCCAAACCGGTGAAAGCCGCAACCGAGAAGGTGCTTCCGAAGAAAGCCCCCGCCCCGAAGAAGCCCGTAATCGAAGCGAAGGAAATTTTTATCATGGCGAAGACCACCGATTTCACCAAGCCCATGACCGATGCGATGGGCGAAATGCAGACCCGCGCGAAGGCCGCCTATGAAAAGGGCACCGAGATGGCTGGCGAAATCAGCGATTTCACCAAGGGCAATGTCGAAGCTCTGGTCGAGAGCGGCAAGATCCTGTCCGAAGGCGTGCAGGAACTCGGCAAGACCTATGTCGACGAAGCCAAGTCGGCTTTCGAGACCATGACTGCCGACATGAAGGAAATGGCTGCCGTGAAGTCGCCCACCGAGCTGTTCCAGCTCCAGGGCAAGCTGATGCGCCGCAATTTCGACTCCATGGTCGCCTTCGGCTCCAAGTCGAGCGAAGCGATGGTCAAGCTCGCCAATGAGAGCATGGCTCCGCTGTCCAGCCGCATGAGCATGGCGGCCGACAAGATTTCCAAGGCTGCTGCCTGACGCGCAGCCTGAACCGATTTCGCCCCGCCGGATTCCTCTCCACCGGCGGTGCGGCGAGAGACGAGCCGGTTGGCCCCTGTGCCGACCGGCTCGTTTACTTTTGCGGCCCTGACAGGCACCTTCACGCCTTTCAGAGCACTTTTTGCGGCAGCGCATCTTGCAGCTTCGCCCGCCGATACGATATTCAGGCCCGATGAAGCTTTCCGCCGCCCCTGAAGCGGACGCGATCAGCGTTGCGCAACTGCCCTTCCCGGCAGACCTGGCCCCCTATGCGGGCGAGGATGACAGTGCTGCGGACGATGGCGGTACGGATGGCGCGGGTCAGGTCGGCCTTGCCACACGCACGCGCGCAAAGCCCAAGAAGCCCAGCCAGTACAAGGTGCTGATGCTGAATGACGACTACACCCCGATGGAATTCGTGGTGATGGTGCTCAAGCGCTTCTTTCGCATGGATCTGGAACAGGCAACGCGGGTGATGCTTCACGTCCACCAGCGCGGCGTGGGCGTATGCGGCATCTTCCCCTATGAAGTGGCCGAAACCAAGGTCCACCAGGTGATGGATTTCGCGCGGGAAAATCAGCACCCGTTGCAATGCACGCTGGAAAAGGCCTGAATTTCCGCCGGGGCCTGCGTCAGGAAACACTGGCCCCGAACAGCTTGCCGATCCCGTAAGTGGCCGCCATCGCCACCGCGCCCCAGAACACTACCCGGATGACTGCCTTGCCGATGGGCGCATTGCCCGCCTGCGCGCCCATTGCCCCCAACACCATCAGGAACAGCAGCGAGGCAACCGACACGCCGATAGGCACGCTGGCAAAGGGCAGCAACACAGTTGCCAGCAATGGCAGGGCCGCCCCGGCAGAAAAGGTTCCCGCCGATGTCAGCGCAGCCTGTACCGGCCGGGCGCGGGTAACGTCGACTATTCCCAGTTCGTCGCGCAGATGAGCCTTGAGCGTGCCTGCTTCTTCCAGCGCATTCGCCACCTGCTCCGCCAGATCGGCCGGCAAACCGCGCGCGGCATAGATGCCGACCAGTTCGGCATGTTCAGCCTCCGGCATGGTCGCCAGTTCCTGCTTCTCGCGCTGGAGATCGGCCTCTTCCGCATCGGCCTGACTGGAGACCGAGACATATTCGCCCGCCGCCATCGACATGGCCCCCGCCACCAGCCCGGCAATACCGGAAACCAGCACTGGCCCCTTATCCGCCGAAGCCGCGGCTACCCCCACGATCAGGCTGGCAGTGGATACGATGCCGTCATTGGCACCCAGCACGGCGGCGCGCAGCCAGCCTATCCGGTCTACAGTGTGGCGTTCACGGTGGGATGGCGCTCTTCCAGTCATCGCTTTTTCCTCCCGGTGGGTTGGCGAATGCGCCAGCCGCGGCCAACCTTTCTTGCCTAATTGTCGGATTCTCGGCAAGGAGTCCCAGAGGCGGGTTTCGCCCGCAAGCCCTGCCCCGGCAAGGTCCAAATCCGCGAAAGACGCTTCGACCACGTGAAGTTCCTCACTGCCATCGACCGCTACATCTTCCGGCTGGTACTCACGCCGATGCTGGCCGTGTTCGTCATCGCGGCCTCGCTGCTGGTGCTGGACAAGATGCTGCGCCTGTTTGACTTCGTGGCGACCGAAGGCGGGCCAGTGAGCATCGTATTCAAGATGCTGGCCAATTTGCTGCCGGAATATGCCAGCCTTGCGATCCCGCTGGGCCTGATGCTGGGCATCCTGCTGGCCTTCCGCACATTGGCGGTATCCAGCGAACTGGACGTGCTGCGCGCAGTGGGCATGGGCTATACGCGGCTGCTGCGGGTGCCCTTCCTGATCACTTTCGCGCTGGTGGCGCTCAACTTCGCCATCGTCGGCTATCTCCAGCCTTACGCCCATTATTACTATGCCGAGCTTCAGCACGAGCTGCGCACCGGCGCGCTGGGCGCGTCGATCAAGGTAGGCGAATTCACTACGCTGGAAGACCGCATGGCCCTGCGGATCGAAAAGAGCGAGGACGAAGGCACCAAGCTGATCGGCATCTTCGCCCGCGTGGCTGACGAGAAGGGGCAAGTGCTGTCCATCTCTGCGCGCGAAGGGCGCTTCCTTGCCAACAAGGAAAACCGCGACACAATCATCCTGCGGCTGACCGACGGAACAATCGTGCAGGATACGGGCGGCACCAACCCGCGCGTGCTGAGCTTCTCTTCCCACGATCTGCCGATCGACCTGCCGGCGATCGAGCAATTCCGCCAGCGCGGCGGGGAGGACAAGGAATATATCCTGCCCGAATTGCTGCGTATCGGCTGGGCCGACGATTCGTCGGGCGCGGCGCGGGCGGAAAGCCAGGCGAGCTTCAATTACCGCATGGTGGAAGTGGTTATGATGCTGCTCCTGCCCTTCCTGGCGGTCTCCCTGGCCATCCCGCCCAAGCGCTCCACCTCCTCGCTGGGCGTCTTTGTCTCCATCGTCATGGTGGTCGCCTATCACAAGGTGAACCAGTATGGGCAATCGGTCGCCGCGCTGGGCCGCGTCGATCCGATCATCGCGCTATGGGTGCCCTTCGTGATCTTCGCGGCGCTGATCGTGTGGATGTATTACCGCGTGGCCTTCGTGCCGGGTGGGCAGGCAATCGGTGCGCTGGAAACGCTGTTTGCCAAGTTGACCAAGCGGCTCAAGGCGCTGGTGCGTCGCCGCCACTCTCAACAGATGAAGGCAGCCCGCGATGCGGCTTGATTTCTTCCCGTCGCGCACGCTGACGACCTATCTCGCCAAGATGTTCATCCTGCGCATCCTTGCGGTGCTGCTGATGCTCGTTCTGGTTCTGCAGATGCTCGACCTGCTGGGCGAAAGCGGCAAGATCCTGGGCTATCCCGGCAATGGCGAAGGGCAGCTGTGGCACTATGTCTCGCTGCGGTTCCCCCAGCTGGTCGCACGGTTCCTGCCATATTCGGTGCTGCTGGCCACGATCATCACTCTGGCTACGCTCAACCAGAACAGCGAAGTGATCGCGATGAAGGCGGCAGGCATGTCGGCCCATCAGGTGCTGGCGCCACTGCTGATTTCCGCTTTCGTGGTCTCGCTGGCCAGCTTTGCATTCAACGAACGGGTCGTGACGCGCTCCACCGCCACGCTCGATGCATGGCAGGATGTCGATTACGGTGCGATCCCGAAGGATTCGGGCGTTCGCACCAATATTTACATGGCCGACGGCATGAATGTCCTGACTGCCGGATCGCTCACCGGTCGCGGTGCGGATGCGGTGCTGGAAAATGTCATATTCTATGTCCGTGACCATAACGGCATGATCGAGGAGCAACTGCGCAGCCCGCGCGCCACCTTCGCCAATCCGGGCTGGCTGCTGGAAGCCCCCTCTCGCTTCGACGTGGAGACCGCCGCTACCAGCAAGCTCGGCCCCATGGTCGTTGCGAAGGATCTGACCCCGACGAACGTGGCGCTGAGCAAGGTCAACGGCGATTCGCAGGACGCGATCGAACTGCGGGAATCGATCGCCCTGCTCAAGGAATCCGGCCGCCGCACCACCGAGCTGGAAAGCAAGTGGTGGCACAAGTTCTCTGGCCCGCTTTCGGCCGCGCTGATGCCGCTGCTGGGTGCCGTGGCCGCCTTCGGCCTTGCCCGCTCCGGCCAGCTCTTCGTGCGCGCGGTAATCGGCATGGCACTGGGCTTTGCCTATTTCGTGGTCGACAATGCCGCGCTGGCGATGGGCAATTTCGGCGGCTATCCGCCGCTCCTGGCAGCCTGGGCGCCCTTCCTGCTGTTCGCGCTGGTGGGTGAGACGGTGCTGATCCGCACGGAAGAATAAACGACCGGCAGCCGGGGCCTCAACGGCCCCGCACCATGGTGCTCTTCGCGATCCGCATCACCAGCATCGCCATCCCGGGATAGTTCGCGCGGGTATAAGTCGATTCATTGCCCAGCTTGGCGACCAGCCGGCGATTGGCCTCTGCCAGCGAGTGATAGGGCAGGCTGGGCAGCAAGTGGTGCGTGGCGTGATAGCGCAGGCCCACCGGCGCCCAGAGTTCGGCCCACGGAGTAGGCGGCGGAACATTCACCGAATCGAGATACTGGCCCGTCACCGTCATCGTCTCGCCCTCGTTCTCCCACAGATGAGCGACGAGCGTGCGCAGCTGGTTGAGCACCGCCGTGAGCGACAGCACCGCCATGGCGATGAGCAGCGGCTTCCACCCCAGCACGAAGATGCTGGCGATCAGCGTCATTGCCCAGAGCGTTGCGCCCAGTTCCTGCCAGAACACCAGGCGAGCAAATTCGCCCTCTGGGGGCCGGCGGCGGAAGTCCGGATTGATCGACAGGGCCGAAAACCGCTCCCACACGAACTTGCGCAGGGGCGGAATGATGACGCTGAGCGGGTTCAGGATACCGAAGCGGATGATCAGCGCCGGTGGCGCCAGCAGCGACACCAGAATGAACAACGGCAAGGACCACGGCTTCATCAATGCCAGCGGGAGATATTCGGGATCTTCCGCCGTGCCATAGCGCGTGCGGGCATGGTGCAGCGTGTGGACGCCTTCATACATGAAGCTGGGCGTCAGCACCGGAATGCCGACCAGCAGGTTCCACGCGAAGCGGAAGCCCGGCAGTGCATTTTTGTGAATATGCGTCAGTTCATGAATGAACAGCAGCGCGCGATAGAGCGCAAGCGAGGCGAACAGGCCAAGCCCGACCGCCAGCCACGGGCTGGAAACGAGGATCGCCCCGGCCAGCGCGGCATAGCCGAGCGCCGCGGAAATCAGCATGTCCGGCCAGTATATCTCCGGCCGCGCCGTGTTGATGTCGCGCGTCAACTCTGCCGCGGCGCGCAGCATATCCATGTCATCGGGAATCCGGGCAAGCACTGCGGCAGGGGCGGGCTTGGCTGCGGACGGGACTTCGATCGTATCTTGCGCTGTCATATGCGGTTTCCGGTTGCGCCCATGGTACACAAAAGTGGCAGCAACATGTCGCCCTGCCCCGCTTCTCCCGCACCCCGCGCTTGACAAGCGGGCAGCGCCATATTCTCTGCCGACCGCTCCGCATCAAGGAAATGGCCGTGGCTGACACTGAAGTAGTTATCTCTCCCGTATCCGGCAAGAAGGACCTCGATGCCTTCATCGCCCTGGCCTGGCGTATCTATGCGGACGATCCGAACTGGGTTCCCCCGCTCAAGAGCGAAATGGTGGAACTGCTGACCCCCGGCAGGAACCCGTTCCACGAACATGCGGACATGCAATTGTTCCTCGCCCGGCGCGGCGGCGAGGTAGTGGGGCGCATTTCCGCCCATATCGACCATCTGGCGATTGCACAGCCGGTGGAACAGGGCATGGGCCCCGGCACCGGCAACTGGGGCTATATGGAAGCTGTGGATGAGGCCACCTGCCACGCGCTGATCGCTGCGGCGGAAGGCTGGCTGAAGCAGCAGGGCATGCACCGCGTGCTGGCGCCGATCAGCCAGTCCATCTGGGAAGAGCCGGGCCTGCTGGTGCAGGGCTTCGATCATCCGCCCGCGATCATGATGGGCCATCACCGGCCCGAATATAAGGGCTGGATCGAAAGCTATGGCTACGCCAAGGCCATGAGCCTGAAGACTTACGATCTGGACGTGACGGGCGGCTTCCCGCCGCTGGTGAACAAGATCGTGGAGATGGGCGAGCGCAATCCCCGCATCCGCATCCGCGAACTCGATCTGGCCAATTTCGAACGCGACGTGCAGATCGTGATCCACATCCTGAACGATGCATGGTCCAAGAACTGGGGCTTCGTGCCCTTTACCGATACTGAAATCCGCTATGCCGCCAAGAAGCTGAAGCCGCTGATCCGCCCGGATGTGAACATGATCGCGGAGCTGGACGGCAAGGCCGTGGCCTTCATGCTCACGCTTCCTGACGCCAATGAGGTAATCAAGGCGATCAAGGGCAAGCTGTTCCCCTTCGGCTGGATCAGGCTGCTGCTGTGGATTCGCAAGCCAAAGCCGCGCACCATGCGCGTGCCGCTGATGGGCGTGCTGAAGGAATACCAGTCCTCCCGCATGGCCAGCCAGCTGGCTTTCATGATGATCGAATATATCCGCCGCGTGGCCGTGGGGACTTATGGCACCGAACGCAGCGAGATCGGCTGGATCCTTGACGACAATCAGGGGATGAACGCCATTGCCGATGCCATCGGCAGCAAGGTCAACAAGGATTACTGGATCTTCGAAAAGCCGCTGGAGGGCTGAATTCCGCCCTTCCCGGCCGGGAACAGCTCGAAAAAAAGGCCCCCGTCCTTGCGGAACGGGGACCTTTCGGGATCGTATCACCGGCCGCTTGGACGGGAGGGGGGTCTCGGCGGTGACAAGGCGTAAATGCATGGGCCGCGTCCCGGTTCCCGATCTTGTCACCGCAGACTGCAAATTTTTGGCATTATCGTTTGGCGATCCCCGGTCTAGACTGGAGCCAATGGGCTGCCTTGCCGGAATCCGGCGTGTTTCGGGCGCCTTATCGTTCGGGAAAGGGTCTGATGTCGCTGGGTAACAAGGTCGCCGCCGATCTGCCATTCCTGCGCCGCTATGCGCGCGCGCTGGCCGGATCGCAGGAACTGGGCGACGCGCAGGTCCGCGCCTTGCTGGAAGCCGCCGTGGCCGATGCCGGGCTGCGCGCCTCGCTCGATGGCGGAAGGGTGGCGCTGTACCGGGCATTCAATCTCCAGTGGTCATCCTCCAGCGCCTCCGTGGCTGACGAGGCGGAAGGACTGCACGAAGCAGCCGCACAGGCGCAGTTGCGCAAGATCACCCCGCTCAGCCGGCAGGCCCTGCTGCTGACCACGCTGGAGGATTTCAGCCCGGATCAGGCCGCCGATATTCTTGGCCTTGCAGTGACGGACGTGGAAGATCTGGTGCGCGAGGCGATCGCGGAGATCGCACGCGAAACCGCCGCCGCCGTGCTGATCATCGAGGACGAACCGCTGATCTCCATGCAGCTGGAAGAACTCGTCCGTTCGCTGGGTCATGACATTGCCGGCACTGCCGCCACGCGCAGCCAGGCGCAGACCGTGGCAGCAGACACCATGCCCGGGCTGGTGCTGGCGGACATCCAGCTGGCCGACGGCAGTTCCGGCCTCGACGCGGTGGACGATATTCTTGCGCTGGGCGAGGTGCCGGTGATCTTCATCACGGCCTATCCGGAGCGGCTGCTGACCGGCTGCTGCCGCGAGCCGACCTATCTCATCACCAAGCCGTTCACCGAAGCAAGCGTGCGCGCCGCGATCGGACAGGCGCTGTTCTTCGGATCAAGCCGCCCGGTGGAGTGACCGGCCGGAAGGCGGCGTGATGCGCCCAGCCTAGAACCGGCGGCGCAATTCGAAGAAATGCGCCGCGCGCACGGGCACCACCAGAGTGCATTTGACGCCTTCAGGCTCGAAGCGCAGATCCACCGGGTGCTGCAATTCGTGGGCCACGATCTTTTCGATCAGGTCCATCCCGAAGCCCCGCTTGCGCTCTGTCGGAACGGGCGGCCCGCCGGATTCGGCCCATTCGATCCGCGCCTTGCCATCGGCCTGCTCCCACCGGATCGACAGCCTGCCCCCAGCCTGGCTGAGCGCGCCATATTTGGCGGCATTGGTTGCCAGTTCGTGGATCGCAAGGCCCAGTGAAAGGGCATCGTTGGGCGCCAGTTCGATCTGCGGCCCCTCCATCTCGATCACTGGCCCGCAATCGCGGGCATAGGGCGCCAGCTCCGCCTCCACCACCGATCCGATGGGCGTTGCGCCCCATTCGGACTGAGTGAGAAGATCATGTGTTGCCGACAGGGCGCGGATGCGGCCTTCCAGTCCTTCGGCAAACTCGTCCAGATCGGTCGCACGCCTGCGGGTCAGCGCCACGATGGACAGCACATTGGCCAAAGTGTTCTTCACCCGGTGATTGAGTTCGCGGGTCAGCGAATCGCGGATCGCGTTCTGCTCCTCGAACCAGACCAGCCGGGCGCCGTCTTCCTTGGCCTGCTGGGTCAGCATCCGCGCCAGCAGGGCCAGCAGCAGCGCAACTGCCAGTCCGAACACCAAGGTCGTGACCGAAAGGGGCGACAGCATCGAACCGCGCCCGCCGGTCACTTCCAGCACCCATTGGTTATCGGCGATCGTCACCCCTTCGCGCACATTCAGCAGGCCGGGCTCGGGTGACGGGATCGAGGCAAGCAGCCGGTCCTCGCTCACCACCTCGTCATACAGCTTGATTCCCAGATCCCCGCGCGACGCAATCAGCAGTGCCGAAGCGAGAAAATCCTGCGCCACGAAGGCGGAATAGACAAAGCCGCGCAGCCGCGCCCCGCCCGGCACGCTTTCGAACACGGGCATGTAGATCAGGAACCCCGCACCGCTGTCGCGCCCCTGCCGGCTGAGCGATACCTTGCCGCTGGCACTGGGCCGGGCGGTCCGCTCCGCCTCGATCATCGCCGCGCGCAAGGTCGGCTCCACATACATGTTGTAGCCCAGCGCGCGGCGGTTGCGCTGCGTATCGGGTTCCAGCAGCGTGACCGGGACGGCATAGGGCTGGCCGGGCGCGATGGCCGGGCGGATATGCACGTCCTCACCATATTCCAGCATCACCAGCCGGTCGAAATCCTCAACCTGCCCCGCGTCCACTCTCTGCGCCCAGCCGATGCCGTCGGCCCCGCGAAAATCGGTGTCGAGGCGCAATTCGCTGACGAAACGGCGGAAGTGATCGGCCTGCGAATTCTCCAGCGTGCCGAACAGGGCGGCGCCTGCGCGCAGATAGGCCGCGTTGGCGTTGGCCCGGCGTTCCAGCGCGGAGGCAATGGCGCCCGCCCTTTCGCGCAACTGGGCAACTTCGCTGCGCTGCTCCACCCGCTCGATCGCATAGATGGCCATCAGGGTGACGGCCATGACCAGCGCGAAGATCGCCAGCGGAACGGCGCGCGGGAACTGCACCAGCCAGCGCCGCGCCGCACTCTTCTGGGAAAAAAAACGTGCCAATGAACCGCCCTTGTGCCCACCCTGCATCCGGCTTCTAGCGCCGGGTCTTCGCCGTTGCACCCTTTTCGCCGCTGCCCTACTCACACAGAGTAACAGGCAGGAAACACGGACCGGCCGGATTAGGTTCCGGAAAGCACCGCAAACCCGGCCTGCCAAATAGCCATCCTGCCGGAGCACCAGGCACCCAATGTCAGAACGCAGCGATAATCCCGACAAGACAGAGGGCAAGGCTCCTGCTGCAAAGACCGGCGCGCGCAGGGCAGCGCAGCCCAAGGGCAAGAAGCCTGAATGGGCGGATGGGCTGAAGCGGCTGTACGATTCGGTAGTGGAAGAACCCCTGCCCGACACTTTCAAGGATCTGCTCTCCCGTCTGGATGACGATCAGTCATGAACAGGGACGGATTAGACAAGTCAGGCCGCAGGGCCGGAGAAGCCTTCAAGCGAGAGCTGACCGATGTGATCCCGCATCTGCGCGCCTTTGCGCGCGGCCTGTGCGGCCGGTCCGACCTGGCGGACGATCTGGTGCAGGAAACCCTGCTTAAGGCCTGGGCCGCGCGGGAACGATTCGAGCCGGGCACATCCATGCGCGCCTGGACCTTCGTGATCCTGCGCAACGCCTATCTCACCGACATGCGCCGCGCACGCTTTCGCGGGGAATATGACGAGGGACTGGCCGAACGCATCCTGACCGCGCCTGCCGATCAGGAAGAGCCGGTCCATCTGGGCGACCTGCACCGCGCGCTGCAAACCCTGCCTGCCGAACGGCGCGAGGCCCTGCTGCTGGTGGGTGCTGGCGGCTTTTCCTACGAGGAAGCGGCCGAGATTTGCGGCTGCGCCGTGGGCACGATCAAAAGCCGCGTGGGCCGCGCCCGCGCCGCGCTGAGTGCAATGATCGAGGAAGGCAAGATTCCCCGCCGCAGCGTGAGCGATGCCGAGGCCCATCGCGCGATCCTGGAGGAACTGGACAGCGTATCGGGCGGCATCCCCGACGGGGCAGGCCATTCGTCGGGCGATTAACCGCCCGATTGACCGGAAACGCAACCCACGCCAATGATAGCAGCGCCGCCCACAGGGAGGGGCGAGCGTGGATGAGTTCCGACACGACCAGCAGTCCGACACCGCAGCATTCCGCACCCGGAGCCAACCCGGATGGCGCACCGCGCCGCCGCACACTGGCCTTTGCCGCACAGGAATTGCGGCTGATTTCCGCGCTGGTGCTGCTGATCGCCATCGGCCTGTTCCTGGCCCTGCCCTTCGTGCTGTCTATCGGGTCGGTGGTGTTCCTGCCGCTGGTTTCGGCCATCGTGCTGACCATTGTGCTTTCGCCCTTGTCCGACAGGCTCGCATCCTTCGGCATACCCAATATGCTGGCATCCTTCCTGTCGATGCTGCTGTTCATCGCCATTCTGGTGGTGGCCCTCGTCACCATCCTCAGCCCGGCGGTCGATCTGTTCGACCGCATGCCCGCCATGGCCGAAGCCGTGGGCCAGCAATTCAGCCAGTTGCGCGGCAGCCTGGCATGGGTGAACAAGCTGAACGAGCAGCTGGCGGAAATCGCCGGCCATCGAAACGGCCCGCAAGTGGTGCTGGCCAGCCCGTCCTTCCTTGAAGAAGTGGCCTTCGCCACGCCCAGCGTGGTGGTGGAAGTGCTGCTGACCTTCCTGATGGCATTCTTCATGATCGAAGCGCGTGGACGGATGCGGCACCATGTGCAGTTGCACCACGCTTCCATCAACACGAGCGTCAAGGCTGCGCGAGTGATGCGCGACGTTCAGGACCGGGTGGCGGCCTATATCCTGACTGTCACACTCGTCAATGTGGGGGTGGGGTGCATCGTGGCCTTCGGCGCATGGGCGCTGGGCATGGACGCACCGATCATGTGGGGCGGGCTTGCCGCGCTGCTCAATTTCCTGCCCTATGTCGGCCCGCTGATCATGATCGGGGTACTTACCCTGTTCGGGCTGGGCACAGCAGATACGGTGCTGTGGGGCATGGTGCCCGCCGCAATCTATCTGGGGCTGCACACGGTGGAATCGAACGTGATCACGCCCGCGATCCTGGGCGCGCGCTTCACCATGAACCCGGTGCTGATCCTGATCGCCCTATCCTACTTCTCGTGGATATGGGGCGTGCCGGGCGCGCTGCTGTCCGTGCCGATCCTGCTGACGCTGACGGCGGTCGTGGACCATCTGGGCAGGCCCAATCTGCTGGGCTTCCTGTTCGGGGAGCCGCTGTTTCCGCTCAACCCGATCGACCCGCCAGCCGAACCCGCATCCGATGCGGGCGTTCCGGCTGGCGATCCCGGCCAGCCCTGAACCGCAAGGTTCCGGCCGGCCGGGTCACTCAAGGCCTGAAAATCAGGCCGGGTACTTCCACGCAGTGCCGCGAGCCAGGTTCTCGGCCGCGAAAGCCCAGTTGAGCTGCGCGATCACCTTGTCGAGGTAAGCGGGGCGCGCATTCTGGTGGTCCAGATAATAGGCGTGTTCCCACAGGTCGATCACCAGCAGCGGGTTGCCGCCCTGATCGGCGAAGGTTTCCGCGTCGTGCGAATCCTTGACCACCAGCTTGCCGCCTTCTTCGACCAGCCACACCCAGCCCGAGGCGAAGTGACCGGCGCCGGCAGTTGCCAGCTTTTCCTTAAGCGCGTCGAGCGAGCCGAAATCGGCGTCGATCTTGGCAGCCAGATCGCCTTCGGGAGCAGTCGCTTCCGGCGACAGCGAGTACCAGAAGAAGCCGTGGTTCCACACCTGCGCGGCATTGTTGAACAGGCCGGCATTGCCGCGAGCCTTGGCGATCACGGTTTCGAGATCGTCATTGGCCATATCGGTGCCATCGATGGCAGCGTTGGTCTTGTCCACATAGGCCTTGTGGTGCTTGCCATGGTGGAACGAGAAGGTCTGGGCGGAGATCGCCGGTTCGAGCGCGTCGCTCGCAAACGGAAGGTCGATAAGTTCGAAAGCCATTGTAAATCCTTGCAAGGGAGCTTCGGAGGCGTTTCCATAACGCCCCTTGGCGCTTAGCGGTGCCGTCTTTTTCGCTCAATCTTTAGATCGTGATTGATCGACTGAAGCGGTCACAGACACGTCCATCGTCACATTTCCCACGGTTCGCACGATGTCGGGCAGCATTTCCACTGCCACCAGCAGGGCCAACGGGCCGATGGGCACGCCCATGGCCAGTGCGATGGGGCCGACCGAGGCGACGAAACTGATCGTTCCGGGCAGGCTGACCGAACCGATGGTAGTCACCAGCGCCACGGCCGCACCGGCTGCGATTGTGGCGGGAGTGAGCGGCACGCCGGTCAGCTTCGCCACATAGATTGCCACGGCAAGGTTCATTGCCGGGCTGGTGGCGCGGAAGATCGCGACGGCGAGCGGCAGGACGAAATCCGCGCTTGTCTCCCTCACGCCCAGCTGACGGCAGGCGGCCAGCATGGCGGGCAGGCTGGCGAGCGAGCTTTGCGTGGAAATCGCCACGGCCTGCGCGGGCAGCACAGCACGGGCGAAGGCAGCCGGGTTTCTGCGTCCCGCCAGCACGGCCAGCGGATAGGCCGCGATCAGTACCACCAGCCCCATACTGGCCACCACGAGGATATAGTGCCCCAGCGCCAGGAAAGCCCCCGTCCCCGCCCGCGCCGCCACACCAATGGCCAACGCAAACACACCGGCCGGGGCCAGCCACAAAATCCAGCCGACAATCGTCAGCATCGCATTGCCCAGCGCGGCGAAGAAGCCGGTCATCAGGCTGCGCTGACTTTCAGGCAGTTTCGCCACCGCGACGCCGAACAGGGCGAAGAACAGGACCAGCGGCAGCATGGCGTTCTCCGCTGCCGCGCTGACCAGATTGGGCGCCACGAGCGAACGGATGAACTCCCCGATGCCCGGAACAGCCTGCCCTTCTCCCGGTGCGACGGCCAGTGCCTGCGCGGCCGATGCGGGAATGGGGAATGCTTCCAGCAGCAGAGGGGTGGCAATGGCGGCAAAGGCCGTGCCCGAGGCCAGCACGCCGAAGATGTAGGCCAGGGTCCGCCGCGCCATGGCCCCGGCACGTGCGGTTTCCACCATGCGCGCGATGCCGGTGACGAGCAGCGCGGCGACCAGCGGGATGATCGTCATCTGCAAGGCGCGCAGCCACAGGCTGCCAATTGTCTCCGTGGCTTCCACCAGCGGGCCTTCCAGCCTTGTGCCCGCCAGCAGTGCGCCCAGCACCAGCCCGGCCGCAAGCCCGCCGAAAGTCCACCACACGGGCAGCTTCAGCGCCTCGAACCCGGCTCTCGCCTCGCCTCGCTCCATCGCTTTCCCCACGTAGAATGCCCTAACCCATGGTGACATTAGCGGCGCAAAGCGGCATGGCAATCAAGGGGGCAGGCAATGGCGTTTCAGGAGCCTCGATGACGCGCAAATATTTCGGGACGGACGGGATTCGCGGGCGGGCCAATGCCGGCATCCTCAATGCGGCCACCGCGATGAAGGTGGGGCAGGCCGCAGGCCGCCACTTCCTGCGCGGCAGCCACAAGCACCGGGTGGTGATCGGCAAGGATACGCGCCTGTCAGGCTATATGATGGAAACGGCGCTGGTGGCGGGTTTCACCAGCGTGGGCATGGATGTGATCATGACTGGCCCATTGCCCACCCCGGCAGTGGCCCTGCTGACCCGCGAAATGCGCGCGGACATCGGCGTGATGATTTCCGCCAGCCACAATCCCTATGCCGATAACGGCATCAAGCTGTTCGGCCCGGATGGCTTCAAGCTTTCCGACGAGGACGAGCTGGCGATCGAAAAGGCGATGGGGGAAGACATTCCCCTCGCCCAGGGTGACCAGATCGGCCGCGCCCGCCGGATCGAGGATGCACGCGGGCGGTATATTCACGCGATCAAGCAATCCCTGCCCAGCGACATCCGGCTGGACGGCCTCAAGATCGTGGTCGATTGCGCCAATGGCGCGGCTTACACCGTGGCCCCCAGCGCGATCTGGGAACTGGGCGCCGAAGTGATCGCCATGGGCGTGGAACCCAATGGTCTCAACATCAATGACGGCGTCGGCTCCACTTCGCTCGATGCGATCAAGGCCCGCGTGGTGGCTGAAGGTGCGGATATCGGCATCGCGCTGGACGGCGATGCGGACCGGCTGATCGTGATCGACGAGAAGGGCCAGACCGTTGATGGCGACCAGATCATGGCCCTGATCGGCAGCCGCCTTGCCGAGAGCGGCGAGTTGCGCGGCGGCGGCGTGGTGGCGACCGTGATGTCCAATCTCGGCCTCGAACGCTTCCTCGCCGGCAAGGGCATTGACCTGCTGCGCGCCAAGGTGGGCGATCGCCACGTGCTCGAGAAGATGCGCAAGGGCGGCTACAATGTCGGCGGCGAACAATCGGGCCACATGATCCTGCTGGACCATGCCACGACCGGCGATGGCTGTGTTGCCGCGCTGCAGGTACTCGCCGCGCTGGTGCAGACCGGGAAGAAGGCCAGCGAAGTGCTGCATCTGTTCGATCCCGTGCCGCAGCTTCTCAAGAATGTCCGCTATTCCGGTGGCGCCCCGCTGGAGAATGAAACGGTGAAATCCGTGATCGCCGATGCCGAGGCCGCGCTTGCCGGCAAGGGCCGCCTGGTCATCCGCCCTTCCGGCACGGAACCGGTGATCCGCGTAATGGCCGAAGGCGATGACGAGGCTCAGGTGAAGCAGGTGGTGGAAGACATCTGCGCAGCCGTGGAGGGAGCCGTCTGATGCCGCTGGAAATGCGCCCCGATTGCGAGCGTTGCGGTGCCGACCTCCCGGCAGAGGTCGGTGGGGCCTTCATCTGCAGCCTTGAGTGTACCTTCTGTGCCCCTTGTGCGGACGCTCTGGACGAGCTCTGTCCCAATTGCGGCGGCGAACTGCTCGACCGGCCGACGCGGGCGAAGAAGTGGCATGAGAAATATCCGCCCTCAACGGAGCGGCGGTTCAAGGGCTAGACCGCACGCATGCTTCCACAGGTTCGAGATTGTGACCACACCCGCTCAGCCTGAGCTTGTCGAAGGCCACGCACCACCCTACCCCGGCAACATGACCACGCCACCGCGCATCCTATCCATCGCCGGTTCCGATTCCTCGGGCGGCGCCGGAATCCAGGCCGACATCAAGACCATCGCGATGATGGGCGGCTATGCGATGACTGCCATCACTGCCGTGACCGCGCAAAACACCATGGGCGTCACCATGGTGGAAGCCCTCACGCCCGCCATGGTCGCCGCCCAGATCGACGCTTGCCTGTCGGACATTGGCGCGGACGCGGTAAAAATCGGCATGCTCGGCTCGCCCGAAATCGCCGCCGTGGTTGCCGAAAGGCTGGAACGGCAGGCAATCCCGGTGGTGTTCGATCCCGTGATGGTGGCCACCAGCGGCTCCGTACTGGCCGATGAAGCCACGATAGCCGGGTTCGAGCGGCTGATGGCGCTTGCCACCCTTACCACGCCCAACGTGCCTGAACTGGCCGCGCTGGGCGGGGCGGAGCGCATGACGGAGCGCGGCATTTCCTATCTGGCCAAGGGCGGCGATGCGGAAGGCCCCGTGGTGGAAGACCGGCTGGTCCGCCCCGGCATGGCAGACATTATCTGGCACTCAGGCCGGATCGAAACCCGCCACACTCACGGCACGGGCTGCACCCTGTCCAGCGCCATTGCTACCGGGCTGGGCCGAGGCCTGCCGCTGGGCGAGGCGATTGCACAGGGTCGAGAATTCGTCCGCGCCGCCCTGCTGGCCGCGCCGGGCTTCGGCGCGGGGCATGGGCCGATGGGGCATCAGGCGGTCCGCTAAGGCAGACACCTCATTCGTCATTGCGAGCATAGCGAAGCAATCCAGACCGCCGCGCCGGCTCTGGATTGCTTCGCAGCTGTGCCGCTCGCAATGACGAAACAGCCGAAATCTAGAAGTCGCCGCTTTCGTCCAGCGGGTCTTTCAGGTCGTAGAAGTCCTGAATGTGCTTCCAAGCATCTTCCGCCGTCTCACACCAATGGAACAGCTTCAGATCGGCCCGGTTGATCGTGCCTTCATCGGCCAGCGCCTCGAAGTTGATGACCTTGTCCCAGAACTTGCGGCCGAACAGCAGGATCGGGATCGGCTTCATCTTCTGGGTCTGGATCAGGGTGAGCGTCTCGAACAGCTCGTCCATCGTGCCGAAACCGCCGGGGAACACCGCAATCGCCCGTGCACGGATCAGGAAGTGCATCTTCCTGAGCGCGAAATAGTGGAAGCGGAACGAGAGATAGGGCGTGACATAGGCATTCGGCGCCTGCTCATGCGGCAGCACGATGTTGAGGCCGATGGATTCTGCCCCCGCGTCGGACGCGCCCTTGTTGGCTGCTTCCATGATCGAGGGGCCACCGCCCGAGCAGATCACGAATTGCCGTTTGCCGTCCTCAATGATCGACTTCTCGCTGGCGATGCGGGCCAGCTTGTAGGCTTCCACGCAATAGCGGGCCTTGGCGGCGAGATTTTCCGCCACCTTCTTTTCCTCATCCGTCTTGGCCCGGGCGAAAACGGCCTCGATTTCCTCTGGCGCCGGAATGCGGGCGGAGCCGTAGACCACCAGCGTGGAGCCGATGCGAGCCTCGTCCATCAGCATTTCCGGTTTCAGCAGTTCGAGCTGGAAGCGGATCGGGCGCAGTTCCTCGCGCAGGATGAAATCCGAATCGCGGAAGGCCAGGCGATAGGCCGGATGCTGGGTCTGCGGGGTTTTCGCAGGGCGCTGCTCGGCAAAGCGGGTTTCCTGCTCCGCGCCGTAAAACCGCTGGTCGGTAAGATCGTGCTCGTCAGTCAATTCGAGCCTCTCCTTGAAGTTGTCGCGTGCCTCTGCACGAGTGATTTTCCGGCACCTGCCTAGGAGCAGGTGCCGCGCTTGGGAAGCGCCAAAGGGCGCGGGATGGGCGCTGCAAACGCCCGGCAGCTTGCTGTCAAAGCGCCTCGCGCCTTAGCGGCCCCCATCCGTGGAGGTGGGCGTCACATCCCTGAAAACCGGCGCCGGGTCCGCCTTTGGCTCGGCAAATCCGGACACGGCAGGATCGGACTGCCCGATGGCCACCATATTGGTCTGCTCCTCGAAATTGACAAGCAGCCGCAAGACGTCGGGCCGGGAGTAATGGCCGATGCTGTCGGACACATATTTGAACTGCGCGATAAGCGAGAGGTCCAGCTCCGCATGGAGAATCGCCTCCCGGTCGCGATTGGGGCCAGCCAGTATCTGCCCGGTCGGCGCGATGATCGCCGTCCACCCGCCACCTTCGCGCACCATGTCAGGCTTCCCTTCGAACCCCAGATCCCTGATCGTCGCGGCATCCACGCAGGATTGCACATTGATCACGAAACACTGGTTCGCCGCCGCATGATGGCGCGCAGCCGCCTCGGTCAGATCGTCGAACACGCCGGAACTGGGATCGTGGCTGACTGCGGAGCCTGCAGGCCAGACCGCCACGTGAATCTGCTCACCCTGGCTTGCCAGCGCATAGCGGGCCAGATCCATCGAATGTTCCCAGCAGATCAACCCGCCCAGCTTGCCGAAGGGCGTGTCGATCGGCTTCAGGCCGGAACCGTCGCCCCGGCCCCACACAGTCCGCTCCACGCAGGTGGGCACCAGCTTGCGATGCCGCCCCACGATCTGCCCGGAATCGTCGAAATAGAGCAGCGTGTTGTAAAGCGTGCCCCCATCCTTTTCGGAAATGCCGATCGCCACATAGGCGCCTGCCTTGCGCGCCGCCGCGCCGAGGCGATCCGTCGCCTCGCTGGGCACGGTGATGCTGTTGGCGAACAGGCGCAGGAAATAGGGGCTGCCCGTGGCCGGAGTATGGGTCCAGATCCAGACCGGGTAACCGGGGATGAAGGTTTCGGGGAACACGATCAGCTCGGCCCCGTCCTTGGCCGCCTCGGCAATCAGGGCGCAGGCTTTTTCAACGCCCGCTTCCCGATCCAGAAACGGCGACGCCGCATGAACGGCGGCCACCTTCACCTTTGGAAAACTGTCTCCCATCGCGCCTCTCCACGGCTATGCCTGTTTTATCGGGCAAAACTATGTGGCGGGCAGGGATCGATGTCCAGCGCCCGACCGAGGCACAGGACAGGCACCCAGGACACCCGCGAAGGCTACGCGAGGCCCTGCCTGACTGGCACGGAGGGAGGCTGATGATGGTGAAGGTGCTGGATGCCCCGCGAGGATTCGAACCTCGATAGACGGAATCAGAATCCGTAGTCTTACCATTAGACGACGGGGCAGTGCGGGGCGAGCCTCTAGGGCGCGTTCCACACTTGGTCAACCCCACCATGCCCTGTTCTTTCGCGCCGCTTGCTCCCTATCCCGCATGGCGCTAGCTTGCGCGGCAGGTACCCCCCTTGCAGGGCGGGCAAAAGAACAAGAAAGAATACGAGTATGGCGGACATTTCTCCGCCGGACAGGCAGCGGGACGCTGCGCGACGGTCGGGCCGGGGCAAGCGGAAGGGAAAATCCCGCAGTACCGGATCGGAGGGCAGGCAATCCCGCGCTTCCGGCGAAAAGCAGGAAGCCCGGGCGAATGCGCCCGAACCGGGTGGTCGCACAAAACCCGGCATGTTTCAGGGCAATGCGGCGCCGCGTGGCCCATTGCCGTATCGCAATTCCTATGCGGCGATCGATCTGGGCACCAATAATTGCCGCCTGCTGATCGCGCGGCCCTCCGGCAATAATTTCACCGTGATCGACGCGTTCAGCCGCGTGGTTCGGCTGGGCGAAGGGCTGGCACAGACCGGGCGCCTATCCGACGAGGCGATGGACCGCGCCGTGGGCGCGCTGCGCATTTGTTCGGAAAAGCTCAAGCGCCGCAATGTCCACCTGGCCCGTTCCGTTGCGACGGAAGCGTGCCGCAGGGCCACCAATGGCCGGGAATTCATCGAACGGGTAAAGCGCGAGACGGGCATCGTGCTGAATGTCATCACCGCCGAAGAAGAAGCCCGCCTTGCCGTGCTGGGCTGCCACATCCTGCTGGAAAACGGCCAGGGCCCGGCCGTGATCTTCGACATTGGCGGCGGATCGACCGAACTGGTGCTGATCGAGCAGGGCGGCCCGATTCCCGAAATCGTCGACTGGCAGAGCGTGCCCTGGGGCGTCGTCTCACTGACCGAGACCTGTGGGCATGACGAATCGTCTGCCGAGGCGCGGGGCGCGCGCTATGCGGAAATGCGCCGGCTGGTGAGCGAAAGCTTCGCCCCCTTTGCCGAGCGTATCGCGTCCGCCCGCTCGCCCGATCTGCGCCTGCTGGGCACCAGCGGCACAGTGACGACACTGGCCAGCGTCCATCTCGACCTGCCGCAATATGATCGCAAGGCCGTGGATGGCCTGATCGTGCCGGCCGATTCGATGCGCTCCATCAGCAGCCGCCTTTCCACTCTCTCCCCGGCAGAACGGCGGCAATTGCCCTGTATCGGCAACGAGCGAGCCGATCTGGTGGTGGCAGGCTGTGCGATTCTCGAATCGATTCTGGACATTTGGCCCGCCGAAAGGCTTGGGGTGGCGGATCGCGGCATTCGCGAAGGCATTCTGCGCAGCCTGATGAGCGCCGACAATGAAGGCGAACAGGCGCGCGCCCATCTGCGCCGGACGAAGAGGCAGGCATAGTGAGCCGATCCGGACGCAACCCCGAAAAGCGCGTGAAAACCGCGCGCGGCCGCACGGCCTCTTCGAATCGCTGGCTGTCGCGCCAGCTCAACGATCCTTACGTGAAACAGGCCAAGGCCGAGGGCTATCGCAGCCGCGCGGCCTACAAGCTGATCGAACTGGACGAGAAATTCGGCCTGCTGAAGGGTGCCCAGCGAGTCGTGGACCTTGGCATCGCCCCGGGCGGCTGGAGCCAGGTGGTGCGCAAGGTGGCGCCGCGCGCAGCCATTGTGGGCATCGACCTGCTGCCTACGGACCCGATCGAGGGCGTAACCATCTTCCAGATGGACTTCATGGCCGACGAGGCGCCCGAGGCGCTGGAATCGGCGCTGGACGGCCCGCCTGACCTCGTCCTGTCGGACATGGCCGCCAATACGGTGGGCCACAAGCAGACGGACCATCTGCGCACCATGGGGCTGGTGGAAACTGCCGCCGATTTCGCGATCCAGACGCTGGCACCGGGCGGCGCCTTCGTGGCCAAGGTTTTCGCAGGCGGCACCGATCCCGAACTGCTGACCCTGCTCAAGCAGAAATTCACCACCGTGAAGCACGCCAAGCCGCCTGCGAGCCGCAAGGGATCGTCCGAGTGGTATGTGATCGCGCAGGGCTTCAAGGGCAACTGAGGGACTCAGCCCTCGCAAGCGCCAGCCGGCAACTCACGTTCAGACCGCAAAAATGCTTCGAGAGGCAAGGTTTCACGCTGCCTCAATCGTCACCCTGAACGTGTTTCAGGGTCCATTTCTCCTGATCGGTCCGCCGCTTGTGGGGATAAATGGATGCTGAAACGAGTTCAGCAGGACGACTGCGGATGGCAAAGGTCCACCGCATCGAACATCCGCAAGTGACAAACAAAAAGGGCGGGAATTACCCCGCCCTTTTCAATTCGGTGCTGTGCGCCGGATCAGTGAGCGGCGGGGGCCGCTTCTGCTGCCGGAGCTTCCGAACCTTCCGCGGCAGGCGCTTCGCCTTCGGCCGGAGCCGCGGCAGCGTCTTCAGCCGGAGCGGCATCGGCGGCCGGCAGGGGCAGGTTCGAGCCCTTGGTGTTGAGGAAGGCGATCAGGTTGGCGCGGTCTTCCGGATTGGAAAGGCCGGCGAAGCTCATCTTCGTGCCATTGGCGAAACCGCGCGGGCTCTTCAGCCATGCGTCGAGGTTTTCGAAGGTCCACTCACCGCCATGGCCCGAAAGGGCGCTGGAGAAGGCGAAACCGCCACGGCCCTGGGCAATGCCTTCACCCACGACTGCGAACAGATTCGGGCCGATGCCGTTGGCAGCGCCCTGATCGATCGTGTGGCAGGAAACGCACTTGGAGAAGATCTTCTCGCCCTTGGCGGGATCGGCTGCTGCAAGCAGGGTGTTGAGCGACGGGCCGGAGCCCGCGCCTTCTTCCGCGACGCCAGCGATCGGGAAGCCCATCTCGTGCGGACGGTGGTGCTTGTCGGCCTGAAAATACATGCCGCTCAGGATCGAAAGGCCAAGGGCCACGATACCTGAAAAGAGAAGCCATCCGGCAAAGGTGTTGAAACGGTCGGTCATCCGTGATCTGTCCGGGCGATTGGAGTTTGGGCGCCGCTCTAGTCAGCCCCCGCGCGCTTCGCAAGTGTCAACGTGACTTGTTCGCACAGCCCACTGCGTTTAGGCGCTTTGCACAATGCACAGCTTCCCTGCCCCCGCGCTCGCCCTGGTCGAGCAGATGACCGCTTCGGCGGCCGAAGATCCCGCGCGCGCGATCGCCTTTCAGGGCGCTCCGGGCGCCAATTCCCACCGCGCCGCGCTGGAATATGCGCCGGAATGCCTGCCTTTGCCGTGCTTCAGCTTCGAAGACGCGCTGGATGCAGTGAAGGCCGGTCGTGCGGGGGCCGCGATCATCCCGATCGAGAATTCCCAGCACGGGCGCGTGGCGGATATTCATTTTCTGCTGCCCGAAAGCGGGCTGTCCATCGTGGGCGAATATTTCCTGCCGATCACCTATACGGTGATGGGAATCGGCCCCGGCCCCTATACGGCGGCCTTTAGTCACCCCCAGGCACTGGGTCAGACGCGCCATTATCTGCGCAGCCACGGCATCGTGCCGATGGCCTATGCCGATACTGCGGGCGCGGCGGCCTATGTGAAGGAAATGGGCGACCCCAAGGCCTGCGCCATCGCGCCCAAGATCGCGGCCGAGCTTTATGACCTCACCGTCGCGGCGGAAGGCGTGGCCGATGCGGATGACAACACCACGCGTTTCGTCCTGCTGGCGAAAGAGCCGCTCGACCCGGCAACGCTGGAAGACGAACCTGCGATGACCACCTTCGTCTTCGAAGTGAAGAATGTGCCCGCCGCGCTTTACAAGGCACTGGGCGGGTTTGCCACCAATGGCGTGAACATGACCAAGCTGGAAAGCTATCAGGCGGGAGCGAGCTTTGCCGCGACCATGTTCTTTGTCGATATTGTCGGCCGCCCGGGCGAACCGAATGTGGACCGCGCGCTGGAGGAACTGAAGTTCCATTCCAAGGAAGTGCGCCTGCTGGGCAGCTATCGCATGGCGCGCGAACGCGGCTAGGCTGCTTCGCGGCGGCGCCTTCCGGCCCCTGCAAGGCAGCCTGGAACGCCCGATAAGAGATTGATCCCGTTTCGGGTCCAGTCGTTGCTTGCGCGGCCCGCGTGGCCATGCCACCACCGGCCGGTGACGAGGGCATCGGGCGAAATCGCTGGGGGGACGGCTGCCGGGTCCGCATCCGATGCGGTGCGCGATTGGGAAGCCGTGCGCGCCAATGCGGACATCCAGTTCGCGCCCGTCCAGATGCCCGAACAGGCCCCGCCACCCGACTGGCTGCTGCGCTTCCTGCAATGGCTGGGCGAGGTTTTCCGCCCGATCGCCGATGCGCTGGGCCTGTCCTGGCCGGTATTCAAATGGATTCTGCTTGGCATCGCCGTACTGGCCGTGCTGGCGCTGCTGTGGCGTCTGCTGGCCCCCATCGCGCGAATCCGCTTCGCCGGAAGCAGCCCCTCCGCCCCGGATGAAGGCTGGGCACCGGAACGCAGTGCCGCCATTGCCCTGCTGGAAGATGCGGACCGACTGGCGGCGGAAGGCCGGTTCGACGAGGCGACTCATCTCCTGCTGCAGCGCAGTGTTGCCCAGATCGCGCAGGCCCGGCCGGACTGGCTCGAACCGTCCAGCACCGCGCGCGAGATTGCGGCCCTGCCTGCCCTGCCAGATAATGCGCGCCGCGCCTTTTCGACCATAGCCACTCGGGTGGAGCGCAGCCTGTTCGCGCTGCGCCGCCTCGAATCGGAGGATTGGCTCGCCGCCCGCGCGGCCTATGCCGATTTCGCGCTGGCCGATTTCCGCAGCGGGGCAGCCGCATGAGCACCTCCGCCACGCCGCATGTGTCCGGGCCAGCACCCTTTTCAGGCAAGGCCGTGCTGGGCCTGCTGCTGTTTGGCGCCCTCGCCTTTCTGGCCGCGCTCTATTTCATGGGCGCTGGCGCCACGGGCGATAGCGGTAATGACGGCGGCGGCCATGCTGCGGGCGATGGACTCAACGGTTATACCGCGCTGGCCGAACTGCTGGAAAAACGCGGCAATGAAGTAAGCTTCCTGCGCAATCCCGGGCAGCTCGATCCCGATGCACTGCTGGTGCTGACACCGCCGCTCCATGCCGATGCGGAGGAGATCGACCGGATCATCTCGGACCATCGCCGCACCGGGCCGACCCTGCTGATCCTTCCCAAATGGCAGGCGTCCCCCATCCCCGCTTCCCTGGCAGTGAAGGCGGAAGAAGGCTGGGTATTCCTGTTCGGCGCTGACAGCCCGGAATGGGCAGCCGAGATCGGCCGGAAAGGCATGCTCAAGGCTTCGGTTTCCATCCGGCAGTCGGGCACTCGCATCGGGTGGCAGGGGCTGGGACAGCGCGGCATCCTGCCTGATGCGGATGCCGTGCAGTCCATGACATCTACCGAGATGGTCCCGCTGGTCGGCGCGTCTGATGGCCGCGTGCTTGCAGGGTTCTGGAACGATGGCGGATATTATCCCGACCTGTCCGACTGGGCCGGGGTCGAACCCCGCGACGATGACAAGGCCGATGAAGAATTGTGGCCGGTCGTGATCGTGGCCGAACCCGATCTGATGAACAATTATGGCCTGGCCGACAGGGACCGGGCAATGGTGGCCCTGACCATCGTGAGCGCCGCGCTGGAAGATTACGACCTGCCCGTGGCCTTCGACCTGACGCTGAACGGGCTGGGCCTGCAGCCCAATCTGCTCACCCTGGCTTTCACGCCGCCCTTCCTGGCAGCAACCCTGTGTTTCATCATCGCTGCCATCGTGGTGGCATGGCGCGCATTCAGGCGCTTCGGCCCGCCGCTGGTGGCCATGCCCGTCTTCGCTTTCGGCAAGAGACAGCTGGCCACTAACGGTGCGGCACTGATCCAGCGTTCCAAGCGGCTCTACCTGCTGGGCGCGCCCTATGCCGCGATCCTGCGTGGCCGCGTGGCGCATGCGCTGGGGATCAGGCCCGGCGGTGACGCCGCACATACGGAAAGCGAGATCGACCGGCTGCTGGAGCGGCGCGGGATCGAGCCGGCCAATTTCACGACCCATGCAGAGGCCCTGCGCGCCGCGCGCACTCCGCATGAATTGCTGCGCCATGCGCATGCGCTGAAGACCATCGAAAGGAAGCTTGCCCGATGACCACGACGCTTGCAGACGTCCGCGCGCTCGCGGATTCCATCCGCGCCGAAATGGCCAAGGCGGTGGTGGGCCAGCATGAAACCATCGAACACCTGCTGATCGCGCTGGTCAGCCAGGGCCATGTGCTGCTGGAAGGTCCGCCGGGAACCGCAAAGACCTTCCTTGCCCAGTGCTTCGCCCAGACGCTCGGCCTCGATTTCGGGCGCATCCAGTTTACGCCGGACCTGCTGCCGGGCGACATTCTGGGTTCCAACCTGTTCAACTTCCAGACCAGCCAGTTCACGCTGACGCGCGGGCCGATCTTCTGCGAATTGCTGCTGGCCGATGAAATCAACCGCACGCCGCCCAAGACGCAGGCCGCCCTGCTGGAGGCGATGCAGGAACGCCGGGTGACGCTGGATGGCGAAACCCACGCCCTGCCCAATCACTTCATGGTGGTGGCAACCCAGAACCCGATCGAGAATCAGGGCGTCTATCCCCTGCCCGAGGCGCAGCTTGACCGTTTCCTGTTCAAGCTGCTGATCCCCTATCCCAGCGCCGAGGAAGAAGCGGCAATCGTCACCCGCTTCGGCGAGCGGAGCGGCCCACCCCACCCGGCCGATTTCGGCGTTTCGCGCGTAACCGATGCCGCCACGCTGAACGCCGTGGCCGATGCCGCCAAGACGGTTACTCTGGCGCAGGAAGTGATCGAATATATCGTGCGGCTGGTGCGGGCCACGCGCGAATCGGCCGAACTGGCCAGCGGCGCATCGCCCCGCGCGGCCGTGCTGATGGCCAATGCCGCCCGCGCCCGGGCCGCGCTGGCCGGCCGCGACTATGTGCTGCCTGACGATGTGAAGGCACTGGCCACCGCCGTGCTGCGCCACCGCCTGCTGCTGTCGCCCGTGGCCGAGATCGAAGGCCGCCAGATCGAAGACCTGGTGACCCAGCTGGTCGAGCAGACCGAGGCCCCGCGCTGATCGCATGATCGTTCCGACCGCCCGCAGTCTGGCCCTTGCCGCTTTCGGCGCGCCTGTCGCGCTGCTGGTGGCATCCAGCGCGCCCAGCGCGTGGATCGTCGCCCCGGCGGCGTGTTTCGCGCTGCTGGTGCTGGTGGTGCTGGACGGGCTGGTAGCGGGCGTGCTGACCGATCTGCGAGTGATCGCGCCGGCCGATGCGGAAATCGGGCAGGAACTGGACGTGACGGTTCTGGCCGATATTGCCGGGCGAACCATGGGCGGGTTGCCCGAGGCAGCGCTGGCCTTCGATCCGCGGCTTGGCGATGGCGGCAAGGCACAGCTGCGTCTCACCGCCGATCCGGCCAGCAGCAGCTTTGTGGGCCGCGCGCAGTTAACACCCGTGCGGCGCGGCACGGGGGAAGTCTCTCGCATCTGGCTGCGCTGGCCCGGCCCGCTGGGCCTTGCCCACCGCCAGACCACGCGCGATCTGGAAACGAAAATCCGCATCTGGCCGGACCTTACCCCGGTGCGTTCCCCGGCTTTGCAGACCTTTCTGCGCGATGCCCAGTTCGGCCTGATCGCCCGGCGCATCCGGGGCGAAGGCACCCAGTTCGAGGCCTTGCGCGAATATGAGCCGGGGATGGATCGCCGCCGGATCGACTGGAAAAGCTCCGCCCGGCAGACCCGGCTTTATGCCCGCGAGAACGAGAGCGAGCGCAACAACCAGATCGTGTTCGCCTTCGATTGCGGTCAGGCCATGTGCGAGCCGGTGGACGGGTTGCCCCGGATCGACCGGGCAGTCTCCGCCGCGCTCACATCCGCCTATGTCGCGCTGAAGGGCGGGGACAAGGTCGCCCTGTTCGGCTTCGGCCAGCGGCCCGAATTGTTCACGCCCTTCGTCACTGACAGCCGCCAGTTCCACCGCCTGCAAAGCGCGGCATCCGATCTGGATTATCACGCGGCGGAACCGAATTTCACCCTCGCCCTCGCCACGCTTGCCTCGCAGCTCAAGCGCCGCTCGCTGATCGTGCTGTTTTCCGATTTCACCGATCCCACCAGCGCGCAGCTGATGGTGGAAAGCATCGGCCGCCTTGTGGAGCGCCATCTGGTGCTGTTCGTGACGCTGGAGGATACGGAACTGGCCAGCCTTGCCCAGGCCGATCCTGAAACGGTGAACGACGTGGCAGTGGCAGTCACCGCCGGTACGCTGGCCCGCCAGCGCGCCATCGTGCTGCAGAAGCTGCGCCAGCTGAATGTCGACGTGATCGAGGCCCCCTGGCAGGCCGTCACCTATCGCCTGATCGACCGTTATCTGGACATCAAGCGCAGCGGGAGCATCGGATGATGGGGCGCCTTTCGTCATTGCGAGGGGCTGAAAGCCCCGCGGCAATCCAGCGCCGAGCGCGCAACCGCCCTGGATCGCGTCGTCGTCTGCGCCTCCTCGCAATGACGAGGGAGGCACTTCGTCCATGAAGCCGATCAGCCAATTCTTCCGTTCCAAGCCAATCGAGGAACTGCCCGACATCGAAGCGGCCAGCCTGCGATCCGACCGTTTCCGGCTGGAGCGCGAGCAGGACTGGAAACGGCTGGAGGCGATCCTCAAGCGCATGGAGGGCGGGCGACTGCGCAAGGTGCCGGACGAGGATCTGCTGGACCTGCCCGCGCTTTATCGCACTGCTGCCTCCAGCCTTGCCATTGCGCGCGAAACCTCACTCGATGCAGCAACGCTGGCCTATCTGGAATCGCTGGTGCAGCGCGCATGGTTTCAGGTCTATGGCCCGCGCAGTTCGCTGATCGGCTGGCTGCGGCGCTTCTTCGGCGGCGGGTGGAGCGCATCGGTGCGCGAAATATGGCTGGAACTGTGCATCTCGCTGGCCGTGATGGTGGCGGGCGCGGTGGTCGGCTGGCTGCTGTGCGCGCGCGATCAGGCCTGGTATTATTCGCTGGTCCCGAACCAATTCGCCGATACCCGCATCCCCGGCGCATCGCGTGCGGTGCTGGAAAAATCGCTCAGCGGCGCGGAAAGCGCGGACGGCCTTTCTCTGTTTTCCGCCGCATTGTTCAGCAACAATGCCCGCGTGGCGATTCTTGCCTTCGCACTGGGCTTTGCCTTCGGCATCCCTTCGCTGATGCTGCTGATGCAGAATCTGGCAACGCTGGGCGCGATGCTGTGGCTTTTTCACGGGCAAGGGCTGACGCTGGACTTTGCCGCATGGCTTTCCGTCCACGGCACGACCGAACTGTTCGCGATCCTGCTGGCAGGGGCAGCGGGCCTGCATATCGGCCGATCCATGGCCTTTCCGGGCGAGCGCACCGTCATCGCGGCCGCCGCCGCCAGCGGGCAGCGCGCGGCGCAGGTTATGGCCGGGGTTGTGCTGATGATGGTGGTGGCCGCCGTGCTGGAGAGCTTTGCCCGCCAACTGGTCACCGATACTGGCGAAAGGCTGCTTATCGGCGGCACCATGCTGGCCTTCTGGCTGGCCTATTTCTTCGCCTTCCAGCGCAGCGTGGACCGCAGTGGCGAATGAGCAAGGCACGCGGCAATCGGCGGACAGACAAGCGTAAGCGCACGCTGGTGACGCCGGAAGGGCTGAGCCTGCCCATCACCATAGCCAGCAGAGGTGCCCGCGCGGCTGCCCTGATTCTGGACATGATCTTCATGGCCGTGATCCAGGTTTCGGTCACGCTGGCGCTGATTGCGATCATGGGCGGGATAGTAATGAACGGCGGGGACAAGGGGCCGGGCGAATTCCTCGCCGTGGTCTGGATCATCGCCATGTTCCTGTTCCGCTATGGCTATTTCCTGTATTTCGAACTCGGTCCGCGCGGGGCCACGCCGGGCAAGCGCATTCTGGGCATCCGCATCGCCGCGCGCGATGGCGGCAGGCTGAGCGTGAATGCCGTGATCGCGCGCAACCTGCTGCGCGACATCGAACTGTTCCTGCCGCTGACATATCTCATCATCAGCCTGGCCACCGGCGGCGCGGATAATTGGGCCATCTTCGCCTGGCTGGCGGTTTTCGTACTGTTCCCCTTCGTCAACCGGGACGCCCTGCGCGCAGGCGATGTGGTTGCGGGCACATGGGTGGTGGAAATGCCCCGGCGCAAGCTGGAACAGGCCATGTCGCTGGGCGAGGCAGCGCGGGGCCGTTCCGTGGCGACCGGCGCGCAATATCGCTTCGGCGAGGCCGAGCTTTCGGTCTATGGCGAATATGAATTGCAGACGCTGGAACGCGTGCTGCGCGAAAACAATGAAGAGGCGCTGGTGGCGGTGGCCACGGCGATCTGCAACAAGATCGGCTGGTCGGCCGGATCGGGGGACGAGCGGGCTTTTCTCGAAGCCTTCTACGCCCAGCTCCGCGCCCGGCTGGAACAGGGCATGCGCTTCGGCAAGCGCAAGGCGGATAAATTCTCATGAGCGAAACCAAGGCAAAGATCACCCTTCGCGAAGCCACGCAGGCCGACATTCCGGCCCTTGCCGCGCTGGGCCGCGACAGCTTTGTCGCCAAGTTCGGCCATATCTATTCGCAGGAAAACCTCGACGCCTTCCTGGCCGAGACCTTCAGCGAGGAAGCGATCGGCAGGGAGCTGGCGGATGAGGGCCGCCTCTACCGCCTCGCCTTCGACGAAGCGGGCGAACTGGCCGGCTATTGCAAGATCGCATTCAAATCCGCCTTCCCCGACCATGCGCGGGGCCAGCGCGCAATGGAACTGAAGCAGCTCTATGCCGCGCCCGACAGGGTGGGGCAGGGCATCGGCGCGCTGCTGATGGATTGGGCGATGGACCAGTTCCGCACGCGCGGCGCGGATGAAGTGCACCTGTCGGTTTTCTCCGAGAATCCCGGCGCCCACAAATTCTACCGCCGCTATGGCTTCGACAAGCTGGCGGACATCTATTTCTGGGTGGGCGACCACCGCGACGACGAGTTCCTGTTCGCGCGGATGCTGTGAGGGGTTTCTCTCGTCATTGCGAGGAGCGGAGCGACGAAGCAATCCAGGGCGGAACGCGATTGGCGCTGGATTGCTTCGCTTCGCTCGCAATGACGAAAGACTAAGGCTCCCCGACCCGCCTCGGCTCAGTGAGGATCTTCTCGCGCGAGCTGCGCACGTCGCCTGAGGCGAACTGGTCATGCAGGCGCTCGCGATCATTGGCGCGGAAGGCGTCTTCGGCGCGTTCGATCTCGTCCTGACCCAGCCCGAGATTTTCCAGCGCCATGCGGCCCATGGCCACGGCTGATTCCAGCACTTCGCGCATCACGTAATTCACCGGGCTGCCGTGCAGCGCGATCACGCTGCGCCGGTCAAACCCGCGCACATAGATCGCCGCTTGCGGGAAGGCTTCATGCACGGCCTCCACAAGGCCCGGCTCGGCCTGATCGCGATCGATGCAGAAGGCGATCAACTGGGCTTCCCCTGCCCCGGCCTGCCGCAGCAGGTCCAGCCGCGTGCCGTCCCCGAAATAGACCTTGGCGCCGAACTGGCTGGCCACGTCGATCATGTCCACATCGCGGTCGATCAGGGTCACGGGAATGCCGCCCGCCATCAGCATTTGCGCCACTGTCTGGCCGAAGCGGCCATAGCCCACCACCAGCGCCTGCGCGCCGTCGGCCTTCGGCCCATCCCGCGTGGCGAGCTTGGCATCGGGCACCTGCCGCACACGCTTGGTGGCCAGCATCAGGAAGGGCGTGGTCGCCATGGAGAGCGTGATGATCGCCCCGAACAGGCTGGCGGCCTGCGGCTCGATCAGCAGCGCTTCCTGTGCCTGTGCGAACAATACGAAGCCGAATTCGCCGCCCTGACTCAGCAGCAGGCCGAGGCCCAGCGCACTGCGCCAGGGCATGCGAAATGCCGTGGCGATGCCGAAGATCACGGCAACCTTGGTGGCAATCAGCGCCGCGGCCATGGCGGCAACGAAGAAGGGGTGTTCCGCAATCGCCCGCAGGTCGAGCAACATGCCCACCGAAAGGAAGAACAGGCCCAGCAGGATGGAGCGGAACGGTTCCACATCCGCCTCCAGCTCGTGCCGATAGGGGGAATCGGCCAGCATCACGCCCGCGATGAAGGCGCCCAGCGCGGTGGAAAGGCCCAGCATTTCCATCAGCGCGGCCGAGGCGATCACCGTGAACAGGGCCGTGACGACGAACATCTCGCGCTCGCCCAGATTGCCGATCAGGCCGAAGAGCGGACGGATCAGGAAGCGCCCCGCCGCAATCAGCCCCACAATGGCCGCCGCCGTATAGAGCACCAGCAGCCAGCCCGGAGGGCCGCCCGCATCCAGCGGATTACGGCTCATCGCCGCGATCACGGTGATAAGCGGGATGATCGACAGATCCTGGAACAGCAATATGGCAAAGGCCCGCTCGCCAAAGGGAGTGCGCAGGCGTCCGGCCGATTGCAGCATGGGCAGCACCTGCGCGGTAGAGGACAGGGCCAGCGGCAGGCCCAGCGCCAGCGCCGCTTCGGGCGTGAAGCTGGTGAACAGGAAGATGATCCCGCTCACCGCCAGCCCGCACAGCACCACCTGCAACAGGCCCAGCCCGAAAATCTCGCGCTTCATGCGCCACAAGCGCTGCGGCGAAAGTTCCAGCCCCACGATGAACAGCAGCAGGGTGATGCCCAGTTCGGCAATGCCGATCTTCTGTTCCGCATCGCCCACAAGGCCCAGCACCTGCGGGCCGACCACGGCGCCGGCCACCAGATAGCCCAGCGTGGCGCCCAGCCCCAAACGGCGGAAGACGAGCACGAAGAACAGCGCAAAGCCCAGCAGCAGGAACCCGTCATGCAGCAAGGACGCCTGGCCAGCTTCTTCCATTACCCGTCTTTCCGATCAGCCCGTTGGGGCAGCTTCTTGGGCCGAATCCGGCAGGGGCGCAACCCGCGCATCTGCCCCGCGCCGATGGACGCGGGGCGCCAAGAAGTTGGGCGCTGCGCTCCATTGCTCCGGCCCGGCCGCCCGTCCATTGCGGGCGCCATGCAGACTTTCCAACCCATCGTGGCGCTCGATGCGCGGGCCGAACTTGGCGAAAGCCCCATCTGGCATGCAGGCGAAAAGCGGCTCTATTGGGTCGATATCTTCCGCAGCGAGTTGCACCGCTTCGATCCCGCCACTGGCACGGATGAAAGCCGCGCCTTCGATCAGGCGCTGGGCTGCTTCGCCTTCCGCGCCGGGGGCGGCTTCCTGCTGGCGATGAAGGACGGGCTGGCCACGCTGGACAGCTGGGATGCGCAGCCCGTGCCCTATGGCGATCAGATGCTGGCGGGCAAGGCGGACCTCAGGCTCAACGATGGCTGCACCGATCCTGCCGGGCGTTTCTGGGTCGGTTCGGTGAACGAAGCGAAAAGCGCGACTGACGCCGCGCTCTATCGCGCCGATGCCGATGGCACGGTGACTTTCCTCGAAGGCGGGATGACCACCTGTAATTCGGCAGGCTTTTCGGCTGACGGCACCATGTTCTGCCATGCCGACAGCCCCAGCCACATGCTGCGCGCCTATGATGCCGATCCGGCCAGCGGCGCCCTGTCCAACCGGCGCATCCTGCACCACTTCCCCGAAGGGAAGGGCACGCCCGATGGCGGCTGGTTCGACATGGAAGGCTGTTTCTGGGTGGCGCTGTTCGGCCTGTCCGACGGGGGCGGCAAGGTGGTGCGCCTTTCGCCGCAGGGCGAGATTCTCGCCACGGTAGAGATTCCCACGCACCGCACCACCATGATCGGCTTCGGCGGGGAGGACATGCGCACCGCCTATGTCACCAGCGCCCGCGCGCTGATGAGCGACGCGGAACTGGAACGCCACCCCCATGCAGGCGCGATCTTCTCCTTCCAGGTGGACGTCCCCGGCGTGCCCGCCACGCCCTTTGCGGGGTGAGCCCTTGGGGTAGTCGCCATTTGCAGGCCGGCATGGGCTGAATGGCGGCTGCCCCAAAGCGTCATTGTCCGGCAACGCGCTTGCCCCTATATCGCGGACCATGTCTTCCATCCGTCCCTGGCGCGACATCATGCGCCGCAAGAGCCGCCAGATCATGGTCGGCAATGTGCCCGTTGGCGGCGATGCGCCGATCACGGTGCAGACCATGACCAACACGCTCACGTCAGATCCCGTGGCGACGATCGACCAGATCCGCCGCTGCGAGGAAGCGGGGGCGGACATCATCCGCGTTTCCTGCCCGGATGTGGAAAGCACCGCCGCCTTCAAGCAGATCGCCAGGGCCGCCCGCGTGCCGCTCGTGGCGGACATCCACTTCCACTACAAGCGCGCGCTGGAAGCGGCAGATGCGGGCGCGGCCTGCCTGCGGATCAATCCCGGCAATATCGGCAGCAGCGAACGCGTGGCCGAAGTGGTGCGCGCGGCCAAGGCCAATGGCTGTTCCATCCGCATCGGCGTGAATGCGGGCAGCCTTGAGAAGGATCTGCTGGAAAAATACGGCGAACCCTGCCCTGAGGCTCTGGTCGAAAGCGCGCTCGATCATATCAAGCTGCTGCAGGATCACGATTTCCACGAATACAAGGTGGCGGTGAAAGCCAGCGACGTATTCCTGGCGGTCGCGGCCTATATGGGCCTGGCCGAAGCAGTGGACTGCCCGCTGCATCTGGGCATTACCGAGGCGGGCGGGCTGATCGGCGGCACGGTGAAAAGCTCCATCGGCATCGGCAATCTGCTGTGGGCCGGGATCGGCGATACGATCCGCGTCTCCCTCTCGGCCGAGCCGGAGGAAGAAGTCCGCGTCGGCTATGAAATCCTCAAGAGCCTCGGCCTGCGCACGCGCGGGGTGCGCGTCGTCTCCTGCCCCAGCTGCGCGCGGCAGGGCTTCGACGTGATCCGCACCGTCGCCGCGCTGGAAGACCGGCTGAGCCACATCAAGACGCCGATGAGCGTTTCCGTGCTGGGCTGCGTGGTCAACGGGCCGGGCGAAGCGCGCGAGACGGATATCGGCATTACCGGCGGCGGCGCGGGCAAGCACATGGTCTATCTTTCGGGTGTGACCGACCACCATGTGAACGATGCCGACATGCTGGATCACATCGTGAAGCTGGTGGAAGCCAAGGCGGCCGAAATCGACGCAGGCACTTCCGTCAGCATGGATACGATCCACGGGAAGGCGGCATGAAGCACAAGCCCGCCCCGACGGTTCTGCCGGTCGAGGCGGACAGCGCCCTGCCCGCCACGCACAAGCCCTCCCTTTCGCGCGGTGCGGTCGCAACCGGGGCCAGCGCCACGGGAGCATCGGCAACCGGCGCGGCTGCACTGGGCAGCGGCGCGATCGGGGCGATTGCCATCGGAGCCTTCGCGCTGGGGGCCTTTGCCGTCGGCGCGCTCGCCATCGGGCGGCTCGGTGTAGGCAGCTTGGGTATCGGCAAGGCCCGCATCCGCAAATTGAGGATCGACGAGTTGGAAGTCGGCCGCATCATCCAGACTGGCACTGACGAAAAATGAATCTTTCCATCCGCGCGGCTGCCCCCGCCGACATGCCCCTGATCGCCTCGCTGATCCGGGCACTGGCCGAGTACGAAAAGCTCTCCCACGAAGTCCGCTTCGACGAGGCGGTGCTGGAGCAGAAACTGTTCGGGCCCCGTCCGTATGCTGAAGTGCTGATCGGCGAAGTGGATGGCGTGGCGCGCGGCTTCGCGCTGTTCTTCCATAATTTCTCCACTTTCGAAGGGCGTCCGGGGATTTACCTCGAAGATCTGTTCGTCATGCCCGAAGCGCGCGGGGCGGGCCTCGGCAAGGCGCTGCTGACCGAACTCGCCCGGCTGGCCGTGGAACGCGATTGCGCCCGGCTGGAATGGTGGGTGCTGGACTGGAACGAACCTTCCATCGGCTTCTACAAATCGCTCGGCGCGAAGATGATGGACGAATGGACCGTAATGCGCGTGGACGGCGATGCACTGACCGCGCTGGCAGGGCAGGCCGAAAGCGGTTCCTGACCGGCTCCTCCGCAAAGGCACTAATTGTCTGAGCGCGGCCTCTGCTGAACACTCCCTCCCGTCCGGCCATCGAGCGACGGCGGCAAAGGGGAGAGGAAATATGCGTGTCTTGATGTGGGCGATTGCCTTCTTCTCATGGCCGTGCGGAACCGCCCTTGCCCAACAGCCGGCCCCTGCTGCGGGAGCAATGGTTTTCGGCTGCGGGCCATCACCGGAAGAGATCAAAGCCACCGCGTTTGCCCGCCTTTCCGAGACGGTCCCTTCTCCTGACGAGAGGGAAATCCACTTGGCTGCCGCGCGCGAAGCAATCGCGAGAGTTGCGCAGTTACGCAGCGATGCTCTTGCCGGAAAGCCAGTCGAAGAGCCCTATAAGTCTGTCAGCTTTTTTGGGGAATTTTTGGCCAAGGCGCCTTCCGAAGAACTTGCCGAACTTTATCGGCGCACTGTCGAAGATCAGTTCGCCCGCTCGCATTTCTCCGCCGTGGCGGAAAAAAGCAGTTGGGCGGCGGACCTGCCGGAACCGGCCCTCGCTTACGCCTATTACATCATCGGATCCGATGTCTGCAGCGCGGACGCAGCCAATATGCTATGGCTAAAAGCCCGGCTCCGCGAACATGGCTGGTACACCATAAGCAAATATGGCTCCTCAGCGGACCTTGCGGCCTGGATTCTGGTGCAACATGCGGACCGTGATCCGGCCTTCCAGGCCGAAGTTCTCGAAATGCTGGAACCCTTGCTGATCGAGAAAGAAACGCAGCAGAAGAATTACGCCTATTTGTATGATCGGGTTGCCGTGAATGGGAACCGTCCGCAACGCTATGGCACGCAGGGCCGTTGCATATCCAGCAAGTGGGAACCGCGCGAGGTTGAAGCTCCTGAAGAACTCGATGCGCGCAGGGCAGCAGTGGAGCTGGAACCGGAAGCGGATTATGCCGCGAGATTTACATGCCCTCCCGCCTAGGCCGCATACCACTGCGCGAAACGGCGCGAACAGCGCCCAGCATTCATTTTCCTCTCAGGAATTTTGTGCCATAACAGCGCCATGAGCACGGCATTCGACAGACGAAATCTGCTGAAGGTCGCAGGCGCCGCCGTCGCAGCGGCTGCCCTGCCCACGCGGGTCTTTGCGCAGGCTTCTCCGCTTACGGAGCGGGATCGCAAGCTGCTGGAAATCGCGAAGCGCGAGGTTGAGCGGGCGGGCAGCGCATTGTGGCGGACCGATCTGGCCGGGATTGCGGATTACGGCGTCCATTCGGCCATTCCGCGCTTCCATTTCGCCAATCTGGAAGCGGGCACGGTGCGCAGTTTCCTGGTTGCCCACGGCACGGGATCGGACCCGGATCATTCCGGTTTCCTGCAGCAATTTTCCAATGTGGAAGGCTCCAACGCCACCAGCCGGGGGGCCTATGTCACCTGGGAATGGTACAAGGGCAAATATGGCACCTCGATCCGCCTTGGCGGGCTGGATCAGGATAATTCCAACGCCCTGCCCCGCGCCATCGTGATGCATTCGGCCGATTATGCCACGCAGGCCCATGTCGAGAAATGGGGCCGCCTCGGCCGCTCCAATGGCTGCTTCGCCATGAGCCCGGAAGATTTCAACGAAGCCCTGTGGCACCTTTCCGGCGGCCGGTTGCTCTATGCGGAGCGGCTTGGGCTGGTCTGAGCGCCCGGTTCCCGCAAAGGTCGCTGAGGGCGCCCTCCCTAATTCGTCATTCCCGCGCAGGCGGGAACCCAGTTCGGCGGTTGCTGCTGGATCCCCGCCTGCGCGGGGATGACGAAGATCGGGTTCAGCCCCCTTGGTCATCCCGGACCTGTTCCGGGATCCAGCTTCTTCTCCCCGCCGAAAAGCTGGACCCCGGAATAAATCCGGGGTGACATGCGAGGTGATGCAGGCGCATTTGGCGATTTCAATTGACATTACTAACCGTTGCGGTTATATACCCCGCACCTTGCAGCAATAGCACGTTGCAAGCCTCCAATCCGGAGGGCGGCATGTCGACTGCCTTTCCTCCCTTGTTCGCTTTGAACAACGCGGCCGGTGCGGGTGTGTGTCTGTTTGGGGGCGTCACCCCTTGGCAAAGCCGCTTGCGCCAGATGCGGTTACCGGATGTGCGGATTCACCGGCCGCCCCCGATCCTGCCCCCTCTTGCGGGCAGGCCATCCGGGGCGTGCACGCAGAACCGCCAGTGGCGCGGGATCATCACCCGCGAGAAAGGGATGCCCGGCTGCGAGCCCGCGGGCGCCTTTTCCGGCCGGTCACCGATCGGGTTGAGCCAGGTGCATGGTGGATGCCCCCGGCCCTTCGCTATCCTTCCGCCCGCTCCCTGCACGCGCCATTCCTGACGCCGTGCCGGCCGCGCGATTGGTTTGTTTGCACTATGATGGCCAAAGGTCCGGGTTCGCCGCCGGATGGATTTGCGTAGCTGCCCGATCCTACCCTTCGTCATCCCCGCGAAGGCGGGGATCCAGTTCGACGGTTGCCGCTGGATTCCCGCCTTCGCGGGAATGACGAATTAGGGGGAGCGCCCAATCACGCAACACCCGCTCATCCTGAGCTTGTCGAAGGGCACGGGATGCGTGTTGGACTTGGTCCCTGTGCGGGTCCGGCTGGGCAAATGTTCCGCGTATCCTTCGACAGGCTCAGGATGGGCGGAAGTTGGAGGAATTTACCCGGAAATCCGGAAGTGGGCCGCAGATCAGATCTGCAGATCGTCCACGATCTCCACCACTTCCTCGTCCGTCTTGCGGGCACGGTTGGAGACACGGGGCTGGTCGAAGCTGGCCAGCACGGGCGCGTCGCGGCCGTAGATGTCGTTGAAGGTGGTCAGCTGGCCGTTGATGTCGCGGCCCATGGTGAAATAGGTGATGTAGACCGGGAAGGTCTTCTGCAGCGGCACCTTGGTATATTTGCCCGAGGCGGAAATGGCCGCGGCCTCTTCCTTCGTCGCGCCCTTGCCCAGCATCGCCATGGTGATGGCCAGAACCTGCGCCCCTTCGGTGCGGATGCAGCCGTGGCTGAGCGCGCGGTCTTCCTTGTCGAACAGGTGGCGCGAGGGGGTATCGTGCAGGAAGATCGCGTGTTCGTTCGGCATGTCGAGCTTCATCAGGCCGAGCGAATTGGTCGGCCCCGGCTGCTGCACCACATTGACGAAGCCATTGGCGCCCTTGGTCACTGCATAGCCCTGCGCACGGGCCGATGCCGGGTTGGCCAGCAGGCGTGCGCCCAGCCCTTCGCCCTTCACGATGCTTTGCGGCACGGTCCAGGTGGGGTTGAAGATCACGCCTTCCACCACTTCGGCCAGCTGCGGCGTGGCCGTGCGGCCGGGCTTGCCCACGATGGTGCGATAGGTACGGATGATCTTGTTGTTCACCGTCAGCCGCAATTGATATTCCGGCACGTTGGTGAGCAGATATTGCGAGCCGAGATCCTTCGCCAGCCAGCGCCAGCGATCCATATTGGCGCGGATCAGGGCGATGCGCGCCTTGTTGGCCTTTGGCGTCTCGGCCAGTGCCTGCTTCAGCGCGGCATAATCGGGCACACTGGGGGCCAGCTTGGCCACTACGCCGGCAATGTCACCGCTGGTCAGCGCCTCGGCCATGACATTGCGCGTGGGCAGCACATCGGGATCGGGATCGACCACGAACCACTGCTTGCGCGCTTCCATCGGGGTGCGCCCGTCGCGCAGATCCTCGATCAGCCAGGAAAAGCTGCGGGTGGCCTGTTCGTTCAGCGCATCGCCTTCGCCCTCGGCAATGGCGGCGGCAAGGCCCTGCATCTGGTAATCGGAGGAGAACAGCCCTTCCGATCCGATCCCTTCGATCAGCGAGAGCAGCGCGTCGGCATCGGCCTTGCTCCACTGCATCGGGGCATCGGCATCGGACAGCAGTTCCGGCTGGGGCGGGACGACAGGCAGAGGCTGCACGGCGGGTTGAGCGGCAGATGCGGCATCGCCTGCGCCAGGCTGAGCGGCGACGGCAGCCGGAACCGCCACAACCGCAACACCCAGAAGAACACGCATGCGCATCGAAACCGTCATCTGAAACCTAGCCCTGTCAGTGGTCCGAACCCGGTTCGGACATGTTTCATAATATTTCACTCACGCTTCCAACAAAAGCGCTGTCTGTAATCTGAACCGCAATTCGGCGTGACGGCGGCCCGGCGCCCGCCTATGCGCCCGCCCATGAGCCACACCGATCCCCACCGCCATTCGCTGGCGCCCTTCGTGGCGATCGCCGTTTCCATCGCCTTTTATTCGGTGATGGACGGGGCAATGAAATTCGCCTCGCTGGCGCTGGGGGCCTATAGCGCCACATTCTGGCGCAATGCGCTGGGCGCGGCAATCGTCCTGCCGATGTGGCTGCGCGAAGGGGCGCACCGGCCGGGCTGGCCGCAGATAAAGCTGCACCTGATGCGCGGTACGGTTTCCGCAGGCGTTGCAACCACCTTCTTCTATGGCCTCATCCGCCTGCCGCTGGCCGAAGCCATTGCCATTTCCTTCATCGCCCCGCTGATCGCCCTGTTCCTGGCCGCACTGCTGCTGAAGGAGAAGGTCGGCAAACAGGCCATCGGCGCTTCCGTGCTGGGGCTGGTGGGCGTGCTGGTGATCGCGGTGGGCCGCACGGGCGAGGCCAATGCCCATCCCGAGGCTTCGCTGGGCGTGGCCGCCGTGCTGGTTTCTGCCTGCCTCTATGCCTGGAACCTGGTGCTGCAACGCCAGCAGGCATTGCTGTCCAAACCCGCCGAAGTGGCCCTGTTCCAGAGCCTTGTGGCGGCCCTTGTCCTGTCTTTCGCCGCGCCCTGGCTGCTGGTGATGCCTGACGCGGAAAGCTGGATCAGCCTGGGCGTCAGCGCGCTGATGGCGGTGATTGCGCTGATGCTGGGCAGCTGGGCCTATGGCCGGGCGGAAACGCAGGCGCTGGTGCCGTTCGAATATACCGCCTTCCTGTGGGCAGCCCTGTTCGGCTGGATCGCCTTTGGCGAGAAAGTGACCCTGCCCACCGTGCTGGGCGCGGTGCTGATCGTGGCCGGGTGCTGGATCGCCGCGCCAAGGAAGCGGACGGAGCAGACCGCGCTTTAGGCGGCCTCGTCAGCGGCCTGACTGGCCTGCGCGGCAGGCTCTTCCGCGCTGAACAGATCGAGCAGGAAACCAAGCCCCGCACCCGCACAGGCGGCCAGCACCAGTGCCACGGCCATCGCCAGCACGCGCAGCGGCTCCACGCCGCGATTCGAGTTTCCCTGTCCAGGCATGCCACGCCCGATAGCGTGGCTGTTGCACGGCGCCAACGATTCGCCACAGGCCATGAAAAAGCGCTTTCCCGGCGCGCTATTTGAAGGGCCGAACCCTTGACCTTCCGGGGCAAAACGCGCAGGTGCCGGGCGACTCCCCGCCCTTCGCACCTGCAGCGCCGGGCGGGCTCCGCAATTCGGAAACAAGAGGACGGCGCAACAGATGACCCAGGTCGGCAAGAACTCGCTCGGCACCCGCAGCACCCTCAATGTGGGAGGCAAGGATTATGCCTATTACTCCCTCAAGAAGGCGGCGGAGAAGATCGGCGACGTCAGCCGACTGCCCTTCTCGATGAAGGTGCTGCTGGAAAACCTGCTGCGCTTCGAGGACGGCGGCTTCACCGTTTCCACCGATGACATTCAGGCCATTGCCGACTGGCAGAAGAACCCCGTCACCGGCGCTGAAATCCAGTATCGCCCGGCCCGCGTGCTGCTGCAGGATTTCACCGGCGTTCCCTGCGTGGTCGATCTGGCCGCCATGCGCGACGCGATCGCGAAGCTGGGCGGCGACACCAGCAAGATCAACCCGCTGGTTCCCGTGAACCTCGTCATCGACCACTCGGTGATGGTGGACGAATTCGGCCATCCCAAGGCGTTCGAAGAGAACGTGGAGATCGAATATCAGCGCAATATGGAACGCTATGACTTCCTCAAGTGGGGTTCCAAGTCGCTCAACAATTTCTACGCCGTGCCTCCGGGCACCGGCATCTGCCATCAGGTGAACCTGGAAAACATCGCCAAGTCGGTGTGGACCAGCGTGGACCAGAACGGCGAGACAGTCGCCTATTTCGATACCTGCGTCGGCACGGACAGCCACACCACCATGGTCAACGGCCTGGGCGTACTGGGCTGGGGCGTGGGCGGCATCGAAGCGGAAGCCGCGATGCTGGGCCAGCCGGTTTCCATGCTGATCCCCGAAGTGGTCGGCTTCAAGTTCACCGGCGAACTCAAGGAAGGCGTGACCGCGACCGACCTCGTGCTGACCTGCACCTCCATGCTGCGCAAGCATGGCGTGGTTGGCCGCTTCGTCGAATATTACGGCCCGGGCCTCGCTTCGCTGACGCTGGCCGACCGTGCGACGCTGGCCAACATGGCGCCGGAATATGGCGCCACCTGCGGCTTCTTCGGCATTGACGACAAGACGCTGGACTATCTGCGCCTGACCGGCCGCGAAGAAGAACAGATCGCGCTGGTGGAAGCCTATGCCAAGGAACAGGGCTTCTGGATGGAACCGGGCGCTGCCGATCCGGTGTTCACCTCCACTCTCGAACTCGACCTGTCGACCGTTGTGCCCTCGCTCGCCGGTCCGAAGCGTCCGCAGGACTGGGTGGCGCTTCCCGAAGTGGACGACGTGTTCAACAAGGACATGGCCGAAACCTACAAGAAGGCGCAGACGCGCGTTCCGGTGGAAGGCAAGGATTTCGACGTGGGCGATGGCGACGTGATGATCGCCGCGATCACCAGCTGCACCAACACCTCGAACCCGGGCGTGCTGGTTGCCGCCGGCCTCGTCGCCAAGAAGGCCGATGAATTCGGCCTCAAGCCCAAGCCCTGGGTCAAAACCTCACTGGCCCCCGGCTCGCAGGTGGTGACGGACTATCTCAACAAGGCAGGCCTGCAGCCCCACCTCGACAATATCGGCTTCAACCTGGTCGGCTATGGCTGCACCACCTGCATCGGCAATTCCGGCCCGCTGGCCGAACCGATCAGCAAGGCGATCAACGAAAACGGCCTGGTCGCCGCTGCCGTGATCTCGGGCAACCGCAACTTCGAAGGCCGCGTCAGCCCCGACGTGCGCGCCAACTTCCTCGCTTCGCCCCCGCTGGTGGTGGCCTACGCCCTGAAGGGCACCGTGGTGGAAGACTTCGTCACCACCCCGATCGGCACCAGCAAGGACGGCAAGGAAGTGTTCCTCAAGGACATCTGGCCGACCAACCACGAAGTCTACGACACGATGGCCAGCTGCATGGACCGCGCCATGTTCCAGGCCCGCTATGCCGACGTCTACAAGGGCGACAAGCACTGGCAGGCCATCGACGTAGCCGGTTCGGAAACCTATTCCTGGCGTGCAGGCTCCACCTACATTGCCAACCCGCCTTACTTCGAAGGCATGACCATGACCCCGGCCCCGGTTTCCGACATCGTGGAAGCCAAGCCGCTGCTGATCCTGGGCGATTCGATCACCACCGATCACATCAGCCCGGCAGGCTCGATCAAGGCAGACAGCCCGGCCGGCGCATGGCTGATGGAACATCAGGTCGCCAAGGCGGACTTCAATTCCTACGGCGCGCGCCGTGGCCACCACGAAGTGATGATGCGCGGCACTTTCGCCAATATCCGCATCAAGAACGAAATGGTCCCCGGCATCGAAGGCGGCATGAGCCGCTATGGCGAGGAAGTGCTGCCGGTCTACGACGTGGCGATGAAGCACAAGGCCGCCGGCACTCCGATGGTCGTCGTCGCGGGCAAGGAATATGGCACCGGCTCCAGCCGTGACTGGGCCGCCAAGGGCACCAACCTGCTGGGCGTGCGCGCGGTGATCGTGGAAAGCTTCGAGCGTATCCACCGCTCCAACCTCGTCGGCATGGGCGTGCTGCCGCTGCAGTTCAAGGAAGGCGATACCCGCACTTCGCTGGGCCTCGACGCCGATTGCGCCTTCACCATCAAGGGCGTGGCCGATCTCAAGCCGCGTCAGGACGTGGAAGTAGAAGTGACCCGCGCCGACGGCTCGACCTTCACCTTCACGGCCCTGTGCCGCATCGATACCGCCAATGAAGTGGAATACTTCATGAATGGCGGCATCCTGCAATATGTGCTGCGCAAGCTGGCCGCCTGATCCGCGCCAGTACGGCACAGTCCGGCCCCTGTCCGGCACTGCCGAAATCGAACAGGCCCCGCAGCGATGCGGGGCCTTTTTCGTTGGAGCGTGACCGCCTCGGTCCCTTCCCGTCATTGCGAGCGGCGCAGCCGCGCGGCAATCCAGAGCACGGCACGTTTCGCCCTGGATTGCCGCGGGACCTTCAGCCCCTCGCAATGACGAGGCAATCAACGCCAGCCCGACCTCAACGGCGGTTTGTTCCCGCCCCGGTTCCCCCTGTCCCTTTCAGGTTCACGTCAGCCCAGTTGATCCAGGTCAATGGCGGACGAAGTCAACTAAGCCATCAGGAAGGCTTGGATGGGACGAGCGCCGCGAAGCCCAAAAGGACTCGCGGAGCTTGAGTGACAGGAACAACCGGACAGGGTCGCGCCGCCATGCGCCTGCCGGATACAGGGGAGGTTGTAACCCATGTCGATTGGCGAATTTCTATTCCAGATGACGGAGGCGATCAGACAGACGCCAATCGTCGAATTCTCGCTCTGGGTCTCCGACTGGCCCTTCGCACTTTGGCTGCAGAGCCACTTCCTGGCGATTCCGAGCTTCCAGACCCTGCACATCCTCGCAATCGCGGTGCTGTTCGGCTCCACGCTGATGCTCAACCTCAGGGTTCTGGGCGTTAGCGGCAAGGACCAGACCCTGCCGCAGATATTCAATCGCTATCAGCCCTGGATCAAGGGCGGCGCACTGGTGCTGATCACCACGGGCATCATCCTGCTGATCAGCGAACCGGTCCGCAACATGGTCAACCCGATCTTCTGGATCAAGATGGGCGCCCTGCTGGTCACCATCGTCGTCAGCTTCTGGTACCAGGCGGCCGTGCGCGGCCGGATGGACAAGTGGGACGTCACGCCGGACGGCCAGGGTTCGATCAAGGCCGGGGCCGTCGCGCTGATCGTGCTGTGGATGCTCGTCATGGTCGGTGGTCGCTGGATCGCCTACGCGCCGGTTTGAGGGGGGAGAAACAACAATGGCAAATTCTATCTGGGCCAGCCTCGAACAGTCGGGCATCGGCACTACCATCGCCAGCAATGAATGGATGTTCCCGACCATCGAGACCATTCACGTCTTCGCGCTGGTCACCGTTATCGGCGCCATCGCCATCATGGACATGCGCCTGCTGGGCATCACGTCGAAGAATCGCAGCGTGAAGGCGGTGGAAAACGACACGATCCCCGTCACCTGGATCGGCTTCTCGGTGGCCGTGGTCACCGGCCTGCTGCTGTTCGTCAGCAAGGCCACCACTTACATGGCCAACCCCTATTTCCTCTGGAAGATGGGCCTGATGGCCGTGGCCGGCGTCAACATGGCGATCTTCCACCGCGTCATTTCCAAGGGCGTGGATGAATGGGGCCAGCCCGGCGGGACCATTCCCGGCGCGGCCAAGCTTTCGGGCGCGCTGTCGCTCGGCATCTGGCTGATCATCCCCTTCTGCGGGCGCGTGATCGGCTTCACCCTGGGCGTCTATTACTAAGCGCCAAAGGCCAACGAGGTCACCCCGGCGAGCGCCCAACTCGCCGAAAGGGCCGGCCCGGTGCAGTAGGCCGCACCGGGCCGGCTTTTTTCTGTTCAGCGCGGATTTAGCACACGGCAGGCAGGCTCCTTTCCAATCCGACGATTGGGAGACTGCCAATGCCCCGCCTGCCGATTGCCATGCTGGCCCCCATTGTGCTGGGCGCTCTGCTGGCCGCCCCGGCCGCAGCGAGCGAGCCTGCAATCCCCCAGACCAACCCCCAGGTCGACTATGACGGGTTCGTCCAACTGACCGGCGATCTGGCCGCGATCCGTCAGGCCCACCTCTTGCCTTGGGAAGAGTTTTTGCAGCGCATCGCACAGGAAGGGGCCTTGCTGCTCGATTCCCGATCCCCCGCAGCCTTTGCCCGCGGCCATATCGAAGGGGCAGTGAACCTGCCCTTCTCCGACTTCACGGATGAGGCACTAGCGGCCGCCATTGGGCCGGACCGGACCCGGCCGATCTATATCTATTGCAACAACAATTTCACCGATAACCGCCCGCCCGTACCGGCCAAGCGCCCACCGCTGGCGCTGAACATCCCGACCTTCATCAACCTGCACGGTTATGGCTACACCAATGTGTGGGAACTGGCGGACCTGCTGGAAACGGCGGATGTCCCATGGGTTTCCACGCCGCTGGCCGCGAATGGCATTGCCACGCGCGACTGAGCCGGACCCCGAACAGGTAGGGGCGGCCCTTGCGGACCGCCCCTGCATCCCCCCGGATGTTTGCCCTGCCTCCGAAGAGGGCGACCCGAAGACTGGGCTCGAACGCGCAGCCCTCAGGCGGCGCGCTTTTCCTTGTTCTTGTCCTTGCCGAAACGACGCCGGCCGAACACCGCAGCAGCGCCTGCGCCGAACAGCAGCAGCATCGGCGGGGCAGGCACCTGAGTGCCGCTGCTCGTGCTGGTGCTGGTCGAACCGCTGGTGGAGCCAGACGTGCTCGACGAGGTCGAGGAACTGGTGGAGCTGCTGGTCGAGGACGAGGTCGAGCTCGACGAAGTGCTGCTGCTGATATTGCCCGAGCTGGTGCTGGTGGAGCTGCTGCCCGAGGACGAACCCGAAGAGCTGGAAGACGAGCTACCCGAGCTGGAACCGCTGGAGGAACCCGAGGAACTGCCGGAGCTCGACCCGCTCGAAGACCCGGACGAACTGCCCGAGCTGGAGCCGCTCGACCCGCTGGAGCCGTTCGAACTGCCGCAATGCTTGTGGCAAGGGTAACCCGAGCTGGAGCCGCCGCTGGAACCCGAAGAGCTCGACGAACTGGAAGAGCTGGACGAGGACGACGACGAAGAACTGGACGAGCTGGAGGAAGACGAACCGCCGGAGCTGCTGGTGGTCGTGCTGGTGATACCGCCCGAACTGGTAGTGGTGGTGCTGCTCAGCCCCCCGGTGGAGGTCGAGGTCGAACCGCCGCTGGTGCTGGTGGAGCTGCCGCCGGTGGACGTGGAGCTACCTCCGGTTGAGGTTGAACTGCCACCCGTAGAGGTGGAGCTGCCCCCGCTCGACGTGCTGGTAGAGCCACCGCTGGTAGTAGTGGAGGTCACCACCACGCTGCCGCCGGAAGAGCCGCCGCCGAAGAAGCCCCCGAAGAAGCCGCCGCCGAAACCGCCGAACCCACCCGAGCCGCCGATCACGGTAACACCGCCGCCGCTCGACCCGCTTACCGGCGGAAGCGCCGGAAGGGGCTGCGGCAGCGGAACCGGCATCATGGCGATCTGCGGGGTGCAGTCGGGGCCGCCCTGGCTGCAATCGTCCTCGATCACGCGGCGGATGCGCTTCACCACGCGCGGCTTTTCCGCAACGCGCTTGGCGGGCTTCTGCTTCACGTATTTCGGAGCCGTCTTGACTGCCTTCACCGACTTGTAAGTGGTGACATTCGCGGCCTGCGGCTCGGCGACATGCACCGCACCGCCGCCAAGCAGCGCGCCGCCAGCAGCGGCAGCAGACAATTTCGCGAGGGCCATTCTTACCGACATGGTCTCAAATCCTGTTCGCTTCAGGGAAGGCTTGAGCCGCGGGTACGACTCCCCCTTTCACCTCCCTGATCTGCGCAACAGGGCAGACCACCTATTAACGGGCAATCACGTTAACCGTGTTTTCCCGCGCGAAAGGCGATTATTTTGGGACAGAAGCCGGCCTGCACGGCAAGATGTCCCACTATGGGACCGAAAGCCATTCCACAGTTGCGGAAAAGGTTAACACTTTCGGCAGGATAGTTGCCGCACCGGTTTACTTGCCGGCGCCGAACAGGCCCCCTTGCACCCCGCCCGCCGGGGGAGTGATTCCCAAATGCGCCCAGCCCCGATCATTGAGCACACGCCCGCGTGCCGTACGGGCAAGCAGGCCCAGCTGGATCAGGTAAGGCTCCACCACTTCCTCCACCGTATCGCGTGGTTCGGCGAGGCCTGCGGCCAGCGTTTCGACGCCCACCGGGCCGCCCTTGTAGATATCCGCGATCATGGTGAGATAGCGCCGATCCATTGCGTCCAGCCCCAGCGCATCCACTTCCAGCCGGGTCAGCGCCTCGTCCGCGACCTTGGCGGTCACCACGGGCGAGCCGAGCACATGGGCGAAATCGCGCACCCGCCGCAGCAGGCGCCCCGCCACACGCGGCGTGCCGCGTGCGCGCCGGGCGATCTCGCGCGCGCCTTCGCTGTCCATTTCCACCGAAAGCAGCTTCGCGCCCCGGCGCACGACCAGTTCCAGCTCCGCCTCGGTGTAGAATTGCAGCCGCACCGGGATGCCGAACCGGTCCCGCAAAGGCGTAGTCAGCAGGCCCTGCCGCGTGGTCGCGCCGATCAGGGTGAAAGGCGCAAGGTCGATCCGCACGGAACGGGCAGACGGCCCCTCGCCAATGATCAGGTCCAGCGCGCGATCTTCCATCGCGGGATAGAGCACTTCCTCCACCACCGGATTGAGGCGATGGATCTCGTCGATGAACAGCACATCGCCTGGTTCAAGATTGGTCAGCAGCGCGGCCAGATCGCCGGACTTGGCGATGACCGGTCCGCTGGTGGCGCGAAAGCCCACGCCAAGTTCCTTGGCCACGATCTGCGCCAGCGTGGTCTTGCCGAGGCCCGGCGGGCCATGGAACAGCACATGGTCCATCGCCTCCCGGCGCGACTTCGCGCTTTCGATGAACACCCGCAGATTATCCCGCGCCGCCTCCTGCCCGATGAATTCGGCAAGCGACTTGGGCCGCAGCGCCGCGTCCTGATCCTCCGGCTGGCGCTGGGGGGAGAGGGTTGGGTTAGTGGTCATCGCCTCAAATGCCTGCGGCTGTCCTGAGCATGATGAAGGATGCGCACGACAAGCAGGCCACCCTCATCCAGCCGGTAGAAAATCCTATGACGCCGGTGAATCAGACACCGCATACCTATTCCCAGCCTCGGCCTTGCCTCACCAAGTTCCGGGTGCCCGCAAAGCAGGTCAAACGCTTTGGCAAAGCTGCGGGAATAGGCATCGGCCACATCGTCGCCAAATTGGCGCGCGCCATATTCGTCGATGGAGGCAAGATCGGCGCGGGCAGCAACCGACAGTCTCAGCTCAACCACGCCCAGCGCGCCGCTGGGCAATGATCTGCTCGATCACATCCTTCGGATCCGCATCGACGACGCCAGAGGCAAGCCCCTCGTCGATCATCGCGCGCAGCCATTCGGCCTCCTCCTCCGCCGCCTCCTGATCGCGCCGGACGAGATCGCGGACATAATCCGCCGCATCGGCATAGCGCCCTTCGGCCAGCCGCATGTCGATCCATCGCCGAAGCTCGGGGGGAAAGTCGAAGCTCAATTCGCCCATGGCCTGACTATATGTCCTTTCGCGGGCCGTTCCAAGCGGCGAGGGAACAGGCTTTCCCGTACTAGCCCGCATACACGACCGTGTGCGAATAGCTGCCCTCAATCGGGTTGCCTGCGCGATCTCTCGCGGGCTTGAATTTCAACCCAGAGACCATCAGCAGCCCGCAGGTATACTGATCCAGTTCCTCAATACCGCTGCTCTCTGCGACATCACAGCCTGCGATATCGCCCTCCCTGCTCACTACAATTTTGAAACCTACTCGCCCGGATTGCTTGGGCCGTGGCATCCCCTTGGGCCGTTTGGATGGAGTAAACAACTCGGCCAGCTTCACTTGTCCGACCGTGGCTCTAGCGGCGAGGTAAGGTCTGAATTCACCAAACTCTTCCGTCGAACAGGAGAAGACATGCTCATCCTCGAAATCCGTCCCGATCCCGCGCCGATCACTGATCTGCATGTTTCCAAGATCATAGATGAGGAGCTTGTCCCCCAGCCCTCGATCCTCCACGTCCCCGAGCACAATTCCGGCCTCATCTGTCCTGACAATCAATTCGACAGTCGAGCACTGCTGCTCGCACCATCGGCCAGTGGCCGGGTCGATCTGGAAATGGCGAGGATCAACTCCGCGCCGAACCTGGCCATTCTCATCGACCATTGCGCATTCGAGATCAAATGCCTCCGCATGAGCGGCACTTCCTATCAGAAGTGAACCACAGGCAATTCCGATGGACAGAAATTGAAAAGCACATTGCACCATCACCCCGCCGCCCTCTTCAACGCAACGCGCACCAGATCGTTCAGCCCGGCACCCTCGCCCAGTTCGCCCACCGCATGGGCAACCGCGCTGGCTGCCACGGCGGGCTTGAACCCAAGGTTCTGCAAGGCCGAAACCGCGTCCGCGCTCACCGAACCGGCCGGAGCCGCAACCACGCCCAGCGTGACGCCGCCCGAGCCGCCGGGCATTCCGCCCGCCTTGTCCTTCAGTTCATTGACGATGCGGCCCGCCAGTTTCGGCCCCACGCCATTGGCGCGTGCGACCTGTGCGGCATCGCCATTGGCGCAGGCATTGCGCAATTCCTCGATGGAAAGTGCCGAGAGGATCGCCAGTGCCACCTTGCTGCCCACGCCCTGCACCAGGGTCAGCAGCCGGAACCAGTCCCGCTCCGCACTGGTGGCGAAGCCGAGCAGGCGCATGTCGTTTTCGCTCACCTGCAGATCGGTGAAGATGGTGACGCCCTCGCCCTTCTCTCCCAGTGCGCTGAGCGTCTTGGCTGAGCAATGGACGAGATAGCCCACGCCCTGGACGTCGATTATCGCCCAGTCGGTTCCGGTTTCGTCCAGCAGGCCGCGTAGCTTCGCAATCATGTTTTGTTCCTGCCTGAAACCAGGGCACATGGCTAGTGCCGGTGCTTGCTTATCGTCCTCGCATTTGCGGGGTGTGGACATGTTGGGAATTTCCGACAATAGCCCCATGCCATGAGCTTCAACACTTTCGGCCGCGTATTCCGCTTCACCACCTGGGGGGAAAGCCATGGCCCCGCTCTGGGCGCCGTGGTTGACGGCTGCCCTCCGGGGCTGGCGCTGGACGAGGCGTGGATTCAGCCCTTCCTCGATGCGCGCAAGCCGGGCACGTCCAAGTTCACCACCCAGCGGCGTGAGGCCGATGAGGTAAAGATCCTGTCCGGCGTGTTCGAGGGCAAGACCACCGGCACGCCGATCAGCCTGATGATCGAGAATACCGATCAACGCTCGAAGGACTATTCGGAAGTCGCCAAGGCATACCGCCCAGGCCATGCCGATTATGCCTATGACGCAAAATACGGCTTCCGCGACTATCGCGGCGGCGGCCGTTCCAGCGCGCGCGAAACCGCGGCGCGCGTGGCAGCAGGCGCGGTGGCGCGGCTGGCGATCCCGGAAGTGACGATCCTGGCCTATGTCAGCGAAATCGGCGGGGACCGGATCGAGAGCTTCGACGCGGGCGAAATCCGCAATAATCCCTTCTTCTGCCCCGATCCCGCCGCCGCCGCGCGCTGGGAAAAGCTGGTGGACGATGCACGGCTTGCCGGATCGTCGCTCGGCGCGGTGGTGGAATGCGTGGCCACGGACGTTCCCGCAGGCTGGGGCGCGCCGCTTTACGGCAAGCTGGATGCAGACCTTGCCGCCGCCATGATGGGCATCAATGCGGTGAAGGGCGTGGAAATCGGCGAAGGCTTCAACGCGGCGCGCCTGCGCGGCGAGGAAAATGCCGATCCGATGCGCCCCGGCGCCCATGGCTCGCCGGAATTCGACGCAAACCATGCAGGCGGCATCGCCGGCGGCATTTCCACCGGCCAGCCGGTGGTGGTACGCGTGGCCTTCAAGCCCACCAGCTCGATCCTGATCCCCCAGCCGACCATCACGCGCGATGGGGAAGCGACGCAACTGGCCACCAAGGGCCGCCATGACCCTTGCGTGGGCATTCGCGGCGTGCCGGTAGTGGAAGCGATGATGGCGCTGGTTCTGGCGGACCACAAGCTGCTCCACAGGGCGCAGGTGGGGTGATCCGGAGGGCAGGCACAGCCTCGCCCTCTTATCAATGATTCCGATCAATCTCGTGTGATTGATTTATTCTATCAAACCAATCGGACTCTTTTGTTTGGCAGATGAGGTGCGCGCCCCTATCTCGGCGTCACTGAGTTTCATCCCAGACAAACGGAGCAGATTGATGGGTATCATCGGCAGCGAAATCAAGCCGTTCAACGCCACCGCCTTCCAGGCCGGCAAGGACTTCTTCCAGGTCACCGACGCCGACGTGAAGGGCAAATGGTCGGTGTTCTTCTTCTACCCGGCGGACTTCACCTTCGTGTGCCCGACCGAGCTGGAAGACATGGCCGACCAGTATGACGAGCTCTCGAAGCTCGGCGTCGAAGTCTATGCCGTCTCCACCGACACGCATTTCAGCCACAAGGCCTGGCATGACAGCTCGCCGGCCATCAGCAAGATCAAGTTCCCGATGCTGGGCGACCAGCTGCACACGATCTCGAAGAACTTCGGCGTGCTGCGCGAGGAACAGGGCCTGGCCGATCGCGGCACCTTCGTGGTCGATCCCGATGGCGTGATCCAGGTGATGGAAGTGACCTGCGAAGGCGTGGGCCGCAATGCTGTCGAACTCGTCCGCAAGATCAAGGCCGCGCAGTATGTCCGCTCGCACCCCGGCCAGGTCTGCCCGGCCAAGTGGGAAGAAGGCAGCGAAACGCTGGCTCCCTCGCTCGACCTCGTCGGCAAGATCTAACACCCTCGAGCCCGTGTAAACGGGACGCATGAGCGGCTCGGGGCGTTCCCTCCGCCCCGGGCCGCTTTTGTTTTCAAGAGATCCGAATTCCCAAAGGAACCCAACTCATGCTCGACGCCAATCTGACGCAGCAGCTCAAGACCTACCTTGCGAATCTGCGCGAGCCGATTGAGCTCGTCGCCTCGCTTGGTGACGATGCCAAATCCGCCCAGACCCGCGAATTGCTGAACGAAATCGCCGCCCTGTCCGACAAGGTGAGCGCCAGCTTCGACGGCAGCGATGCCCGCAAGCCCAGCTTCGCGATCATCCGCGCTTCCGATCCCAGCCGTCAGGTGCGCTTTGCCGGCCTGCCCATGGGCCACGAATTCACCTCGCTGGTGCTGGCCCTGCTGTGGGCCGGTGGCCACCCGCCAAAGGTGGAGCAGGACGTGCTCGACCAGATCGCGGCGCTGGACGGCGATTACAATTTCGAAATGTACTTCTCGCTCTCCTGCCACAACTGCCCGGATGTGGTGCAGGCGCTGACGCTGATGGCGCTGACCAATCCGCGCGTGAAAGCCACGCTGATCGAAGGCGGCACCTTCCAGGCCGAAGTGGATGCCCGCAACGTGCTCGCCGTGCCCGCGACCTTCCTCAACGGGGAAATGTTCGCCAGCGGCAAGATGGGCGTTGAGGAAATCATCGCCAAGCTCGACAGCAATGCCGATGCCAAGGCGGCGGCCAAGATTGCCGACAAGAAGCCGTTCGAAGTGCTGGTGGTGGGCGGCGGCCCGGCCGGCGCCTCGGCCGCGATCTACACCGCGCGCAAGGGTTTCAGCACCGGCATCGCGGCGGAGCGCTTCGGCGGGCAGGTGCTCGACACCATGGGGATCGAGAACTTCATCTCCGTGCCCTACACCGAAGGGCCGAAGCTGGGCGCCGCGCTGGAGGCTCACGTCAAGGAATACGATATCGACGTGATGAACCTGCAACTGGCCGAAAAGCTGATCCCGGCCAAGGTGCCCGGCGGCTATCACGAAGTGGTGCTGAAGAACGGCGCTTCGCTCAAGGCCCGTGCGGTGGTGCTCACCACCGGGGCGCGCTGGCGCAATCTGGGCGTTCCGGGCGAGTTCGAATATCGCAACCGGGGCGTGGCCTATTGTCCGCACTGCGACGGCCCCCTGTTCAAGGGCAAGCGCGTGGCAGTGATCGGCGGCGGCAATTCCGGCGTCGAGGCGGCGATCGATCTGGCCAATATCGTGGGCCATGTCACGCTGATCGAATTCGACAGCCAGCTGCGTGCCGACCAGGTGCTGCAGGACAAGCTGCGCAGCATGCCCAATGTCACCATCCACACTTCGGCCCAGACCACCGAAGTGACCGGTGATGGCGAGCGTGTGAACGGCCTTGTCTACAAGGACCGCGAGAGCGGCGAGGAAAAGAAGGTCGAGCTGGAAGGCGTGTTCGTCCAGATCGGGCTGGTGCCCAACAGCGAATGGCTGAAGGATTCGGGCGTCGAGCTTTCCCCGCGCGGCGAAATCGTGATCGACGACAAGGCGGCCACCAACCTGCCCGGCATCTTCGCCGCGGGCGATGTGACCACCGTGCCGTACAAGCAGATCATCATCTCGATGGGCGAAGGCGCCAAGGCGGCCCTCAGCGCCTTCGACTACATCATCCGCACAGCTCCGGCGGAAGACGTGGCCGAGGCAGCCTGACACCCTTCAAGCGATGATGCGCAAGGCGGGCGGGGACCGGAAGGTTCCCGCCCGTTTGCTTTGGCGGCCATGCCTCGCTGACGGTTCAGAAAGGCTCCGCCCAAACCGGAATCCGCAGCACGAAGCATGCCCCCTGCCCGCCCTCGGCCAGTTCGAGCGAGCCACGGCTGTTCTGCACCAGCGCGCGCGCAATGGGCAGGCCAAGCCCGGTTCCCCCTTCGCCGCGCCTGGAAGTGAAGAACGGGTCGAAAATCCGCTCCCGATCCGCGACGGGGATGCCCGGCCCATCATCCTGCAAGACCACGACCCCTTCTCCACCTGACGCTTTGGCCGAGATGGAAAGGTGCGATGCCCCTGCCTGCCGGGCATTTTCGATCAAAGTGGTCAGCACCGTTTCCAGCGCCGCGCCTTCCATCGCCAGCGGAGGCATATCCGGGGGCACATCCACCGTCACCGCGAAGGAAGCCCCGGCCAGTCCGTCTGCCAGCCGCGCAAGGATCGGTGCCAGGCTGGCCGGTTCCTGCACATCGCCGCCGCGCATGTCGGCCTGCGCCAGTTCCATCAGGCGGCTGACCAGCCGGGAAAGCCGGTCTGCATCGCCCGCCATATTGGCAAGGAAACGCTCCCGCTCCTGCCCCGTCATGCTCCCGCCGTGATCCTGCAGCAGTTCGATCCCGCCCCGCAGCCCGGCAAGCGGCGTCTTGAATTCGTGGCTGAGCGATGCTGCGAAATCTCGCAGATAGCGGGACCGGCGGGCAATGCTGGCCGCCATGGCTTCAAAATCGTCATAGAGGCTGCGAATCTCGCGCACTTCCAGCGTGGGGCGGCGGGGTTCGACCTGCGCGCCCGAGGCAAGCGAGCGCGCAGCCTCGCTCAATTTCTCGACCGGGCGCACGATGGCCCGCGCGAGAATGGAGGTAAGAGCAATCAGCAACAGGAAGATCGCCAGCGTCCCCGCCGCGATCTTGCCCGCATCCTCCCACATCCCGCGAAACAGCGCCGCCGGGCTGCGCGAAACCAGCACAGCGCCAACAGGCTTGCCACCGACCATGATGGGCCGCGCCTGATGCAGCCGAATGGAGGTGGCCCGGCTGACCCATTCGAGCGGCGAGGAACGGCTATAGGCATCGTTATGGCGCAGCACGGTGACTGGCCTGCCAGACAAGGCGACACGCAGTTCCGGCAAGGCAGCAAGGCTACGCCCCGCCTCCCGCCCGTTCAGCACGATGCCATTGCGATCCAGCAGCACGATGGAGGCAAGTGTCGTGCGCTTGATTTCCGCCAGCGCCGGGGCAAGCCGTGCAGCCAGGGCCTGAGCCTCCAGGTCTGGCGGCCCGCTTGCAGGCAAGGCAGGCGGGCGGGACGGGAGCACCGGGGATGAGCGCAGGTCGATCTCGGTCGGCGACAGTTCATAACGCTCGCCATAAGTTGCACCGGACTGCGCCTGAACCGGCGGCGCGGAGGCCGCACTGGCGCCGGGCCAGAGCAAGGCCGCCATGGCCGCGATGGACGCCGCCTGCGCGGTCACCTCCGCCTCGGTGCGCCGGACCAGCGCATTTTCATAAACGCGCAGGCCCAGCGCGGCGAAGCCGGGAAGCGCCGCGACGAACAGCAAGGTGCCGAACAACACCCAGCGCAGCCGCATGACCGGCCAGAAGCGCCGCGCCAATGCGCGCAGCCGTTCGATCACCCGCTGGCCCTCTCGCCGCCTAGACAGGCACCCAGCCGGTATCCGACGCCCGCCTTGGTCTCCACCAGATCGTGGCATCCGGCATCGGCGAATTTGCGGCGCAGATTGCGAACGTGGCTGTCGATCGTGCGGTCGGTAATCGCAAAGCCCGGCCCGTGCAGCCGGTCGATCAGCTGATCGCGAGAAAAGATGCGCCCCGGCGTGGCGGCGAGCGTGCGCAGCAGGTTGAACTCGGTCACCGTCAGTTCCACCTCGCCGCCCTGCCAGCTTGCTGACCACGCATTGCCATCGAGCGCCAGCGCCCCGTGGCGGAGCAGCCCGGCCGCCGCATCCGCCGCGACCGGTGTCGATTGCCCGGCTGAACGGCGCAGGATCGCCGAGGCCCGCGCGACCACTTCGCGCGGGGAGAAGGGCTTCACCACGTAATCGTCACCGCCAAGCTCGATCCCCAGCACACGATCGATCTCGTCATCGCGGGATGACAGGAACAGGATCGGCACCTGCCCTTCCCCGCGCAGCCGGCGGCAGACCTCCAGCCCGTCCATGCGCGGCATGTTTATGTCCAGCACGATAAGGTCCGGCGCATGTTCGGCGGCAAGCGCAAGGGCTTCCTCCCCATCCCGCGCCTCGATCGATTCCATGCCTGCCTTGCCGAAGGCGAAGACGAGCACCTGGCGGATATGGGGGTCATCATCGACCAGAAGGACCGTTCGTGGCATGGCAGCGTTCTTCACCGTTCCGTTCCCCCGGTCAACGCGGCGGCGGCCGTTTCGGTTGCCACGGGGACGGGAGCGGCCGCGGAAGGCGCGGGCGGGATATAGGCCTCAAGACGTTCACCGTCGCAGCCATAGTCCCAATCCACAAGCCTCGGGCCGATCCTGCCGCCCAGCAGCGCACTCGCCTCGGCAAGCTGCTGCCGGGACCGCACATCCCATCCGCCATGCTGCACATCGTCGCGCAGCCGGTGATGGACAACCAGGCGCACATTACGCACCCGCTGGTGCAATTCATCCGGCAAGTCGCTCTGCTCCAGCCGGATCAGCGGCACCAGCGCGGAACCACCCAGCCCATTGAGATAGCACAGATCCAGCACCGCTCCGTCGCCATCCACTTCACGCGCATGGCGCACATTCCATTCCGCCGCCACTGCCCCCAGATCGACGAAGCAGACACCCGTCAGCAGCAGCCCTGCAGCGCCGAGGTTGGCGTTGATCAGCCACGCCGCGCTCTTGCCCGCAAACATCCGCCACAGCACCAGCACAAGGCCCACCGCGACCAGTGCCATCCACAGCAGGGCGGAAATGCGCAGCACCGTCAGCGAATAGGCTTCCACATAGTCCACGGTGCGCAGGGCTGCATTGAACACCAGAAACAGGTTCTGGGCGATCCACAGCACCACCAGCACACGCACGGAACGATTGCCTGCCGTCGTCGATCCGGGGCGCAGCGCCACCAGCACGAACAGCGCCGCCAGCAGGGCAGTGGCGATCAGCGGATAGGCTCCACGATGGGCATAGGAAGCCAGCGTCATCCCGTCGGGCAGCGGCACAAACCCCCACAGCCATGCCGCATCCATCATGTTCTGCATCAGGAAAAGGCCGTTGAAGACCACCAGCGAAAGCAGGACGGATTCGGTCGAAACTCCAGGAATATTCAGATCGCCCCGACCGTCGAATGTGCCCAACAGATTCCGAGGCAGATGCGGGCGCATCAATGACCATGCCATCCAGACAAGCAGGAGCCACAAGGCCAGACGCAGGAACGTCCAGCCATCGACGCTGGGGCCGCTGAACGATGCCAGCCAGTTCTCGATGACCGGGTTGGCCGCCGCGAACAGGCCGACGAACACCAGCGAACCGGCGATCGGCAGAATTATCACCGGCAGCAGCCGCTTCAGCCCACCCGGCGCAGTGCCCCGGCGCGCATTTGCACCCGCACGGCGGCCAAAGTCGAACGGCGGGCCGATCAGGGAAACGATCGCATGATAGGACAGCCGCTGGAACCAGCGCCAGCCATCGTCGAAACCCACGGTCCCCGGCATCAGCGTGGCAATACCGGCGGCAATCCAGAACAACAGCCACGGCAGCGGGCTGGCATTGTAAATCATCGCTAGCGCATAAAGCGCCGCAAGGCACAGCACCAAGGCCGGGCGCAGGTGGCCGATCACGGCTGGCCGCGCCAGGGCAAGCGCGGCCAGCATCGCGAGACCGTATAGGCCAAAGGCACCGCCATGCAGCCCCTGCTGGAAGAACATCAGATCGCCCAGCGCCACCAGCGCCACTGTCAGAATGGCCTTGAGGCCGAATGTGCCCCTGAACCGAGGCTGCCGGAAATCCATCGCGCTTCTCCATCCCTGCGGAAATGGAGGCCCTTCTGCCCGCGCCGCGCGCAGCCAGTGGCCACAAGGGGTGCCGTATCGATGTGGTTCCTGTGCAGATTCGGTGCAGGCTATGGACGGTGCGTGGGGGCGATGAGACGAGCCGCCAAGGCTCCCCTAAAAACAATTGAAGCCAAACGCGGTGCAAGTCTGTATGGGGCCGCCAAAGCTGCCGACATTGAGGGCTGGCTGGGCGGACTTTGTCCATGGGGGCCCGGGCCGGCGTATGGCGGCCACCAAATCTTTAGAAACGCCCAGCATCGTGCCAATGCGCGATGCCAATCATTGTGAGTTCCATGAGTTTTTCCAATCTCCCGCCGATCCTCGGCGAAGCCCTTGCCGAACGCGGCTATGCCCAGCCCACGCCCGTCCAGGCAGCTGTGCTTGAACCTGAGGCGCTGGGCCGCGATCTGGTCGTTTCCGCCCAGACCGGCTCGGGCAAGACTGTCGCCTTCGGCCTCGCCATGGCCGGCGAACTGCTTAACGAAAGCGGCACTGCCGCCGGTTTCGGCCTGCCCAAGGCTCTCGTAATTGCACCCACGCGCGAACTGGCCCTGCAGGTCAGCCGCGAGCTGGCATGGCTCTATGGCAAGGCCGGTGCCCGCATCGCCACTTGCGTTGGCGGCATGAACCCCTCGCAGGAACGCCGTGCCCTGCAGGCCGGTGCAACCATCGTCGTCGGCACACCGGGCCGCCTGCGCGACCATCTGGAACGCGGCGCGCTGGACCTGTCGGAACTGGCCGCCATCGTGCTCGACGAAGCGGACGAGATGCTCGACATGGGCTTCCGCGAAGATCTGGAAGAGATTCTGGACGCCACGCCCGAAACGCGCCGCACGCTGCTGTTTTCCGCCACCATGCCTCGCCCGATCGAGGCCATGGCGCGCCGTTACCAGCAAGATGCGCTGCGCATCTCAACGGTCGGCAATGAGCGCGGCCATGGCGACATCGCCTATCAGGCCGTCACCGTGTCCCCGTCCGAGATCGAGAACGCGGTGGTCAATCTGCTGCGCTTCCACGAAGCGGAGACGGCAATCCTGTTCTGCGCCACGCGCGACAATGTCCGCCACCTGCACGCCACCCTGCAGGAACGCGGCTTTGCCGTGGTTGCCCTCTCCGGTGAGCATTCGCAGTCCGAACGCAACCACGCGCTGCAGGCCCTGCGCGACCGGCGCGCGCGCGTCTGCGTGGCGACCGACGTGGCCGCGCGCGGGATCGACCTGCCCTCGCTCAGCCTCGTGGTCCATGTCGAGATTCCGCGCGATGCGGAAACGCTCCAGCACCGTTCCGGCCGCACCGGCCGCGCGGGCAAGAAGGGCACTGCCGTGCTGATCGTGCCCTTCCCGCGCCGCCGCCGGGTGGAATCCATGTTGCACCACGCGCGCATCAATGCCGAGTGGATCGACGCGCCCAGCCCTGATGACATCCGCGCACAGGACCGCACCCGCCTGCTCGCCGCCCTGCTCGCGCCGGTGGAACTGGACGAGACCGACCGCGAGCTGGCCGAGGCCCTGCTGGCCGAACGCAGCCCGGCGGACATTGCCGCCATGCTGGTTCGCGCCCATCGTGCCGCCCTGCCCGAGCCGGAAGAACTGATCGAGAATACGCCGGAAGCCCGCCGCGCCGCGCAGAAGGAAAAGCACCGCCCCGGTTTCGAGGATGCAGTGTGGTTCCGCATGGATGTGGGCCGCCGTCACAATGCCGACCCGCGCTGGATTCTGCCGCTGCTGTGCCGCCGCGGACACATCACTCGTAACGAAATCGGCGCGATCCGCATTGCCCCCAATGAAACCCACTTCCAGGTGACCCGCGCCGTCGCCGCCAAGTTCAACGCTGCATTGCAGCGCACTGCGGGCGGCGAGGGAGACGAGGAAGGCGTTCGCATCGAACAGTCGAACGAAGCCCCGCGTGAGGCCGCGCGCCGCAACGGCCGGGATGCCCGCGCACCGCGCGACAATGCCGCCGGCGCGCATGGCCGGCCCCGGCATCCGCATAAGGGCCACGGCCCCCGGCCGGACCGCGACGGTGGTGGCGGAGGCGGCAAGCCCGCCCCGTGGAAAGGCAAGAAGAAGCCCTTCCACGCCGGCAAGAAGGACAAGTGAAACGAGACGGGCGGGAAGCGATCTTCCCGCCCGTTTTGCGTTCAGGGCTCAGCGCATTTGGGCTGGTTAGGCCCGCTCGATCACTCGAGGGCTAAATCGATTGAAAACAAGCCCGATGAACAGCGCGCCAAACAGCACTTGCCGATCAAATGGCGAAAACAGGCCCCATTCACCCACGAAATTCGCGCCAGCAAGGACCATCAGGCTGAGCACGGCCACGCCGAGCGCCTTCACGTTCCGACTTGGTGCCCGGGGAACATATTCGAGTTTCCCAACAGGGGTCTCCCACAGAATTTCACCACTGCCAGCGTCTTTTACGAATACGACATCGCGGGGCGAGAAGCTTGTTTCAAGCGAACCAAGCAGCTGGAAGCGCTCACCTTGGGAACCAACTTCGCACTCTCGCACCTGCTCCGCTTCCAGCACACGACCGTCAGACAAGACAATTATGGTCAGCTTGCCAAAGCGCTCCCGAAACAGGGCGGCGATTAAATCGCGGTCATCTGGAATGCCGGAGGCCATTGCGAGAAGCTAGGATATCGGGGATTCCAGCGCCAGCGAATTGGCGCAGTTGTATTATCTTACCGCCCCCGCCGCAGCACGATGTAGATCGCCCCATCGCCGCCATGGCGCCGATGTGCACCGCGTACGGCAGCGATGTCCGGGCCGTGCGGCCCGGCAGCGAGCCAGTCGAGGACTTTGGCGCGGATGGCACCCCGGCGCTCGCCCCGGTCGGCATGTTCCACCGGGCGGGATTTGCCAGTGACGACCAGCACCAGCCGCGCGCCCATGGCCTTTGCCTGCGATAGGCCCCGGTCAAGCCGGACATGCGCCTCGTCCAGAGTATGGCCATGCAGGTCCAGCGTGAAATCGGGATCGATCCGCGCACCCTTCAGCTTGCGTTCCCAGCTTGAATCCAGCCCGTGACGATCATGCAGGGTTTGGCGCGGTGCCGGAGTTGCCTTGGGCGGCAGCGGTGCGGGGACGCGGCCTTTGATCGCCTTCGGCTGGGGCTTGGGCGGCAGGGGGGCGACGGCAGTTCGCACCGCTTCACCTGCCTGCGACTGGTTACCCTGACCGGTGCGGGGCGGCTTGGGGTGAAGCGGCTTTACGGTGCTGGCCACACGCTGCCACAGGGCCTTTTCCTCGAGCGAAAGCCCGCGCGGCGTGCGCATGGCCTGCCCCTTATTCCGCGCCCAGACGGCGCAGTGTGCCCTTGGGCAGCAGCAGCACCGCCTGCCCGCGCGTGGACATGCCGCCCGCCACCTGCCGCGCTTCCTCACCCGCGCCCCAGAAAGTGTCGAAGCGATTGGCGCCCTTGATCGCGCCGCCCGTATCCTGTGCGATCCACAGCCCACTAGCGAGCGGGTTGTCGACATCGAGGAACACCGGCGCGCCCAGCGGCACGAATTTGGGGTCCGCCGCAACGGAGCTTTGCGGGCGCACCGGCACGCTCAACGCGCCTATCGGGCCATCGCCGGTCAGTTCGCGGAAGAACACCCAGCTCTTGTTCTCGCGCATCAGGGCGCGGCCATCTTCAGGATGTTCACGCAGATATTGCATGATGCCTTGCATCGATCCGGAATATTGCCCCGGCCCGCTGCCGATCAGGCCGCGTTCGCGCATCAGCGAGCCGATGCCCGCATATTCGCGCCCGTTCTGCCCGGCGTAGCCTATGCGCAGCACGGTTCCGTCCGGCCCACGCAACCGGCCCGAACCCTGGATCTGCAGGAAGAAGAATTCCACCGGATCGGCCGCCCAGGCGATCTCCAGCCCTTTGCCGGCCAGCGCGCCCTGGTCGATCTCCGCCCGTTCGTAATAAGGCACGAAGCGGCCCTGTTCGTCGAACCTGCCGAGCGGAGGCTGGCCGGTCCGTTCCGTGGCGGGCATATCGTCATACCAGCCGCGCGTCAGGTCTTGCGGCAGGGCATAGACAGGCACGTCATAGCCCGGCTGGCGATTGCGCACCCCGGCGATTTCCGGTTCGTAATAGCCAGTGGCGAAGGCCTTGCCGTCGCCCACGATGGCGGTTTCGAAATATGTAGCGAAGAACCGGCTTGCATCGTTCCTGTCCCAAGCCGTGGCGGCTTGGCAGGCCGGGCGCCAGTCTTCCTTCCGCGTCAGGCCGCTGCCATCCTCGCGCGCAGTGAGGCGAGGGCAGCTTTCGGCAAAGGAGGCCAGCGCATCGCCCGCATCGTAGCGCGAAAGGTTGAGCGCACTCACGCCTTTGCCCGGCGCAAGGCCCGCAACCAGCGCAGTAGCGGGCGTGGGCGTCGGAACGGGAAGCGGCCGAGGCGCAGGCTGCGCTCCCGGCCCGGAGACTTGCGGAATGATGTGCCCGCAGGCCGAAAGCATGGCCAGCGCGGCGAGCGATCCGAGCCCGCGCATGCTCACGGCCATGGGAGCCCTCAGCCTTCGTCGGTTTCGTCGAGCAGCCAGTCAGGCGCGGAGGACGTCACGTCGCGCATGAAGGTCCACACGTCGCGGCTTTCCACCGCATCGTGAAGCGACCCGGCAACCACATTGCCATCCTTGTCCCGCGTGACTGCGGCGATGTCCGCGACAAAGCTCACCGCGATGCGGGCCATGCGTCCGTCGAGCGAGGCAGAGCGCAGCTCCACTTCCTCGATACGCACCAGCCGGTTGTCGAGCGTTTCGCCTGCGGCTTCACGCGCGTCGATAGCGGCGGCGAACTGTTCATATACGTCGGAATCGCACAGGCTGCGCAGCGTATCGCGGTCACCGCGCCAGAAGGCTTCGAGGATCACGCCATAGGCCATCTTCGCCCCTTCGAGGAAGGCGGGCAGATCGAACTGGCGATCGGCCGAAACGATGGCGCGCAGGCCCTGATCCAGCGCGGGCGGATAAAGGCCGAACTCACGCTGGCGAACAGGCTGCAGGGCAGGCTGGGCGGGGGGTGGCGAACGGCGCGGCAGGCCCTTCTGCCCTTCCGGCTGGTCGAACCGGGTAGGCACAGGCTCTTCCTCATGCTCGGCACGGCGGCCCAGCACGGAATAGAGCCTCAGGCCCAGAAAGGCAGCGATCGCGGCCAGAATGACAATTTCGTAGATCATGAATCTCGGGCTCGAAAACCGGTGTAACACGGGCGACACCAACAGGCACCACCGTTAATCTGCAATTCTGCCTGAAATAGGTACATATTACAAATGAACAACAGGTGGACCGAAATTGCGGCCATTCGCCTGTGGCAAGCGGGAGACTCCACCCATTCCGGCCAATCCCCGCCGCGCGGGCGTTGCGGGGCGGCATCCCAGATGCTAACCGCGCGGCCGGACATCGCCCCTGCGCGATGAAACTGAGCGGATTCCTTGTAAGAAAGCGAAGATCATGGCCGACGAAGGCGACGTGCTGACCAACCTCGATTCCAATGCTGGCGCAAACGGCGCGGACACTCAGCCCGTGGCCGGGCTGCTGTCGCAATATGTGAAAGACCTTTCGGTCGAAAACCCGCGCGCACCGGAAAGCTTCCAGTGGACCGAACAGCCCGAACTGGACGTGCAGTTCAACATCGGCACCCGCCAGGTGAATGCCGAAGTGCACGAGATCGAACTGAAGATCGGTGCCACGGCCAAGACCTCGCAGGGCGTCAGCTATGTGGTCGAGCTGGCCTATTGCGGCCTGATCGGCCTGCGCAACATGCCTGAAGATCAGGCGCACGCCTTCCTGTATGCCGAAGGCCCGCGCATCCTGTTCCCCTTCGCGCGCCGCGTGCTGGCCGATGCCACCCGCGATGCGGGCTTTGCCCCGCTGCTGCTCGATCCCATCGACTTCCACGGCCTTTACGCCCAGCAGCTGCAGCAGCGGCTCGATCAGGGTCAGGCCGAAGGCATGGCAACCGGCAACGCCTGACAATAGACAGGCAGGGCGCAGGCGATGAGCCTCGTTCGCAACGTCGGCACGATCGGCGGGCTGACCGCCATCAGCCGCGTGTTCGGCTTCATGCGCGATATGCTGCTGGCCCGCGTCCTTGGCGCAGGGCTGGCAGCAGATGCGTTCCAGCTTGCCTTCACCCTGCCTAACACCTTCCGGCGGCTGTTTGCCGAAGGCGCCTTCTCGGTCGCCTTCGTACCGCTCTATTCGCGCGCCCTGCATGGCGCGAACGGACAGCCCGGTAGTGAGGAGGCGGCGGAAAAATTCGCCGACGACGTGCTGGCCGTGTTCGTCTGGGTGCTGGTGGCATTCAGCGCGCTGGCAATGCTCGCCATGCCGGGGATCGTCTGGCTTCTGGCCAGCGAGTTCCAGAGCGTGCCCGGCAAATATGAGCTTGCCGTTACCCTCAGCCGGATCACCTTTCCCTATCTTGGCCTGATCAGCCTGGTCGCCATGCTGTCCGGCCTGCTGAATGCACGGGCCAAATTCGCGCCGGGCGCGGCCGCGCCCGTGCTGCTGAACATCGCGCTGATCTCTTCATTGGGGGTCGGCTGGTTTCTGCGCGAACAAGGCGGGACGGACATCACCGTGGCCACTGCGCTGGCATTCGGCGTTTCCGTGGCGGGCCTGTTGCAGCTGATCTATCTGGCATGGGAAACCCGCCGGGCGGGCGTGCGCCTGAAGGTCACCTTCCCGAAGATCACGCCCGAAGTGAAGCGGCTCGGCGCACTGATCCTGCCCGCCACCTTCGGTGCGGGCATCTATCAGATCAGCCAGTTCGTCGACACATTCTTCGCCACCAGCCTGCAACAGGGATCGCTGACCCTGCTCAAGCTGGCGGACCGGCTGAACCAGATGCCGCTGGGCATCGTGGGCATCGCACTGGGCACGGCGATCCTGCCCATGCTCTCGCGCCATATCCACGAGGATAATTCCCGCGAGGCGCAACGGTTGCAGGCCAATGCCTTCGAAATGGGCACATTGCTTACCCTGCCTGCCGCGGCAGCGTTGGCCGTGTGCGCACCTGCCTTCGTCACTGCCTTCTTCGTAGGCGGGAAATTCACCCCGGCTGACGGGGCGATCATGGCGAATATCGTGGTGGCGCTGGTGGCGGGCCTGCCTGCCTATGTGGTGGTGAAGATCCTCAATCCCGGCTTCTTCGCGCGGGAAGATACACGCACTCCGGTGCTTTCCGCGCTGGTCTCGCTGGTCTTCAACATCGCGGTGAACCTCTATGTAGTGCAGCGTTTCGGCATAGTCGGGCTGGCAGCGGCAACGGCCGCTTCGGCCACACTCAACTGCACGATCCTCTACACGATCCTGCACCGGCGCGGCTGGTTCCACTTCACCGGCAGGCTGGCCGGGCAAATCGCCCGGCAGATCGTGGCAACCGGCGCGATGGCGCTGGCGCTCTATTTCGTGATGCCGCTGATGGCGGATCGCTATGCCGGCAATGCCTTCGAACGGGCATGGTCGCTCGCGGTACTCGTGGGCCTCGGCATGGCCGTGTTCTTCGCCATTGCCTATGCCATCGGCGCGCTCGACAAGGATCTTCTGCGGCAATTGCGGCGTCGGCGCCCGAACAGCAATGCGCTGGATACGGACTGACCTGCCGCCTTCAGGCAAGGGCCTGAAGATCACGGGCTTCCTCCATGCGCAAATTGTGATATGCGCCCCGCCCATGGAACGAATCCCATCCTGCTCTTGCATCATGGCCCATATCGGCCGGGGGGCACCAGAGGAGTCCGGGCGATGGCGTGAGGCGGCATCGCGCGCCGCGCACTGATTTCTCATGCCTGTCGTCTGCATTCGCCAGACGGCAACACCGACAGTTCGTTTTTCGAAAGTTCCAAAGCAATGCGTATCGTATCCGGCATCCAGCCCACCGGGCAGCTTCACCTCGGCAATTATCTGGGCGCCATCCGCAACTGGGTCCGCATGCAGGACGAGATGGAAGAAGGCAGCGAATGCCTGTTCTTCCTGGCCGATCTGCACGCCATTTCCATGCCGCACAGCCCGAAAGAGCTGCATTCCGCCACGCTGGAAATGGTCGCCGCGCTGACCGCCTGCGGGATCGATCCCGATCGTTCCGTCCTGTTCAATCAGGCACAGGTTCCCGCCCATTCCGAACTGCAATGGTTGCTGAACGGCACTGCCCGCATGGGTTGGTTGAACCGCATGACACAGTTCAAGGACAAGTCCGGCAAGAACCGCGAAGGCGCCAGCATCGCCCTGTTCACTTATCCGGTGCTGCAGGCGGCCGACGTGCTGCTGTATCAGGCCACTCACGTTCCAGTGGGCGAGGACCAGAAGCAGCATCTGGAACTGGCACGCGACATCGCCCAGAAGTTCAACAACGACTTCGCCAGTGAAGACAAGCCCGTCTTCACGCTGCCCGATGCGATCATCCCGCCCGACGCCGCCCGGATCATGAGCCTGCGCGACGGCACATCGAAGATGAGCAAGTCCGATCCCTCGGACATGAGCCGCATCAACCTGACCGACGATGCCGACACCATCATGCAGAAGGTGAAGAAGGCCAAGACCGATCCCGAACCGCTGCCTTCCGAGGTCGCAGGTCTGGAAGGCCGGCCCGAAGCTGCCAATCTGGTGGGCATCTATGCCACGATGGCCGACACAACCGCCGAAGCGGTGCTGGCCGATTTCGCCGGCAAGGGCTTCGGCGCGTTCAAGCCTGCGCTGGGCGATCTGCTGGTGGAAACGCTGGGCCAGATCACCAGCCGCTTCGTGGAACTGAAGCAGGACCGCGAGGCTCTGGACGCGATTCTGGCGAAGGGTGCGCTCAAGGCCCGCGACATTGCCGGCCCGACTCTGGATGCGGCCTATGACGCGCTGGGGCTGGTGCGCAGCCACCATTGATCGCTATGCCGCAGCCGGAAACGGCAATGGCAGCACAAAATCGCGCGGGGCCGCCTTTCCTTACCGGGATCGGCGGCCCCGTTCGCATTTTCGCACCCCGGATTCCGGCCTGCATTCAACGCCTATTAAGCCAGCCCAAGGCAGGTTAGTGTCAGGATATAAAGTCTATCAGCGCGGTCTATTGGGGGCGCACTCCCGTTTGCCGGGCATTCCAGAAGAGACCTGACATGACGATAGAGAAGAATACGATCGGTCGCACGATCAAGCTGGTGGTGGTTCCGCTGTTGCTGGCCGCCCTTGCCGCCTGCGCGTCTTCCTTCAAGGCGGACGTCTCCCGTTTCCAGAGCCAGCTTCCCGCGCCGCAGGGCCAGACTTTCGCCGTGGTGGCCGAAGACCCCAAGCTGGCCGGCGGGCTTGAGTTCTCGCAATATGCCCATCTGGTCGAAGGCCAGATGCAGAAGCTGGGCTATGAACTGGCCTCGCCAAACAATGCCACGCTGCTCGTCCGCTTCGACTATGGTGTGGATACCGGGCGCGAGAAGGTGACCGGCAGCAGCTTCAGCCGCGATCCGTTCTGGAGCCCGTGGTACGGCTATCGCGGTTATTACGGCCGTTCGGCCTATTACCGCAGCCGCATGTGGGGCTTCGGCTGGTACGATCCGTTCTTCGATGATCGCTCGCTTGACAGCTACACCGTCTATACCAGCGGGATCGAACTGAAGATCGACCGCACGGCCGATGGCCAGCGCCTGTTCGAAGGCAAGGCCCAGGCCGTCTCCACCTCGAACCGCTTGCAATATCTGGTGCCCAATCTGGTGGAAGCCATGTTCACCGACTTCCCCGGCAATTCGGGCGAGACGGTGCGCATCACCATCGCGCCGGAAAAGAAGAAGTAGGTCCCCGGCCACCTTCCCGAGGCTGACGGACAAACGAAAGGCGGGCCCCGCGGGGTCCGCCTTTTTCATTTCCGACACTGGCCGGAGTGTAGAGGCTTCAGCCGTTCCTGCGCGGCAGGAGCGATTGGCGCAGCCGCGCCAGGATCGGTTCGTACAGCAATTGTTCGAACATCAGCCCGGCCCGGTCATCTTCCACCCACACCACGGTGGCGGGCTGGTAGCTGAGGCCTTCGAGCTTGATCAGCACCCGGTCATCCGTGCGGATGGACCAGGCGCGACGGTCGATCATGCAACCGATGGGGGAGATGTCGAGCACAGGTAACTCCAGCACGCCACCACCGCGAGTGCGGCACTGGGCAATGAGCTGCCTTGCCTCGTTCGGAGCGTCGATGGACACGCTGGCCATATCAATATTCCCTGCAGCGCTGCGGGAAAGCGGCTCAATTCCGCGCCCTTGCAGCGCCAAGGATTAATGATGAATATTGATCAGCAAAGGGCTTAGAGGTCTGGTCAATTTGGGGTGAACAACAAATTTACCCCAAAGTAAGCATGTGGCCCAGCACCCGTCAGGCGCTGGGCACCGCCCGTTCAGCCCTTGAGAGAGACGACCCCGCCTGTCGATCCGAAGCCGCCTGTGCCGCGTTCCGTATCGTCAAGCTCGGCCACTTCGGACCAGCTTGCCCGCGTAACTGGCGCCAGTACCAGCTGCGCCACGCGGTCGCCCCGGTGAATCGCGAAAGGTTCGCTGCCGAAATTGATCATGATGACCTTCAGCTCGCCGCGATAATCGGAATCGATCGTGCCCGGCGTGTTGGGCACGCTGACCCCATGCTTGAGCGCAAGGCCAGAGCGCGGGCGCACCTGAATCTCGTAGCCATCGGGAATCGCCACGGCGAGGCCGGTGGCCACAGGATGGCGCATGCCCGGTTCCAGCACCACGTCCTCAGCCGAGAGAACGTCCATCCCGGCTGCACCGGGCGTGGCATATTTCGGAAGCTCCAGACCCTCGCCATGCGGCAGGCGCTTGACCTGTACCGCAACGTCATTCGAGGGCATCGGCAATCCTTTCCATCAGCTTCAGCGCTACGTCTTCCTTTGGCATCGCGGGCCAGTCCTCGACAGCCTTGGCCGTGACAATATGCACAGTGTTCTGTTCGCCGCCCATGGCATCGCCGGTCACGTCATTGGCCACGATCCAGTCCGCGCCCTTGGACTTGCGCTTCTTCTTGGCGTTCTCGATCAGATTGTCGGTTTCCGCCGCGAAGCCCACCAGCAGCTTGGGCCGCTTGGTGCCCGCCGCCACCGTGGCGAGAATGTCGGGATTTTCGGTCAGCAACAGGGCCGGCGGGGCATTGGCGCGCTTCTTGATCTTGGCATCCGCAAATTCCTTCGTCCGCCAGTCGGCCACGGCAGCCACCATCACCGCCGCATCGGCAGGCAGCGCTCGCTTGACCGCCTCGGACATTTCCAGCGCGGATTCGACGTCGATCCGGTCAACCCCCGGCGGCGTCCTGAGGTGGACCGGGCCGGTCACCAGCGTCACGCGCGCACCCAGAGCGGCGGCGGCAGCGGCAATGGCGAAGCCCTGCTTGCCCGAGGAACGATTGGCGATGTAGCGCACCGGATCGATCGGCTCATGCGTCGGCCCGGCGGTCACCAGCACATGCTTGCCGTAAAGCGGGCGATGCTCGGGCGAAATCTCGAAGCCCGGCTGGCCTTCCAGCGGGTCGTCCAGCACCGAACCCATTTGCGGCATCGAATGTTCGGGCACGACCGGTTCGGGCGCCGCAGCGCCGGAGCCTGTGTGAACGAGATGATTGATCGCCTCGACATCGGTCGGCGGAGCAGACCGGGCCTTGCCCTTCTTGGCGAAGAGAGAACCGGTCAGATCGGGCACTGCGTCGATCGGCGCTTCTTCCGGCAACGGTTCCGGCTCCATGCCCGGCTCGGGATAGGCCTTGGACAGCGCATCCTCGAACGGGGCCTGCGTCGGCACGAAATCGGCCGGGATCGCCGGAATGTCGCCATATTCGACTTCTTCCTCGCGGATGCGGCGCGGCGTGGTGCGGTGGATCAGCGAAGCAAACAACCCACTGAGGCCACCCTTGGCGGAAGCGGATTCCTCTTCCTCCTCCGGTTCCCAGCTTTCTTCCGGCTCGTCCTCAGGCTCCAAGGCCTGGAGATAATCGGCAATCTCGTGTCTGCCAGCCCCACCAGCACCGAGCATGCCGGGGTCGACACCCAGCATCTCGGCGATTTCCAGCCAGACCATTTCCGGCTCGGGCAGTCGCCCGGGGCCGAATTCGCCGCAGGCCATCGGCCCTTCGTCTGGCTGCATCACCCGCACGCCTGCCTGCGTGAGCCAGGCGACATTACGCTGGGTTGCCTCATGCTCCCACATGCGCACATTCATCGCGGGCACGGCCAGCACCGGCTTGTCCGTGGCGAGAATCAGCGTGGTGCCCAGATCATCGGCAATGCCTGCCGCCATCTTGGCCAGCAGATCGGCCGTCGCCGGGCAAACCACCACCAGATCGGCCGCACGGCTGAGCTGGATATGGCCCATCTCCGCCTCGTCCGTCAGATCCCACAGCGAAGTATGGACCTTGTTCTCGCTCAGTGCCGCAAGCGACATGGGCGTGACGAATTGCGCCCCGCCTTCTGTGAGCACGCAAGTGACATCGCCGCCGCCCTTGCGGATCAGGCGGACGAGTTCGCACGACTTGTAGGCGGCGATACCTCCACCTACGACCAGCAGGATGCGTGGTCCCGTCATATGTGCAGCCTGCACCTCCCCGGCCATGAGATTCATTCAGCCAACCTAGCGCCGCTGTTAACCTAAGGCCAGTCATGCCCGAGTGTGGTTAAGTTTTGCCTAGCGCCCGCTATCCGGGCATATCCGGATTTCGAGACGGAGGAGAATTTTAGATGCGCCTGATCCTCACCGCCCTGCTGTTCGTTGGCGGGCTGTTTTTCATCATCAACGGGCTGAGCTTTCTGGCCACGCCGCAATCCTCGGTCGGCAGCTTCGGGCTGGACGCAGCCGGCACCGCAGGCTGGTCCACCATTCGCGCGGATATGACCGCCTTCTTCGTGGTCGGCGGTTTCTGCATGGTGTGGGGCGCATGGAAGCGCGCAGGCGACATGCTGCTGGTGCCCGCCGCCCTGTTCGGCATTGCCTTCACCGGACGGCTGGTGAGCCTGTTTGCCGATGGCAGCTATGAAGGCGCGGCCATGCCCATGGCAATCGAGGCCGCCGTGGTGCTGGTGTCCATCATGGGCAACCGCATGCTGCCCCACCACAAAGTGGAAGAACTGACGAGCTGAGTCAGGATTGCATTCACTTTATCGTCATTGCGAGGGGCCGCAGGCCACGCGGCAATCCAGGGCGAAACGCGTTTGGCTCTGGATTGCTTCGCTACGCTCGCAATGACGGAACCGCATCAGGCGGAGGCTCTCGCCCTAGCCGATCCACCCCAGCGCCAAGGCACCCCACATTGCCGCGCCGCCGATCAGGGCGGCGGCGGCATAGCCCGGCCAGCGCCGTTCACCGCGCCGTTCCCAGATGAGCGGCACCGGATCGAGCGGCGGGGCTTCCGGCGCTCCGCCCTTGGCAGGGAAGCGTTCTTCCAGCCGCCGCAGCATGTCGGGCAGGCGCAGCAGGGTCTTGAAATCCTCGCGCAGGCGGTCGGCCAGCATGGCCTCGGGGCCAAGCTCGTCGCGTATCCAGCTGCGCACGAAGGGCGATGCGACATCCCACATGTTGATGGCGGGATTGAGCTGGGTGGCTACGCCTTCCACCATCACCATGGTCTTTTGCAGCAGCAGCAGATGCGGCTGGGTCTGCATGTCGAAATCGCGGGTGATGGCGAACAGGCCGTCCAGCATCTGACCAACGGAAAGCTCGCTCACCGGCTTGCCGCGCATCGGCTCGCCCACGGCGCGCAGCGCGGTCGCGAATTCGTCTACCGAGTGATAACTGGGCACATATTGCGCCTCGAAATGGATCTCGGCCACGCGGCGATAATCGCCGGTAGTGAGGCCATAGAGAATCTCGGCCAGCCATTGCCGCGCACGCCGGTCGATCCGGCCCATGATGCCGAAGTCGATGGCCACGATGGTGCCATCCGCCGTCACGAACAGGTTCCCCTGATGCATGTCGGCATGGAAGAAGCCCGCGCTGATCGCCTGGGTCAGGAAGGCGAGGACCAGCCTGCTCGACAGCTTGGGCAGATCGTGCCCGGCCGCCTTCAGCGCCTCGACATCGCTGATCTTGACCCCGTCGATCCATTCGACGGTCATCACTCGGCCATTGGTGCGGTCCCAGTCGATTTCCGGAACGCGATAGCCTTCGAAACCCTTCATCGCGGCGGCCAGTTCGCTGGCAGATGCCGCCTCGCGCCGCAGATCCAGTTCGCGCGCGGTCCAGCGGCGGAAATTCTCGATAGTCAGGCGCGGGCGCAGACGCACGGCCTCGCCGCCCAGTGCCTCCAGATGGGCCGCGGCCCATTCATAGGTCTCGATGTCGCGCTCGAAACGGCGGCGGATGCCGGGGCGCAGCACCTTGATCGCCACAGTGCGCCCGTCGGTCGTCACGCCCTTATGGACCTGCGCGATGGATGCGGCACCCACCGGCACCGGATCGACGCTGGCGAACAAGGCCTCGAGCGGCTGGCCGAAGCTGCCCTCAATCTCGCGCCTGATCGCCTCGAAGGGCACGGGCGGCAGGCTGTCCTGCAGGCTGAGCAGATTATTCGCCGCATCTTCACCCACCAGATCGGGCCGGGTGGCAAGCGACTGGCCCAGCTTGATTGCCGCGGGGCCAATGGCCTTGAAGGCGCTGGAATAGTCCGGCTCGCGCGGCTGGAACGTGCCGAACCGGGCAATCTTGGCCAGCCTGCGCACGGGGGCAGGCGTGTTGGGATCGCGCTCGATCCCGCGCAGCGCACCATGCCGCGCCAGTGTGCGGCCCCAGGACAGGAGCCGGACAATATGTGTCGCGGGGCTGGTCACCCTATGCCTTCCACCCCGAATGGATCGCCACCAGCCCGCCAAGGATCGGTTCCACCCGCGTCTGGGTGAAGCCGGCATCGCGGATCATCTGTTCGAATTCGGGCATGGGCGGGAAGCGGCGGATCGATTCGATGAGGTAGCGATAGCTTTCCTCGTCATGGGCAATCGCCTTGCCGATCTGCGGCACCAGCTTGTGCGAATAGAGGTCGTAGACTTCCTTGAAGCCCGGCCATTCGGTGGTCGAGAATTCGAGGCAGTAGAAGCGCCCGCCGAATTTCAGCACGCGATAGGCTTCGGCCAGCGCCTTATCGATCCGGGTCACGTTCCGGATGCCGAAGGCGATGGTATAGGCATCGAAGAAGCGGCTGGGGAAGCTCAGTTCCTCGGCATTCTGGCGCGACCAGACGAGTTCATCAAGGCCCCGTTTCATCGCTCGCTCGATACCGACATCCAGCATGTCCTGATTGATGTCAGACACGGTCACGATTGCCCCGCGCTCGGCCATGCGGAAGGCGATGTCGCCCGTGCCGCCTGCCATGTCGAGGATCTGTTCGCCCGGCTGGGGCTTCACCCGGCGCACGAAACGATCCTTCCACAAACGATGCATGCCGCCGGACATGGCATCGTTCATGATGTCGTATTTCGCCGCCACATTGGAAAACACCGCGCCTACACGCCGAGTCTTCTCTTCCGGGCTCACTTCTTCGTAGCCGAAGGAAACGCTGTCAGTCATGACCCGTCCTCTAGCTGTGGGCGTCACTTGGCGCCAGCACCGACTTCCTTCTTCGCACCGAAAGACCCGGCGACGATCCCCACCAGGATCAGCGCCATGCCCGCCCAGTGATAGGGCAGCAGGCTTTCGCCCAGAATCGCGGCGGACAGCAGCGCGCCGAACAGCGGCAGCAGCGTGATCGCCTGCCCGGCCCGTGCAGGCCCGATGCGCCCCGCCGCCCAATTATAGATGAAATAGGACACCAGCGAGGAGAACAGCGCGACATAGACAATGGCGCCCGCCACGCCCGCATTCCAGTGCACGAAGCGGCCTGCGTGCCATTCGCTGGCGGCCAGCGGCACCATGGCCAGCATACCCACTGCGAAAGTGACGGCGATGAAGCTGCGCGGCCCGATTGGCGGGCGTTTGCGCAGCAGCACAGTGTAGAATGCCCAGGCCGCCACGCCGATCAGCACCATGGCATCGCCAATGCCGAAATGCAGGCGCATCAGTGCGGCCGGATTGCCTTCGAACACAATGGCCATCACACCCAGGGTGGAGAACACCACGCCTGCCACCTGCAGCGCATGGGCGCGCGTGCCGAAAAACAGCCGGTCCAACAGCAGGACAGCGGGCGGAATGCCTGCCTGCAAAAGCAGCGCATTGGTGGCGGTGGTATATTGCAGCCCGCTATAAAGCGCGGCGTTGAACACACCCACGCCGAGAATGCCGAGCGCCAGCAGCCACTTCCAGCCCTTCACGATCTCCGCCCAGTCGCGAATCACCGATTTCGCGGCAAAGGGCGCCACCAGCAGCAGAGCCGATCCCCAGCGCAGAAAAGCAAGCGTGAAAGGCGGCACATCGAAGCGCACCGCGCGGGCCACGATGGAATTGCCGGCCCAGAGCAGCATGACCAGCCCCAGCATGGCCATGGCCTGGAATTCGGTTCTGTCCTTTTGCATCGCGGCCACATAGGCCCCCGCGCGCCGCTTGGCGAGCGGGGGAAGCGTGACAGGCGCCTCCATGCAAACTAACGCACGCTGCATGCCCGAATTACCAGAAGTCGAAACCACCGTGCGCGGCCTCGCCCGTTTTCTGGAAGGCGAACGGATTGAGCGCGTGGCCGTGAACCGGCCGGACCTGCGCCGCCCCTTCCCCTCTGCTTTGGTGCAGGCGCTGACGGGCGCGCGAGTGACCGGGCTGGGTCGCCGGGCCAAATATGGCCTGATCCATACCGACCGGGACCAGACAATGGTGTTCCATCTGGGCATGAGCGGGCGCTGGCGCATCGACCCTTCGGAACCGGGCAAGCACGACCATCTGGTGATCGAGACCTCGGGCCATCTCTTTGCGCTCAACGATGCGCGGCGGTTTGGCTCGGTCGATCTTGTCGATACGGCAGGACTGGAATTCTGGCCGCAATTCGCCGCCATGGGTCCGGAGCCTCTGGGCGAGGAACTCAGCGCGGCCCATCTGAAGGCTGCGCTGGCAGGCCGCAAACAGGCAATCAAGCTGCTGCTGCTGGATCAGCGGATCGTGGCCGGGTTGGGCAATATCTATGTGTGCGAAGCGCTATACCGCGCAGGGATCAGCCCGGTGCGGGAAGGTGGCAAAATATCCCTCGCCGCGCTCGACCGGCTGGTGCCCGCGATCAAGACGGTGCTGACCGAATCGATTGCCGATGGCGGCTCCACCCTGCGCGATTATGCCCGGCCCGATGGCGAGCTGGGCTATTTCGCCACCCGCTTCGACGTCTATGGCCGAGAGGCGGACGAATGCCGCCGCTGTGGCGGGACCGTGAAACGGATCGTCCAGGGTGGCCGCAGCACATGGTTCTGCCCTGCTTGCCAGAAGTGATCCCGGCCTTGGCCCGGCCACGCCAGAGACCACTAGCTGTTGACGATTCGGGCATGCGCCGTTAAGGGCGCCGCTTTCCGGCAGGCAACTGCCGCTTTTCGCAAGTTTACGAATCAGGAATCCGGCCGCGAGCTGAGCGGCCCGACAGAGGACGAAGATGGCCAATACGCCGCAAGCACGCAAGCGCATCCGTCGCAACGCCAACCGCGCCGAAATCAACGGTGCACGCATTGGCCGCATCCGCACCTTCGTGAAGAAGGTGGAAGCCGCCATCGCCGGTGGCGACAAGACCGCCGCCGCCGACGCGCTGAAGAGCGCGCAGCCGGAACTGGCTCGCGGTGTCGCTCGCGGCGTGCTGCACAAGAATACTGCGGCCCGTAAGATGTCGCGCCTGACCAAGCGAATCGCCGCTCTCTGATTCGCCCTCGCCGAAAGGCGTTGGCAGGAACACAAAACGAACAAGGCCGGTGCGATTTGCGCCGGCCTTTTTCGCACCTGCGAGGGGCGAATATTACATTTTCGCGTAAGTGCCAGTATTCCCACGATTCGCAACCTGAAACAGGGTAAAAATGGCGGAAATCAGCCACTTCCACGCAAGTCTGCGCACCTCGGACGAGTCAAGACTCATTATTTCACTTTTTTTACGGGACTGCCCTTGCCCAATCCCGTGCCGGGTCCATAAATCGGCTCAGGCCCACGGCGAGTCCGTTGGGGGCATCAACAAGTCGCAAAGATAGCATCAGGTTCCGGTCTTGGGGGGATTGGGGCTTGGCGGAGCTTTTGCTCCGAAAGCGCGGGCAAACGTGTTCGCGTGAAGGCTGTCTGTTTGGGAATCAAACACCGGATACTAGGGATGGGCGGTAGATGATTCGGATGGGACCACATGCAGAGCGGACATCTGCATCAGCGAGGAAGCGCAAGGGCGACGATGATATGACCGAAGACCAGGAGGCGCTGGACCTCGCGGCCGACTGGGCAGACATCAGCCAGGGCCTTCGCAAAGACCTTGGGCATCAGCTCCACAGCCAATGGATCAAGCCGATCCAGTTGGGCAGCTTCTGCAAGGAAACCGGCACGCTCAATCTGTTCCTGCCGACCGAGTTCTCCGCGAACTGGGTGGCCGACCGCTTTGCGGACCGGCTCTCGCTCGCATGGAAGATCGCGCGCAGCGAAGTGCGTCAGGTGCGCATCGGCGTGCATCCCGGCCGCCGGCAGCTTCCGGAAGTGACGCTGGGCGGGCAGGACGGTTTCGGCCGTGCAGCCAATGACGGCGCGATGGACAGCTTTGCCGCTCTGGCTGCGGGCACGATCGGCGATGCAGGCTTCACGGCCTCAGTCGGCCTCGACCCGAGCCTGACCTTCGGCGCCTTCGTGACGGGCACCACCAATGTGCTGGCCTTCAACGCGGCCGAGCGCATGTCCAAGGTGGAGCAGCCGCAGTTCAGCCCGCTCTACCTCAAGGCCGCGACCGGCCAGGGCAAGACGCACCTGTTGCACGCCATCGGCCATGCCTATCTGGCAGCCCATCCGCGTGCGCGGATTTTCTACTGCTCGGCAGAGCGCTTCATGGTCGAATTCGTATCGGCCCTGCGCCAGAACGAGATGATCGAGTTCAAGGCACGCCTGCGCGGCTTCGACCTGCTGCTGGTGGACGACATCCAGTTCATCATCGGCAAGGCTTCCGCCCAGGAAGAACTGCTCTACACGATCGACGCCCTGCTGGCCGAAGGCAAGCGGCTGGTCTTTGCTGCCGACCGCGCGCCGCAGGCACTGGACGGGGTGGAACAGCGCCTCCTCTCGCGCCTGTCCATGGGCCTTGTGGCCGACATCCAGCCCGCCGACATCGAACTGCGCCGCTCGATTCTCGAATCGAAGCTGACCAAGTTCGCTCCGCTGGAAGTTCCGGCGGATGTGATCGAGTTCCTGGCCCGAACCATCAATCGCAATGTGCGCGAACTGGTGGGCGGCCTCAACAAGCTGATCGCCTATGCGCAGCTGACCGGGCAGGAGGTTTCACTCCAGCTGGCCGAGGAACAGCTGACCGATATCCTGTCGGCCAACCGCAAGCGCATCACGATCGACGAGATCCAGCGCACGGTCTGCCAGTTCTACCGGGTCGACCGGGCCGAAATGTCCTCCAAGCGCCGCGCGCGCGCGGTGGTGCGGCCCCGTCAGGTGGCAATGTACCTCGCCAAGGTGCTGACGCCCCGCTCCTATCCGGAAATCGGGCGCAAGTTCGGCGGGCGCGATCACTCCACCGTGATCCACGCCGTGCGCCTGATCGAAGACCTCAGGAAGCGCGATGCCGATATGGACGGCGATGTGCGCAGCCTGTTGAGGCAGCTGGAAAGCTGATCGCTTTTCCCGGCGGTGCGCACAGGCTGTGCACCGCCGTTCCATAATTCGCCAACCTCTTTTCGACAGGCTTGTCGACAGCCTGTGGCGCCTGTTCGGGCGCGTGGCGCCCTGCGCCCGGCACCGGCCCGCTGCAAGCCTTGTCGACAGACAAGGCGATCCATGCATAAAGCCGCCAAATGACCGAAATCGCCGAGTCTCCGCTGCCCCGCACGCTGCCGTCCTCTTATCTGGAGGCGGCGATCCGGGGCGGATTGCGTTGCACCTGCCCGCGTTGCGGACAGGCACCCCTGTTCCGCAAATGGCTTAAGCCTGTGGATTTCTGCTATGTCTGCGGACAGGACTGGACGCTGCAACGCGCCGACGATTTCCCGCCCTACATCTCGATTCTGGTCACCGGGCACCTGATGGCGCCAGTGCTGATCCTGCTTGTGCTGGACCTGCAGCTTTCCATGCTGGCGGTGGGCGCCATTGCCCTGCCGCTGGCCGCCGCGATCATGCTGGCGATCCTGCAACCCGCCAAGGGTGCGATCATCGCCGCGCAGTGGTGGCTGGGGCTGGTAGGATTCCGCAAGGAACGCCTGCCTCAGGCTCCGGGCGTTTAAGGCCCGAACGATGAGCCTTACGCCGGACCGTCTGGAGCGCTTTGCCCGCCATATCGTGCTGCCCGAAATCGGCGGGCCGGGGCAGCTGAAGCTTGCCGCATCGCATGTCGTGCTCGTGGGACTGGGCGGCATCGGATCGCCTGCCCTGCAATATCTCGCCGCTGCCGGAATCGGACGCCTGACCCTGATCGACGACGATCGGGTGGATGCCAGCAACCTCCAGCGCCAGACGATCTATGCCGAAGCCGATGTGGGCATGTTGAAGGTCGAGCGGGCAGAGGCATGGCTCGCCCGGTTCGATCCCGCCATTACCTGCCAGGCCGCTGCGATTCGCGTGACGCCGGAAACAGCCCCTGCCCTGATCGCCGGTGCGGACCTTGTGCTGGACGGCTGCGACAATTTCGCCACCCGCCTTGCCGTATCAGATGCCTGTGTGGCAGCCGGTGTACCGCTGCTGAGCGCCGCCGTAGGCCGCTTCCAGGGGCAGGTTGCCGCCTTTGCGGGCCATCTGGAGGGGCAGAGCTGCTATCGCTGCTATGTCGGCGATGCTTTCGATGCGGAAGATTGCGACACCTGCGCCGAAGACGGCATGCTGGGCGCCATGGCAGGCTGGGCCGCCACTTTCGCGACAATGCAGGCCGTGCGCGTGCTGCTGGACGGGGTCAGCCCGCTGGGCGATCCCCAATGGGGCAAGCTGCATCTGCTCGACGGCCTTGCGCCTTCGCTGCGCACGCTGAACATCGCCAAGGACCCGGGTTGCCGGGCCTGCGGCAGTTCACCCACCTAGAACCTCACCCACCCATTCGGGCACCAGCACACTGGCTGGGCCGAGGCGGCTTTCGTCGAACCAGCGCGATCCCTGACTGGGTTCAAGATTGAGTTCCAGCGTGCGGACGCGGTGGCTGCCAGCCTGCTGAACGAAGCCCGCTGCGGGATAGACCGCGCCCGATGTGCCGATGGAAACGAACAGATCGGCACGCGCAATCGCGGCAAAGATCTCGTCCATGCGATAGGGCATTTCGCCGAACCACACGATGTCCGGCCGCATAGCCACCTGCCCGCAGGCTGGGCAAGGCGGCCCGTCCAGCAGAGTGCCTTCCCAATGGTGACGCGCATCGCAAGCCTGGCACCACACGGAAAGCGCTTCCCCATGCATGTGCAGCACGCGTTGCGCCCCGGCACGCTCGTGCAGATCGTCAATATTCTGGGTGACGATCAGCAAATCGCCGCCCCACTCGCGATCCAGCCGGGCCAGTGCCTCATGTGCCGGATTGGGCCGTGCGGCGAGCACGCCCGCGCGCCTTTCGTCATAGAAGCGCTGGACAAGTTCCGGATCGCGGCGAAACGCCTCGGGCGTGGCGACATCCTCCACCCGGTGATCTTCCCACAAGCCATCTTCGGCACGAAACGTGCGCAGGCCACTTTCGGCGGAAATGCCTGCCCCGGTCAGGATCACGATATTGCGGATGTCGCTCATGTCGCCCATGAAGCACGCGACATCAGGGAGTGGCAATGACGAGTATCGGAATCATCGGCAGCGAAGGGCGCATGGGCAAGGCGCTGGCCATGGCAGTGGAAGCTGCCGGGCAGAGCCTTGCGGGCGGCGTGGGCCGCAAGGGCGATCCTGCCGCGCTGGCAGCGGCAAGCGACGTGCTGATCGACTTTTCCGCCCCTGCCGCGCTGGGCGCCAGCCTGGATGCGGCGGTTCAGGCGGGCATTCCCATCGTCATCGGCACTACCGGCCTTTCCGATGCGGACCATGCGGCCATCGATGCCGCAGCGGGTTCGATCCCCGTCCTGCAGACGGGCAATACTTCGCTGGGCGTTACGCTGCTGGCCCATCTGGTGCGCGAGGCAGCATCGAAGCTGGGCATCGAGTGGGACATCGAGATCGTGGAGATGCACCACCGCATGAAAGTGGATGCCCCCTCCGGCACGGCCCTGCTGCTGGGCGAAGCCGCCGCCGAAGGGCGCGGGATCGACCTTGCACCCAATTCGGAACGCGGGCGCGATGGGCATACCGGCGCACGCCGCCCCGGCGCCATCGGCTTTGCCGCCTTGCGCGGCGGCACGGTGGCCGGCGAGCATTCCGTGATCCTTGCTGGCGAGGAAGAACGCATCACCCTGTCCCACCTGGCCGAAAACCGCATGATCTTCGCCCATGGCGCAGTGAAGGCGGCGGGCTGGCTGATCGGCAAGGCTCCGGGCCGCTATGCCATGCCGCAAGTGCTGGGGATCTGACATGCCCGACCTGCGCCAGACAGTTTACAACAAGCTGTTCGTCGGCGCAGGCACGAGCAACCGGCTGTCGCTGGTTAACCTGACTCTGGTGATCCTGATCCTGTCGGCGGTCGCCGTCTCGGTTATCGGAACCGAACCGACGATAACCGGCAAGCATCACGATCTGATCATAGGCATAGAGATGGGCTTCGGCGTCATCTTCCTGGCCGAATATGTCGCCCGCCTGTGGAGCGTGGCCGAAAGGCCGGGGCCGGGTTCCGCCACGTCCAAGCGGCTGCGCTTTATCTTCTCGCCGCTGGCCATCATCGACCTGATCGTGGTGCTTACTTCGCTGGCACCCTTCTTCATCGGCGATGCGGCCATGCTGCGGCTGATCCGGTTGGTGCGGATTTTGGCACTGACCAAGTTCACGCGCTTTTCCCACGCGATAGAGGAAATCTCCGCCGCCGTATGGGGCCGGCGGTACGAATTGATCGTCACTATCGCGCTGGCCTGGGTGCTGCTGCTGCTGGGCGCAGTGGCGATGTATTGGGCAGAAGGCGCGGCCCAGCCCGAACAGTTCGGCAGTATCCCGCGCGCGCTGTGGTGGGCCATCGTCACCCTGACAACGGTGGGCTATGGCGATGCGATCCCGATCACTCCGCTGGGCAAGATCACCGCCGCCATTGTCGCCCTGGGCGGGGTGGCGCTGGTGGCGATGCCTGCCGGTATCATGGCCGCCGCGTTCAGCGATGCGATGCAGAAGAAGCGCGAGCTGGAACTGGCGCGGCGAATCGAACAGGAAGTCGAAGAAAAAGTGGAAGAAGAGATCGAGCGCCTGATGGACGTGGAAGAGAGCCGGCGTGACACGTGACCAGATTTTCGCCTTCTTCTCGGCGCTCGCGGAGCTGAACCCCACCCCCCAGACAGAACTCGAATTCGGCAACACCTATCAATTGCTGGTGGCCGTGGTGCTTTCTGCCCAAGCGACCGATGCCGGCGTGAACAAGGCGACCCGCGCCCTGTTCGAGAAAGTGAAGACCCCGGCCGAGATGGTCGCGCTGGGCGAGGAAGGGCTGAAGCAGCACATCAAGACGATCGGGCTGTTCAATTCCAAGGCGAAGAACGTCATCGCCCTGTCCGAGATATTGGTGCGCGATTTCGGCGGGGAAGTGCCGCAGGATCGCGATACGCTGGTGACCCTGCCCGGCGTCGGCCGCAAGACGGCCAATGTGGTGATGAACTGCGCCTTCGGGGCGGAAACCTTCGCGGTGGACACCCATGTGTTCCGCGTTTCCAACCGCACTGGCCTCGCCAAGGGCAAGAATGTCGATCAGGTCGAAGCGAAGCTGGAAAAGCGCGTGCCGCAGCCCTTCCGCCGCGACGCGCATCACTGGCTGATCCTGCTTGGCCGCTACACTTGCAAGGCGCGCAGCCCGGAATGCTGGCGCTGCCCGGTGGTGGAATTGTGCGGGTTCAAGCCGAAGGTTCTGGAAGCTCCGAAGGCTCGCGCGAAAGCGAGCTGATCACCTGAGCGCAAACCAGATCGCCCACCACGTTGAGCGTGGTGCGGCACATGTCGAGGAAGCGGTCCACGCCCAGGATCAGGCCGATCCCTTCGGGCGGCACGCCCACCCCGCCAAGGATCAGCGCAATCACCGGCAGCGAACCGCCCGGCACGCCTGCCGTGCCGATGCCCGCCAGAATGCACACCAGCATCACGAAAAGCTGGTCCGACAGGGAAAGGTCCACGCCGAAGAACTGGGCGAGGAACAGCACCGTCACCCCTTCGAACATCGCCGTGCCGTTCTGGTTGGCCGTGGCGCCGATAGTGAGGACGAAGCGCGCGATACGCGGCGGCAGTTTCAGCCCGCCTTCCGCCACGCGCAGCGAGGTAGGCAGGGTGGCATTGGAGCTGGCGGTGGAGAAGGCCATGACGCTGGCCTCCCGCGTCTCGCGGAAGAAGGCCACCGGGCTTTTGCCGCCGACGAATTTCAGCAGCGCCGGGAATACGCCGAACATCTGCAAGCCCAGTGCCAGCAGGACCACGCCCACATAGGCTGCCAGTTTTACCAGCAAGTCCCACCCGAACTGGGCGGACAGGTTGAACATGAAGCAGAAGATGGCCAGCGGCGCGAGCTGGATGACGATGCCGATCAGCCGCATGGCCACTTCGAACACGCCCTCGATCGCGTCTTTCAGCACGGCGGTGCGCGGTGTGCTCACCAGCAGCAGCCCGATGCCGAAGAACAGGGCGAAGAACATCACGGCCAGAATGTCGTTATTGCTCATCGCGCCGACGATATTGTTGGGCACGATGGCCACGATCTGGCTGACGCCCATCTCGCTCTGCGCCGAAGCCGCTACGATGCCCGCCGCATTGTCCCGGCCCTGCGCCAGCAAGTCCTGCGCGGCGGCGGGATCGACGCCCTGCCCCGGCCGCAGAATGTTCACCAGCGCCAGCGAAAGCGCCACGGCAATGCCCGAAACGATCACCGTATAGACCAGCGTCCTGACCCCGATGGCCCGCAGCGAGCGGATCTCGCCCATTTCCGAAATGCCGACGACCAGCGCTGAAAACAGCAGCGGGATCACCAGCATGAACAGTAGGCGCAGGAATATCTGGCCGATGGGCGTAGTGACATAAGTCACCACCGTATCGACCCAGCCCGCATCGGCGGCGAAACTATGCACCAGCAACCCGGCACCCAGCCCCAGCAGGAAGCCGAACAGGATTCGCATCTGCAGCTTGCCATGGCCGATAGGCGCGGCTTCCTTTGCCATTTCGGCGGCGTCGGTCATGTCTGGATTCCCCGGCAATTCTGCTTGGTCAGCGAAGAATGCACGCTCGCAATGACGGAGGCTTTTAGCAAGCCCCCAGAGCAGCCATCGCGACTCTGCGATAGATGCGAACCAGCCTTTCCAGATCCTCCACCGCCACGGCCTCGTCCCGCTTGTGCATCGTGGCGTTGAGCAGGCCGAATTCGATCACCGGGCACAGGTCTTTCAGGAACCGCGCATCGGAAGTGCCGCCGCTGGTGGAAGGTTCGGGCACGATCCCCACCTCGGCCTGCACCGCATCGGCAATGATCTGAGAGAAGGCACCGGGCGGTGTCAGGAAGGGTTCGCCATAGATCACCGGTCGGGCGCTTGCGCCGTGCCTGTGTGCGATCTCGGTCACTTTCTGCGCAAGCTCGGCCCCTTTATGCATATCGTTGAAGCGGATCGAGATACGCGTGCTGGCGCGGGGCGGGATCACATTGGTGGCCGGATTGCCCACCGTGATCTCCGTGATTTCGAGATTGGAAGGCTGGAACCAGTCATTGCCATTATCCAGCTCCATCGCGTCCAGATCGGCCATGAGGGCCACCAGACGCGGGATCGGATTATCCGCCAGATGGGGATAGGCCACATGGCCTTCACGCCCTTCCACTTCGAACCAGGCGTTGATCGAGCCGCGGCGGCCGATCTTCATCATGTCTCCCAGCCGGTTCACCGAAGTCGGTTCCCCCACCAGGCACAGGTCCGGGATTTCGCCCACCGCGCGCATATGGTCGATCAGGGCGCGCGTGCCGTGCATCGCCTCGCCTTCCTCGTCACCCGTTATGATGAGGCTGACGGTCCCGACATCGGCGGGAATGTCATGCAGCGCGGCGATCATGGCCGCGACTGCGCCCTTCATATCCACTGCCCCGCGCCCATAGAGCAGATCGCCGCCCGGCATGGCGCGAACTTCCGGTGTGAAGGGATCGCCCGTCCAGCCCTCGCCCGCAGGCACCACATCGACATGGCCGGCGAAGGCAAAGTGCTTCGATCCTTCCGGCCCCTTGCGGATGGCGAACAGATTCTCCACCGGCCCTGCCGGCGGCTCCCCAGCGATGAAGCGATGGACCGCGAAACCGAGCGGCTCAAGCATAGCCTCAAGGCAATCGAACACCGCGCCCGTGGCCGGAGTGACGGAGGGGCAGGCGATCAGCACAGAGGCAAGATCGACGACATTCGCGGATGGTTCTGTCATGGCTGGGCAATCGCATATGGGCTATGCGCGGGCGACACAAGGAGGAGCGCCCCCGCCATGCCCAAGCTCGACGTCGAAGCCATCCCGCAATCCAACGCCACCGGCTATCCCGCTCCGTTCGACCGGGAAGTGGAAGGTCGCTGGTGGCGCAGGCTGGCTCCGGCAGGCGGGCTGACCGCTTTCGGGGCGAGCCATGTGGTGCTAAAGCCCGGCGCCTGGTCTTCCCAGCGGCACTGGCACGAGGGCGAGGACGAGCTGCTGGTCATGCTGAGCGGCGAGGCCGTGCTGGTGGAGGACGATGCCCGCACTGTGCTGCGCGCAGGCGATGTTGCGGCATGGGCCATGGGCAGCGCCAATGGCCACCATCTGCGTAACGAGAGCGATGCGGATTGCAGCTTCGTGGTGGTCAGCGCCGGAGACCGGAGCAAGGGCGGCGCCTATTCGGACATCGACATGGTGTTCACCGAAGGCGGCTATCTCCACCGCGACGGCACGCCCTATCCCACTGACCGGATCAAGTGATCCTCAGGTGTTGACCGGCGGCGCGTCCCACTGGGCGATCACCCATTGTTCGTCCTCGGCCGCATTGACCCAGGCCTGCATCCACTCATGCTCCCACAGGGCCTGCATATAGGCTTCTGCAAAGCCGGGCACGCCGATGCCATAGGTCAGGAAACGGCTGACGATGGGGGCATAGAAGATATCGGCCGCGCAGAAGGTGCCGAACAGGAATGGCCCGCCCTTGCCGAAGCGCGCCCGCGCCTCCGCCCACAGGGTGAGGATGCGCACGATATTGCCCTTCACCTCGTCCGTCAGCTGCGCGCCTTCGAAGCGGCGGCGGACATTCATCGGCATGGAACGACGCAGCGGCAGGTAGGAGGAATGCATTTCCGCCACCATGGAACGGGCCATGCCGCGCGCGGCATCGTCCTTGGGCCAGAAGCGGTCGCGACCCACACGGTCGGCGAGATATTCGAGGATCGCCAGACTGTCCCAGATGACCGCATCGCCATCCCACAGGATCGGCACCTTGCCGCCGGAGGGTGCGAAATCGCCCTGCTCGCGCTTGGCCTCTTCCCAGTCCTCACCATTGATGTTGACGGTCAGCTCCTCGAAATGGAGCCCGGACTGCTTGACTGCCAGCCAGCCGCGCAGCGACCAGCTCGAATAGTTCTTGTTGCCGATGATCAGCTTCACAAGGCCCGCCTTTCGTTCGCTTTGCCGCCCTAGGCATTCAGCCTGCCGCTGTCGAGGCTGAACGGTGTTACACCTGTTACGCCCTCCATCGGAACGCCGGGCCGGGGCCACATCCCGCCCCTGTGCATCCAGCACGCCAAGGCGAATCCATTCATCGCGCAAGGCGCGGACAAGGGCGGTTCGGGGGATATAGGGCGGGCGTTCCATCGGCGATTCTATGGCCGATTGCTTGCATGTAGGAAAACGGTTTGGCGTATGCAGGAAACGCCTGCCGCGGGCGGCCCCTGCTATCCTGCACCCCGGCGCAAGCGGCGGAACACCAGGGGGTGCCGGGACATTGCCCTTACATGCCCAATCAAGGGCGTGACGAGAGGAGTGTCCACCATGGAAAACCGTCCCAACCAGAATCAGGACCAGAACCGCAATCGCCAGGCCGAACAGCAGGGCGACGCGAACCGCCAGCAGGGTGAACAGGACGGCCGCCGCGAACAGCGCCAGCAGGAGCAGGAAGCCCAGCGCGAGCAACGCCAGCAGGGCGAGCAGCAGGATCGCCGCGGCCAGCACTGATCCGCCGGCTCCATTGCCCATGCGGCAGAAGGATGGCCGGCCGTCTCCCTGGTGGAGGCGGCCGGCCTTCTTCATGGATCAGAAGCGGGTGCTCAGCCCCACATTGATCGAGCGGCCACGGCCGGGCACCGGGCGCAGATCGCCGGTCACACCGTAATCGCCCAGCGACATGCCGCCCAGCGGCAGGGCATAGGCCTTGTCGAGCAGGTTCTGCGCCTCAAGGCTCACCCGCACCCCGCCGACAGTATAGGCCGCGCTGAGGTTCACCAGCGCATAGGCGCCCGTCTCCACCTCGTTGCGGGTGGCATCGACACGGGTCTTTTCCGCGACCCATTCCAGCTCCGCACCCAGTTCAAGCGCGCCCTGCCGGTGATCGAGCGAGAGGCGGGCATTGAACGGCATCTGGCGATAGAGCGGCCCGCCATCGGTGAGGTTGTCCCCCTGTAGCCACGACGCGGTGGCATTCAGGCGCGTGCCGTCCTGCCCTTCGCCCCGCCACAGATCCACGCCGCCCGACACATCCACGCCGTAGAATTCGGCTTCCTGATTGGCGAATTTGAGCTGCACGAAGGGCGTGGGCATGCTCATCATGTCGGTCAGGACCTTGACGAACTCGGCGTCGACATAGTCGCTGACATGGGTGTAATAGGGCGCCACACGCAGCGACCAGGCCTGCGATCCGCCGCCCAGTTGCAGCGCGGCACTGACCGTGTCTGCCCGTTCCGGCTTCAGGTCCAGATTGCCGACATAGCCATTCCCGTCGCCATACCAGCCGATCATCCGGCTGGCCATCGAACCCACCCCCCAGGTGTAGCGTTCATAGATATTGGGCGAGCGGGCCTTGTGGGCATAGCCCAGTTCCAGCGCAGCCATATCCGACGCCTGCCAGGTGAGCAGGAAGGAGCCGGACCAATTATTGTCGGTGCGCTTGTGGTCAGCCGCGTTGAACGCATTGGCGGCCATCACATCCGCCATCTGCATCATGCCGGTGCCATAGGGGGCCACGTCGCCCGTATTCATTTCCACCCGGTCATAACGGATGCCCGCCGTGGTTCGGATGGAATTGCTCCAGTGGCGTTCCCATTCGGCATAGGCACCGATCCGGTCGCGCGTGGCGGCATTGATGTTCACGAACTCGTCCGGACCCATCATCATGCTGCCCGCAACCGGCGGCCAGTAATCGTCCAGCCACTGGTGGTGATATTCGCTGCCCAGCCGCACCGTGTCATGCATCGACAGCGGCAGTTCCACCTTGGCCGAAGCATCGAAGCTGTGCACTTCGGTGTTCATCGGCATGGAACCGGGCAGCTTGTCTTCCAGGAAATTCATCACATGGTCGGTGTCGCGATATGCGGCGGCAAGGTCCAGCTTGCCCCAGTCGAACACCCCGCGATAGCTGCCATTGAGGAACCAGCTCTTGTTGGAGGTCATGTCCATCCACTGGTTCACGAAGCCTTCGTAAGGCGAGAAGTGATAGCCGCCCTTGAGCTGGAACAGGCTTGTGCCGCTCTGCACGGCCAGCGCCAGTGCATGGTCGGTCTTGGCATATTCGGTGGAGCGGACCATCCCGTCATCCCCGCCGCCATCATACTGGTCGGACTGGGTGTAGGAGCCGGTATAGGTCGCGCTGACATGGCGGCTGGCCGCCGTCAGCTTCACCGCGCCGCCAAAGCCATCGCCATTGGAACGGTAGAAGGCAGAAGCCTCGCCCGTCAGCAGCATGGAATCGCTGATCGAGAATTGCGGCGGGGCCGAATCCACCGTGATCACGCCGCCGATATTGTCGCCGCCCTTGCTGACCGGCGCCACGCCGGTGAGCACGCGGATGGAGGCTACATTCTGCGGATCGGTGTAGGACAGGGGCGAATTCATGTCGTTGGGGCACGACATGTCGATCGCCTGCCCGTCCACCAGCACGGTCAGTCGCTGTTCGGACAGGCCGCGGATCGCGGGCATGGAGGAAAAGCCGCCGCCGGTCGCCACGCTGACGCCGGGAATGCGGGTCAGCACGGCAGCCGTGTCGCTGGTGGAAGCCTGACGGCGGGCAATGGTGCTGCGGCCCAGTTCACCGCCCGTGATCGGCCCGGTGATGGTGACCGTGCCTTCGCCGCCTGCTTCCAGCGTCCCGGTTTCGAGCGTGGCTGCATCCTCTCCTTCGTCCGCTTCCTGCGCGAAGGCCGGGGCGGAAAGGGAAAGGGCGGAAAGGCAGCAGCCTGCGGCAAGCGCGGCGCGGCGGGTGGAAATGCGAAGTGTCATGGAAATTGGTCCCGATTGTCCCCCTCATGGGGATCGCCTGACGGATTGGCCCATGCCGCGCGCGGCGGCCGGGCAGTGTCACAAAGACGGAAGGCCGGAAATCCGGCCCGCCGGTCAGGCGTAAGCGGGTGGGCCGCGCAAGGGCGGCGTGACGAAGGGAACGGGGCGCAGAACGGGCGGCGCGATCGGCGCGAAGCCCAGCAGCAGGATGAAGACCAGCGCCGCCGCCAGCAGCAGCATGTCGGCCCCCGCCAGCCCGCCCATGGCAAGGGCTGTATAGGGGCAGTGGCTGGCTTCCTGCGCGCGGCTGGTGTCGGGATCGGCCTTCTTACCGGGAATCGCCACTTCGATGGTCTTCACCGTCTGCCCATCGCAGATGCGCATGGTGAAGGTGGCGCCCGTGGCATCCAGCATATAGCCCATCGGCACCACGGCCTTCAGGCACAGGGCCAGCGCCAGCAGCAGGGCTGCCAATGCGCGATGGCGCAGGAGGATATGCCGGAACCCGGTCATGCCGGCCCCTCTAATCCGATTCCGCGTGAATGGAATTGATTTTCATCAGGCGCCCGTGCGGACGCGCTTAACAACGTCCATCAGGCCGGTAATGTTCATCGCCCCCGGCACGATGTAGCTGCCCACTACCATTCCCGGCGTGCCTTCCAGCCCGATCTGAGCAGCCTGGCTGCGCGACTGGCGCATCAGCGCGTCGATCTTCGCGCCATTGGCGGCCAGATCGGCCTCCAGCCTTTCCCAGTCGACCTTTGCTGCGCGGGCCGCGGCCTTCAGCGCGTTTTCGTCCAGCTTGCCCTTGGCGCGCATCAGCGCATCGTGGAATGCGGCATGGCGCCCCTGAAACTGCGAGGCGATGGCCAGCCGCGCGGCGCGCTGCGACATGGCACCGAAGATCGGCCAGTCGCGATAGACCACCCGCACCTTCGGATCGCGCTGCAGCAGGTCCATCAGGGCAAGGTGCTGCTTCTTGCAGTAGGCGCATTGGTAATCGAAATAGAGCACGATGGTGACGTCATAAGCCTTGGGCTTCACCCCCGGCGCCAGCGGCGCTTCGGCCAGCCCGGCACGGAAGGCCGCACCAGGATCGGCAGCAGGCGAGGCACCGGCCAGCATCAGGCCCGCAGCCAGTGCGAACAGCGGGGCGAATGCCGATGCGATGCGCTTCATGCCAGCCTACCCTTTCCGCTCTCAGTCCCGGCCACGGCTTGCATGGCGGGCAAACCAGATCACATGCTTGGCGCCCTTGCCATTGCTGCGCGCCCGCACGGCCACTTCCTCCACATCGAAGCCCGCCTTGCGCAGGCGCCCGGTAAAGGCCGGGTCCGGCCCGGCAGACCAGATTGCCAGCACGCCGCCGGGGCGCAGGGCCTCACGCGCGGCCAGCAGGCCCTGCCGGGAATAGATGCGGTTATTCTCTTCGCGTACCAGCCCGTCAGGCCCGTTATCGACGTCCAGCAGGATCGCGTCATAGGTGTTGCGCGCATTGGCAATCACCAGCGCCACATCTTCCTCGATCAGGCGCACGCGCGGATCGTCAAGGCAGCCCGCGGCCACTTCGGCCATCGGCCCGCGCGCCCAGTCGATGATCTGGGGCACCAGTTCGGCCACGGTCAGCTTCGCGTCCGGACCGAGCACTGCCAGCGCGGCACGCAGGGTAAAGCCCATGCCATAGCCGCCGATCAGCAGATGCGGGGCACGCTGCCCGGCGATCCGCTCGCAGCTCATCGTGGCCAGAGCCTGTTCTGAGCCGCTCATCCGCGTGCTCATCAGCTCGTTGCGGTCCAGCACGATCATGAAATCGCGGCCGTGGCGGAACAGGCGCAGTTCTTCTCCGCCCGGCACAAGCGCCGTATCGATCAGCTCCCGCGCGATCATTGCAGGCGGTTACAGCTCGACATCGGACAGCACGGCGGCCCGCAATTCGTCGATGCCCATCTTCTTTTCCGCCGAGGTGACATGCACCACCGGGAAGGCCGCCGGATGCTTGCGCGCTTCGGCCTGTGTGGCGGCAAGGGCCGCGGCCAGTTCGCTCGCCTTGATCTTGTCGGCCTTGGTCAGCACCACGCGATAGCTGGCGGCGGATTCGTCGAGCATGTTCATCATCTCGATGTCCACCGGCTTGGGGCCGTGGCGGGCGTCGATCAGAACCAGCGTGCGTTTCAGCACTTGCCGCCCGCGCAGAAAATCGCGCACCAGCATCTTCCACTTCGCCACCACCTTGGGCGGCGCCTTGGCAAAGCCATAGCCGGGCATGTCGACCAGGCGGAACATGGTCGGCTCGCCCACTTCGAAGAAGTTCAGTTCCTGCGTGCGGCCCGGCGTAACCGATGCACGCGCAATGGAGCGGCGGCCGGTCAGCGCGTTGAGCAGCGAGCTTTTGCCCACGTTGGAACGCCCGCAAAAGGCGATCTCCGGCACTTGCGGATCGGGCAGGAACTTGAGTTCCGGGGCGGATTTGAGGAATTCCACCCGCCCCGAGAACAGCTTGCCCGCACGTTCGGCCAGATCGTCGATTTCTTCACTCATGCCGAACGGATGCTCCTCAAGCCTTCCCGTCGCGGGCCTTGGCCCGCTCCTGATCGGTCTTGTCCTTCTCGGCCTGCGCCTTCAGCTGCGGATGGCGGCTGTAGAGATAGGCCTGCTGGGCAATGGTCAGCAGGTTGGACGTGCACCAGTAAAGCAGCAGACCGGCTGCGAAGGGCGCCATAACGAACATCATCATCCACGGCATGATCATGAACATCTGCTGCTGAATGGGGTCCATCTGGGCCGGGTTCAGCTTGAACTGCAGGAACATGGTGATGCCCAGCAGCAGAGCCAGCGGCCCGATCGCCAGATAACTGGGCACGTCGAACGGCAGGGTGCCGAACAGGTTCAGGAAGTGCAGCGGATCGGGCGCGGAAAGATCCTTGATCCACAGCGCGAAGGGCTGGTGACGCATGTCGAGCGACAGGATCAGCACCTTGTAGAGCGCAAAGAAGATCGGAATCTGCAGCAGCAGCGGCAGACAGCCGGCCAGCGGATTGACGCCCTCTGCCTTGTAGAGCGCCATGATTTCCTGCTGCTGCTTCTGCTTGTCGTCCTTGTAGCGTTCCTGCAGCGCCTTCATCTTGGGCTGGATGGCCCGCATGGCCGCCATGGAAGCGAACTGCTTCTGAGCGACCGGGAACATCAACCCGCGGATCACGACGGTCAGCAGCATGATCGCCACGCCGAAATTGCCCACCAGCGCGAAGAGGTGCTTCAGCAGCCAGAGAATCGGTTTTTCGAGGATTTCGAACCAGCCCCAGTCGATTGCGCGGCTGAACACGGGGATGCCCGCATCCTCATAGGCACCCAGCAGGTCGCTTTCCTTGGCACCGGCAAACAGGCGCGTGGTGCGCGTGGTCGCCTTGCCCGCAGGAACGGTGACCGGCTGATAATTAAGATCGGCCTGGAACAGTTCCCCGCCCAGCGAACGGAACTGCGGCTGGGTCTGCTGGCCATCCTGCGCAATCAGCGCGGAGAGCCAGTAAATATCGGTAAAGCCCATCCAGTTCGTCCGGCCGGTAGGCTTCTCGCTGCCGCTTTCGGCCAGATCGTCGTAATTGGGGCCATAGGTCACGGCTTCGTCAAAGGCGCCGATGGGGCCGGAATGGACGTTCCACGAATCGCCGCTGGCCGTCTTGCTGGTGCGCTTGATCAGGGCATAGGGCTGCACCACCACCGGGGCAGCGCTGGTGTTGGACACGGTCTGCTCGGCCGTGATCATGTAATGCTCGTCCACCGAGAACTTGATGGAGAAGAGCTGGCCCTTGCCGTTATCCCAGCTGAGGGTGACCGGCTTGCCCGGAGCAAGCGGACCGCCCGAGGTCTGCCAGGGCGTATCGCCCGACGTGGCAAGTTCGCCGTCCAGCATGAAGCCGAACTGGCTGAAATACTCCGCGGGAGTGCCTGCGGGCGAGAAGAGGCGGACAGGATCGCTGCCCTTCTCGATGCCCTGCAAATGCTTGGTCAGCGTCAGGTCGTCGATGCGCGCACCCACCGGGTTGATCGAACCGGCGATTTCAGGCGCCGCGATCTTCACGCGGACGGGCGCTGCCAGGTCGGCAGCCAGATCCTTGCGTTCCTGCGCGATGTCGGCGGCATTATGCAGGCCGCCCTCGCGATTGGTGCGCGAATGGCGCAGCTTCTCGTCCTCTGCCGAGGATGAGCCGGCCGCTGTCTGGCTCTGTTCCACTGCGGGCTTCTGCACCGGCTGGGGGAAATACCAGCGCGAGAACGCGTCCCAGCCGAACAGCATCACGGCGCTGAGCACCACGAACAGGATGATGTTGCGCTTATTGTCCACTGGCGATCCTAGTTCCCGTCAATTCATCGGCTGACCGCGCCGCACAGATGCGACACAGGTATTTCATGGCACGGGGTCGTACCCGTGCCCTCCCCAAGGGTGGCAGCGCAATAGACGCTTGAGCGCAAGCCATCCACCCTTCATCGCACCATATTTCTCCAGCGCCTCGATCGCATATTGCGAGCAGGACGGCGCATAGCGACAGGATGGCGGCAGAATGCGCGATGGGCCAAGCTGCCAGAAGCGCGCCACGAGGATCATAATCCGCTTCATCGCCTTTTCCCGCGCGGACGGCGCGGCGCATCCCCCTTGCCTTCGGCGGCGCGTTTCAGCGCAGCGCCCAGTTCGTCCTTCAGCCGGGAGAAATCGCGTTCGATCCCGCCTTCGCGGCCGATCAGAACATGGTCATGATCGGGCAGACCTTCAAGCGGCAGGGCCGCGCGTAGCAATTCGCGGAAGCGCCGCTTCATGCGATTGCGCACCACGGCATTGCCGATCTTCTTGGTGACGGTGATGCCGAAACGCATGCCCTGCCCGCCATTGGGCCGGGCCAGCAGCACGAATCCGGGGCGCGCCACGCGCAGCCCGTGATTCGCGGCGAGAAAATCCGCCCGTTTGCGCAGGGTGGAGATATCCGGCTGCATGGCTGGATGTCGTTAGCCGGAAAGCCTGTGCGCCGGAAGCGGCACCGGCCCGCTTCCTTGCCCGGCCGCCCCATTCGGGTACAGCAAGGAAAGGAAGCGGGCCGGAGCAATGCGTAAGGCCCAGCCTGAGCCGGGCCCGCAAAGAACCGCTAAATCAGGCGCTCAGCTTCTTGCGGCCGCGCGCGCGGCGGGCGGCGAGAACCTTGCGACCGCCGACAGTGGCGGTGCGTGCGCGGAAGCCGTGACGGCGGCTGCGCACGAGATTACTCGGCTGGAAAGTGCGCTTCATGATCTGAACCCTTCAGAAATTCCAAACATGTGCCGCTTGTGCGGCACCAACAAAAAAGCCGTCCCGCCCGTGGACGAGGCGACCTTGAGAATGCGGGCGCGGTTAGTAGAGCAGCGCCGCCAAGTCAAGATATGCCAGCTTCGGCACGAATTCCTCTTCGCCTGGTGCCGCCGCCGGCAGGGGCACCACCGACGGCGGCGCTTGAAGTGCCTGCCCATAATCCACCCAGCCGCGCATTTCCTCAGCGGAAAGCCAACGGGCGTCCTCGAACGGCACGGAATTCGTCATCGCATAGAAGGCCTGCGCCTGCTCGCCCGACATGCCCATTTCTCGGTAATAGCTGATGTATTTGCGGTTCTCGGGCGCGCCAATTGCGTAATCGCCCGCTTGCCGCCCCGAATCGTCTTCCCAGGCATGGACCGCAAAGCGCGCACCATCCTCGATCGTCCGGTTCGCACCGGCCAGGAAGAGTTCAACCGCACCCGAACGGACCGACCCACCGCGCGGCACGCGGGTTTCGATCCCGGCCCGGCGAATCATCCGGCCCAGTTCGAGATTGGCAATATCGTCGAAAGTGCCGGGGCACTCGATCAGTTCCAGCGTGGCCAGGCCCGGATAATCGCGCAGCATGGCGGCAAATTGCCGGGGGCTGCGCTCATCCGTGATGCCGACCAATGCGGCATGGCTTTCATCCACCACGCGGAAGGGGCCGTAAGTGGCAATGCCGGAAACCTGTTCCAGCGGAATGCCCGAAACGAAGCGCTCTGCCGAACCCGCCGAATAGGGGGCCTGCTCCACCACTTCGTATTCAACGATTTCCGTCACCGTCACGCGCGCATTGGCGATAGCCGGCGCGCATATCGCTGCCAGCCCGCAAATGACGGTAAGGAAATGGTGACCCCGTTGCATGAACAGATAGTGGGCCTGCGAGCCCTGCCCAAATCTGATCAAACCTGCTTTACGACATCTTCACCCTGTTCTGCGCGGACTTCCGTATCTTCAGTCTTGGGTCCGAAGCGGAGGGAACTGCCCTGCGAAGATGGACAGGCCCGCGCTTCACGCTATCGTCCTCTCCGCAAAGGGTATTTGGGGGTATCTTGGTCGCACTCGTATCGACGGTGGCCTATCTCGGGCTGGAAGCGCGCGCCGTGGAAGTGCAGTGCCAGGTGGCCCCGGGCATGCCGCGCTTCGCAATCGTGGGCCTGCCGGACAAGGCCGTGGGCGAAAGCCGCGAGAGGGTGCAGGCCGCATTGGCCGCCATGGGCCTTTCGTTGCCCCCGAAGCGGATCACGATTAACCTTTCCCCAGCGGATCTGCCCAAGGAAGGCAGCCATTACGATCTGCCGATCGCACTGGCCCTGCTGGCCGCCATGGGTGTTACCGATGCGGAACAGCTGGCGGACTGGGTTGCCGTGGGCGAGCTGGCGCTGGACGGACGGATCGTGCCTTCGCCCGGCGTGTTGCTGGCCGCGATCCACGCCAGCCAGCAGGACAAGGGCCTGATCTGCCCAGCCGCGCAAGGTGCCGAAGCGCGCTGGACCTCCGGCGTGCCGGTCTGCGCCGCGCCCGATCTGGTCAGCCTGCTCAACCACCTCAAAGGCACTCAGCGCTTGCCCGAGCCGGAACCGGGCGAAGTGGATGCCCCCGCGCGCGGGCCGGACCTGCGACAGGTGAAAGGGCAGGAAACCGCAAAGCGCGCGCTGGAGATCGCGGCGGCAGGCGGCCACAATCTGCTGATGATCGGCCCGCCCGGCGCGGGCAAGTCCCTGCTCGCCTCATGCCTGCCGGGCATATTGCCCGACCTTACCCCGGCCGAGGCGCTGGAAGTTTCCATGGTCGCCTCAGTCGCGGGGGAACTGGAAGGCGGGCGGATCAGCCGCACGCGCCCCTTCCGCAGCCCGCATCATTCCGCCTCCATGGCCGCGCTGACTGGCGGCGGCCTGCGCGTGCGGCCAGGCGAAGTATCCATGGCCCATCTGGGCGTGCTGTTCCTCGACGAATTGCCCGAGTTCCAGCGCGCCGTGCTCGACAGCCTGCGCCAGCCGCTGGAAACGGGCGAGGTCAGCGTGGCACGGGCCAATGCCCATGTCACCTTCCCCGCAAGGGTACAGCTGGTAGCGGCGATGAACCCGTGCCGCTGCGGCCATCTGGGCGATCCCGCGCTCGCCTGCAGCCGCGCACCGCGCTGCGCCGCCGATTACCAGAGCAAGGTTTCAGGCCCCCTGCTCGACCGGATCGACCTGCATGTCGAAGTCGATCCCGTCAGCGCGGCGGACCTCGCCCTGCCCCCGCCCGCCGAAGGCTCTGCCGAAGTCGCCGCCCGCGTTGCCCGTGCGCGCCATGTCCAGAGCGCGCGAACCGCCGAGACAGGCGCGCGCACCAATGCGGAGCTCAATGGCGAGGCGCTGGACCGCTTCGCCACGCCCGACGATGCCGGGCAGAAACTGCTGCTGCAAGCCGCAGAAGCCATGCGCCTTTCCGCGCGCGGCTACACCCGCATGCTGCGCGTGGCCCGTACTATCGCGGACCTTGCCGGAGCGGATCGGGTCGGGCGGATTCACATTGCCGAGGCGCTGAGTTACAGGAGGCAACCCCCTCGCGCCTGAAAAAGCAGAACAATGTCCTCAGCAGACCTCATCATCCGCCCCGTTACCCCAGCCGACCACGATGCGATCTGGTCCATCCTGGAGCCGGTGATCCGTGATGGGGCGACTTATCCGCTGGACCCTGCGCTTGATCGGGCGGGCGCCTTCGAATATTGGTTCGCGCCCGACAAGACGGTGTTCGTGGCGGAGCTGGATGGCGCGGTGCTGGGCACTTATTACCTCAAGCCCAATTCCACCGGCCTTGCCGACCATGTCGCCAACGCCGGCTACATGACCCATCCCGCCGCGCGCGGCAAAGGCGTGGCCAGTGCCATGGCGCATGACAGCTTCGCCCGGGCGAAAAATGCCGGTTACCGCGCGATGCAGTTCAATCTGGTGATCGCCACCAACGAACAGGCCGTGCGCCTGTGGCAGCGCCTTGGGCTGCAAGTGATCGGCCGCCTGCCCGAAGCCTTCCGGCACCGGCGGCTGGGCTATGTCGATGCCTTCGTGATGTACAAGAAGCTCTGACGGCTAGAGATTCGGGTCCGGCTCAGTCGTCTCCCGGTCGCAGCATTCGCCCAGGCGCGAACGATCCTGCCAGCGCAGTTCGGCATATTTCAACTCCCGCCCATCATGCCCGTGGATCGTGATCGGGGCGATCGGCAGCCAGTCGCGCGAATCGACCAGCACCGGGTTCGATGCTTCCTGCATCGTATATTTCTCGCCCCATTGGCGCAGGGCCAGCATGGCGGGCAGCAGGTCGATGCCCTTTTCCGTCAGGCGATATTCGATCTTTCGCCGGTCGTCCGGGCACGGCTCGCGCTTCAGCACACCATGCTCCACCAGCTTGGCGAGACGGTTGGAGAGGATATTGCGCGCAATGCCCAGCTCGCTGAGGAATTCCTCGAAATGGCAGAGCTTGTTGAACGCCGCGCGCAGGATCATGAACGACCATCGCTCGCCCATGACTTCCAGCGCTTGCGGCAATCCGCAGGCGACGACGTCTGATAATGGCTCTCGCAGAGCGGCATTCCTCTTCCTGTGAAGTGGCCTAATCACCATGCAGTGTTGGCGCAGTGCAATAAGTTTTTAGTTGCTACTAAAAACCTAATTATATAAGTAGCGATTCGCAACCGGGTTTGGAGCGCCGCGCCACCTTTCTCCAGACCGAGTGAGGGAATCTGCCATGATCCGCCTTTTCAGCTCTGCCCGCCGTGCCAATGCCGCCTTCTTCGTGTCTACGCTGGTGCCGGCAGGCGCCTTTGCCGGCCTCGCGCCCACTCCCGCCGCCGCTACCGGCAATGCCTATTACCGCGCTGAGCTTGCCTCTCCGCTGGCGGAACCCCGCCGCGAAATCCTCAATGGCGTGATCTGGAGCTGTTCGGACAATAGCTGCACCGGCACCAAGGGCGGCTCCCGCGCCGAACTGGAATGCGCCCGGCTGGCCCAGAAGGTCGGCCCCATCGCCGCCTTTGCCAAGGGAGAGGCTGCGCTGGATGGAAACGCGCTGGCCCGCTGCAACAAGTGATCTGAAACACGTTCCCGGCCGCCTGCCCCATCTCCGGCCGGGATGTGAGGGCCTCTGCGACACACTCGCGGGGGCCCTTTTCCTTTGTGCCGTTCAGCCCAGCAGGCCGAGGGCCTTCAGTTCCGTTTCCAGATTGGCGGCATCGGTGAACAGATGGCCGTTCCAGCCGCATTCGCGCGCGCTGGCGATATTGGCGGGATTATCGTCCACGAACAGCATCGCTTCCGGCGCGTGGCCGAAGCGGCCCTCGGCCAGCCGGTAAATCGCCGGATCGGGCTTGGCCAGTTTCTCCGTGCCGGAAACGACAATGTCGCCGAACAGATCGAAGACCGGGCGGCCCGGACGGAAATCCGCCCAGAATTCGTGACCGAAATTGGTGATGGCATAAAGCGGCACGCCGCGTTCATGCAGGGCCTGCACCAGTTCGATCGTGCCTTCCACCGGGCCGGGCACGGTTTCATTGAAACGCGTGGCATAGGCACGGATCAGATCCGCATGGTCGGGATAGAGCGCGATCCGTTCCGGCACCATGTCCGCCAGGGCGCGGCCATGATCATGCTCGAAATGCCATTCTTCGGTGACGACATTCTCAAGAAACCAGTCCAGTTCGCCCTGATCCTCGATCAGCTTTTCGAACAGGTGGCGCAGGTTCCAGTGATAGAGGACGCGCCCGACATCGAACACGACGGCTTCTATGTTTCCGGCAGGCTGGCTCATGGGTCCTCGGGGCGAATCGACACGTGCCAAATCGCAGTCACGGATTGCAGCCATAAGAAAAGCCCCCGCTTTCGCAGGGGCCTCTCTTCAAATCCCACCACGGCAATGCCGCGGCGAGGCAGACATCAACCCTGGCGCGCCTTGAAGCGGCGGTTGGTCTTGTTGATCACATAGGTCCGGCCACGACGGCGGATCACGCGGCAATCCCGGTGGCGGTCCTTGAGCGACTTGAGGCTGTTACGAATCTTCATGGCTCTATCTCGTCTGCGGATTACCCGCTGAAAATTGAAGCCGCGCCGTTACGGGCGATGGGCTTCCAAGTCAACCTTCCCCACGGATTTCGCTCAATTTCCGCTCCCAGGCGAGCGCATGGGTGACGATTGTGTCCAGATCGGCATGCTGCGGCACCCAGGGAAGGGTCTGTTTGATCCGGCGGTTGTCCGAAATCAGCGAATCGGGGTCCCCCGCACGGCGCGGCCCCATGATTCGCTCGATCCTGCGATTGGTCACCCGGTCCACCGCGTCGAGCACTTCGAGCACGGAGAAGCCCCGGCCATAGCCGCAATTCATGGTGAGCGACTGGGCCGGATTCGCGATCAGTTCCGCCAGCGCCAGCACATGGGCGGCGGCAAGATCGGAAACATGGATATAGTCGCGCACGCCGGTGCCGTCGGGCGTATCGTAATCCGTGCCGAAGACCTGCACGCTCTCCCGCTTTCCCAGCGCCGCTTCCACCGCGACCTTGATCAGATGCGTGGCCCCGGCGGTCGACTGGCCGCTGCGCGCCTGCGGATCGGCACCCGCCACGTTGAAATAGCGCAGCGCGCAATAATTGAGCGGATGCGCCCTGGCCGTATCCGCCAGCATGATCTCCGTCATCAGCTTGGACATGCCATATGGATTGATCGGCAGCTTCGGGCTGTCCTCGCTCACCGGCGACACTTCGGGAATGCCGTAAGTGGCGGCAGTGGAACTGAAGATGAAATGCTTCACCCCGCCCCTCACTGCCGATTCGATCAGCGCCCGGCTCTTGGCCGTGTTGTTGTGATAATATTTGAGCGGGTTCTCGACCGATTCGGGCACGATGATCGACCCGGCGAAATGCATCACCGCGCCGATGCCTTGTTCCGCGATGATCCGCGCCAGCAGCGCCCCGTCTTCGATATCGCCTTCATAAAAGGCCACCCCATCGGGCACAGCGAAACGGAAACCGGTGGTGAGATTGTCAATCACCGTCACATCCCACCCCTGATCGAGCAGGGCGAGGACAGCGTGGCTGCCGATATAGCCGGCTCCGCCGGTTACGAGCACGGGAAGTCTGGTCATCCTCGGGCCTCTATCCGCTCATTGGTTAAGGGCGTGCATCGAAGGCGGTTCATAGCCGGGCAATCCGGCAGGGCATAGGCCGGTCTGGCTCTGCATAAGAACAACCGGACGTTTCGGATCGCCTCCATGCCCCAATCACCTCACTCCCCCCGTTTCCCTCGCTCCATCGCCCGGAATGCAGGGCTTGCCTGCCTGGCCGCTGCCACGCTCCTTTCCTCCGTCCCGGCGCTCGCCGGGCCATCGGCCTGGGAAGGCGGCTGGGGCAATGACCGCTGGGGCCGGCCCAGCTCCAGCTTCGACCGTTCCCCTTCCCGCATTTCCAGCCGCAGCAGCCAGAAGGACATCGAAGGCGAAGTGGATGTGACCCGCTTCGTGGTGGAAGGCGATGCTGCCGCCGCCTTGGGCAAAGGCCCGTTGAGAGTGACGGTGCTTTCCAACGATGCGCCGCGCCAGCCGGGCAGTGCCGTCTATGACGAAGCGCCGCCGATGGAGCGACCGGAATCCTCCTATGGCCCGCCCGGCCCTGCCGCCCCTTCGTCAGGCTTGGGCGACGAGCGGGAGAACGCCACTTTCGAGGCCGCCGTAATCGACCAGCTGGTGAGCGCGGGCTATGACACGCAGAGCGGCCCGCAGGGCCAGCTGGTGGAACTGCGCATTGCCCATGGCGTCGCCCAACCCGCGGAGCCGCCGCGCAAGCCGGTGAGCGGCGAGATGGATGTGGGCGTTTCCAATCGCGGCTCGATGGTGGGGCTCGGCCTCAATCTCGATTTCACCAAGCCGAAGAAGGCCCTGCTTTCCACAAAGCTGGAAGCGCGTATCCGCGACGAGGCAACCGGCACCGTCCTGTGGGAAGGCCGCGCGGAAATCGCCACGCGCGACGGCAGCGACAAATGGACCGGACAGGCTATCGCCAGCAAACTGGCCGAGGCGCTGTTCCGCAAATTTCCGGGCAAGAATGGCGAGGATTACAGCCTGCGCTAAACACGCCTGCCGCACGCCGCGCTTGCATCCGCGCCGCTTCGCACCCAGAATCGGCGGCACGGCCCAGGGAGGGGCACAGGAATGATCGATATCCGCACTGCCATCCTCGCCGCATCGGCCACGGCCCTGCTGGGCCTGTCGGGCTGCATGACGCCCATTGGCCCGGTGGAAGTGACCCGCTTTCACGATGCGGCGCGGCTTTCGCAGCTGGGCCATGGCACGATCGCGGTGGAAAGCGCTGCAGGGCTGGACCCCAAATCGCTCGAACTGGCGAGCTACAAGCTGGCCGTGGGGCGCGAACTGACCCGGCTGGGCTATGACGTGGTGGCAGAAGGCGCGGGCGCGCAGGTGGCCGTGGTGCGGCTGGAACGCGCCACGATCCAGCCCGATGGCGGGCGCAGCCCGGTGAGCGTGGGCGGCGGGGCTTCGGTCGGCTCCTATGGCTCGGGCGTAGGCCTCGGCATCGGGATCGACCTTTCGGGCAAGCCCAAGGCGCAGGTCGATACGCGGCTGGGCGTGATGATCCGCGACCGGGCGAGCGACCAGACCCTGTGGGAAGGCCGCGCCAGCTTCACCGTGCGCGCCGATGCACCGCTGGCGCAAAGCCAGCTGGGCGCGCCCAAGATGGCCGCCGCCCTGTTCAGCGATTTTCCCGGCAACAATGGCCAGACGGTTGAAGTGAAGTGAGCAAGCAACCCATCAGGATCGACGCGGCATTCGATGCCGGCAATATCGAAGTGCTGGAGATTTCCGGCGCCACAGCGAAGCTGGCGATCCGCAAGGATCACCTTTCGGACTTCTGCCAGTGGTTCCACTTCCGCGTCTCCGGCGCGGCGGGGCGCGAACTGGTGCTGAAGATCACCGGCCTCAATGCGTCAGCCTATCCCGATGGCTGGCCCGGCTATCGCGCCTGCGTTTCGGAAGACCGGGACTATTGGGCGCGCACGGAAACCAGCTTTGACCGGGCGGAGGAAAACGGCACGCTGACAATCCGCTACACGCCCGAAGGCGGCACGGCATGGTTCGCCTATTTCGCGCCCTATTCGATGGAGCGGCATCACGATCTGGTGGCGGAATCCGCCTGCTATGAAGGGGTGAGCCACCGCGTGCTGGGCACTTCGCTCGACGGGCAGCCGATCGACTGCCTCGAAATGGGCGAAGGCGAAACACAGGTGTGGCTCTATGCCCGCCAGCATCCGGGCGAGAGCATGGCCGAATGGTGGATGGAAGGGGCGCTGGAATGCCTCACCGATCCGGCCGATCCGGTGGGCCGCACCCTACGCGCCAAATGCCGCCTGCATGTGGTGCCCAATGCCAATCCCGACGGGTCACGGCGCGGGCATCTGCGCACCAATGCGGCAGGCATCAACCTCAATCGCGAATGGGCCGACCCGAGCGCGGAGAAAAGCCCCGAAGTGCTGGCCCTGCGCAATGCGATGGATGAAACCGGCGTGCACTTCGCCATGGATGTGCATGGGGACGAGGCGATTGCGGCCGTGTTCCTGGCAGGCTTCGAAGGCATCCCGTCCTGGACCGACGAACTGGGCGCGGCCTATGAACGCTACCGCTCGATCCTGAAGCGCCGCACGCCCGATTTCCAGACCGCCAAGGGCTATCCCGTGGCCCGGCCCGGACAGGCGAACCTCACCATGTCCACCAACCAGCTGGCCGAACGCTACGGCGCCTGTTCGATGACGCTGGAAATGCCGTTCAAGGACAATGACGATCTGCCTTGCGAAGAGCAGGGCTGGAGTGCGGAACGTTCGAAGATTCTCGGCCGCGATTGCCTTGCCGCGCTGGTGGAGTGGCTGGAGGGGTGAGGGACAGCACGTAACCCCGGGCATTGTGATTGCCCCGGTCGTTTTCATGCGGCATCCGTGTCGCAGGGGTAAAGTGGGGCGTTCATGAACATCTTCTCGTCACGCAAGGCGCGGATCGTCGCGGCCTTGCCGCTGCTCATGCTGCTGACGGCGGCGCGGGCCTCGGTCACGCAGTTGCCGGAAACGATCATACCGGCGGATTCGGGCATCGCCCTCAATACGCCGACAATAGTGCGCGAGGGTGACGTCGTTCTGCGCGCCAAGGTCTACGATACCGAAGTCGTGACGCTCGATGTGCCCGTTTCGGTCTCAATCGCGAAATTCTCCCAGGATATTGATGCCGGCACCCGGCTCGATCCCGTGCTGGTGCCCGAGAAGACTACCCGGCTGACGGGGGCAGACGGCCGGATCTATTGCGGCGAGGATCAACGCACCCGCTCGAAGTTCATGGCAGCGATGCTGGGTGACTGGTTTTCGAAATATGAGGCTGTAGTTCGCTTCTGCTTCGTCGATACCGATGACGACAAGAAGCTGGATCACGTCTTCCTCGCCGGAGCAAAAGACAAAGAGGATCTGGCGAGCGTCGAGATTCCGCCCACGCCCTACACATTGCGCATGTTCCAAAAGGACGATGACGCGGGCGTGCTCGAATTACGCGTCGACAAGATCAAGCCGGGGAAAGACGGCGACAAGATCCGCTTCAAACTGTTCATGACCAAGAACGGTGCCGCATACCCGTTCGATTATATCGTGACCGTCACTGACGGGAAAAGGGAACAGACCTATCCGCAGTTTGAGAGCAACCCTCGCAAGGTTCCGTACCCCGCCTATTTCAACGATATATTGGGGGCATCGGTCGGCATCACCCGGGTCGATGCGGCTGAGGGAGAGGCTGAGATCAATGTCTATCGTCGCTTCAAGACACAATTGTTCAAGCCGGTGAGCATTACGATCACATACGTCTACATCTATTACTGACGCCGGACGGGTGGCATGAAGCAAGTCATGCCTAGCGATCGTCGGATGGCTGGCGAGCCCCATTCCGGCGTTTGCGCTCCATCCGGTCTTCCAGCAGGCGCAGCGCGGTTATCATCACCAGGCTGATGGCCGTGCCCACTGCCACCAGTGGCCACTGGCCCGCCCCGCAAGCAATGCCCACCACGGCGGCAAGCCAGAGATTGGCAGCAGTGGTCAGATTGCGCAGGCGGCCCTTGCTGAACACGATCAGCCCGGCCCCGATGATCCCCACGAAGGAACCCGCCGCCTCGAAGATACGCAAGGGGTCCATCCGGCTGCCGGTATTGGGTGCGCCGAGTTGGAGGTAAAGCGCGATGACGGAGATCGTCATCGCCGCTGCGGAAAAACAGACCAGACCATGGGTACGCAGGCCCGCCGCGTGGCCACGGACTTCACGGTCGAACCCCAGCAGCAGGCCGATCAGGGCCGCCGCGCCAAGCCGCAGCAGGATTTCCGCATCAATGGCACCGAGCGGGGCGGATGGGTTGAGCAGCATGAATGTCTCTCCCTCCCCGTCCCGGTTCTGCCCTAGTCCAGACTGCCCGGTCCGAAGGCGCGGGGCAGCAATGCGGAAAGGAGCACCTGCTCCACATCTTCCGAACTGGCGCACCACACCGCAGGATCGGTCGCGCCCAGATCGGCCAGTTCGAACAACATCTGGCGGCAGCGGCCGCAAGGCGTCACCGGTTTCTTGCCCGATCCGATCACGGCCACGGCTTCCAGCCCGCCGCGATGCCCTTCGTTCATGGCCCGGGCCACCGCCGCCGCTTCGGCGCAGAGCGACAGGCCATAGCTGGCATTTTCCACATTGGCCCCGGTCACGATCGTACCGTCGGCAAAGCGCAGCGCGGCGCCCACGCGGAACTTCGAATAGGGCGCATAGGCATTTTCCTGAGCACGCCTGGCCGCAATCACCAGTTCGTCACGGTCAGAATCGTCGCTCATCGAAATATCCTCAAGGCTGTACCACTACCCAGCGCACCGGAACCGGGCTTGCTTCGGAGCGTAGCGCGGAATTGGCCGTCCACAAAGTCCACGGGCGCCCGGCATAGTCCGGTTCGAACCGGTCGCGCGTCAGCCACAGGTTGCGATCGAGCGCGGTGGCAAGGCGATAGCGCTTCTCGAAGGCGCTGGATATCTTGAGCAGCGCCGGCTTGCCCGCATGGCCTTCCACCTGATTGAGGAAAGTCATCAGCTCGCTTTCCACGGCCTGATCGCTCACTGGCTTGGCGCAATCGTCCGCCGTCTCGTCCAGTTCGATGGCCGGGGGCAGCAGGCTGTCGTCACGCGGCACGACAGTGACGAAATTGGCCGCCTGCCGGTCTGCCGGAACGCAGGGATCGTAATGATGCACCGCGCCAAACTGCATCCCGGCGGCGCGCACGGCCTCAAGGTTGCGGGCAAAGGCGGCATCGCGCTTCACCGCGCCGTTCGACGCTTCGAGATAGGCGAAATCCGCCCCGATGGCCTTGAAGGCGACAAAGCTGGTCCGCCCGTCGCCCGCGCTCACCAGAATGCCCTGCACCGGATAGGCCTCGCGCAGGGGGGTCCAGTGGATGAACTGCCACCACTGCCACGCACCGCCGATCAGCGCAGCCAGCAACAGCGCAGCCATCACGCGCCAGCGCGTGGGAAATCGCTTCTTTCTGCCCATCGGGGAATCGCCTTTCGCTCAGCCCTTGATATGCAGCACGCAGATCAGGGTAAAGAGCCGCCGGGCCGTGGCGAAGTCCGTTTCCACCTTGCCGTCCAGCCTTTCAAGCAAAAGCCGCGCGGCCTGATCGTGGATTCCGCGCCGGGCCATGTCGATCGTTTCGATTTCCTGCGCGGAAGCCTTGCGGATCGCCTGATAATAGGAATCGCAGATGGCGAAATATTCGCGGATCGGGCGGCGGAACCGGGCGAGGCCGAGCAGCAGGGTTTCCACCGGATTGCCCGCCTCGTCGGCAATATCCATCGCCAGCCGGCCATCCTGCACCGCCAGCCGCAGGCGCCAGGGGCCGGACAGGCCGGAAGCGGCGGCACGCACCGGCTTGAAGCGGTTTTCCTCGATCAGGTCGAAGATCGCGACGCGGCGTTCCTGCTCGATATCTGCGTTGCGCCACAGGATCGTCGCCTCGTCTAGCTCGATATGGCTGATGCGGTGGTCGTCCATGGCTGCCGTTCCTTTCGCACCCGGCAGGGAAGGCGGCAAGAAATTTGCAGGTGGCAGGAAATTTGCTGGCCGACCGGAATTTACTCCATCCCCGATATCCACAGCACCAAGGCCCGGCTGGCAGCTTGCGCCGCGCGGCAAGTCCGGCGCATGAGGGGCCGATGTCCGACGAAGACCTCCTGATCCGCTCCCCCGAAGCATCCCCCGAAGCGCGCCCGCGCAGCCTGCCCGCCAATATCGAGGCGGAGGCCGCCTTTATCGGCGCCGTGCTGATCGACAATCGCGTGATCGAGGAACTGTCCACGCCCCTGCGGCCGGACCATTTCTTCGAGCCGGTGCACCAGCGCATCTACGAACGGGTGCTGACCCTGCTGGATCGCAATGCTGTGGTCACTCCCGTGACCCTGCGCCCCTATTTCGAAGCGGACGAAGCGCTGAAGGAACTGGGCGGCATTGCCTATCTCGCGCGGCTGACGGCGGACGGGCAAGGCCTGCTCGCCCCGCGCGAACTCGCCTCGCAGATCTATGATCTCGCCTTGCTGCGCGAACTGGTGAATGTCGGCCGCAATCTGGTGGAAGAGGCGCTGGATACGTCCGAAAGCGTCGAACCGCTCAAGCAGATCGAATATGCCGAAGCCGCGCTCTACAAGGTGGCGGAAGGCGCCGCGACCGCCAATGAAGCCTCCAGCTTCCGCACCGCCACCCATACGGCGCTGAGCCAGATCGAGGCCGCGATCAATTCGGGCGGCCATATCTCGGGCAAGACCACCGGCCTTACCAGCGTGAACGAGAAGATCGGCGGCCTCCACGATTCCGACCTTATCATCCTTGCCGGCCGTCCGGGCATGGGCAAGACCTCGCTGGCCACCAATATCGCCTTCAACTGCGCCGAGCGCCTGCTGAACGACCGCGAGATGGGCATCGAACGCTCCGTGGGTGCGGGCGTGGTGTTCTTCAGCCTGGAAATGAGCGCGGACCAGCTGGCCACGCGTATCCTTGCCGAACAGGCGGAGGTTTCCAGCGAGGCGCTGCGCATGGGCCGCATCAGCCGCGACCAGTTCCAGAAACTGTCTTTCGCGGCCCAGCGCCTTGCCGAACTGCCGCTCTATATCGACGACACGCCCGCCCTTTCCATCGCCGCCCTGCGCGCCCGCGCGCGGCGGCTGAAGCGGCGGCATGACATCGGGCTGATTGTGGTCGACTATCTCCAGCTGCTGCAGGGCACCGGCCGGGGCAACGACAACCGCGTGAACGAAATCTCAGAAATCAGCCGCGGCCTGAAGACACTGGCCAAGGAACTGAGCGTGCCGGTGATCGCGCTTTCCCAGCTCAGCCGTGCGGTGGAACAGCGCGAGGACAAGCGGCCCCAGTTGTCCGACCTTCGCGAATCCGGCTCGATCGAACAGGACGCCGACATGGTGTGGTTCATCTACCGCGCCGAATATTACCACAATGCCCTTAAGCCCGACGGGCCGGGGCCGAACGGCTTCGCCAATGCCGAAGCCGAGGCGAAATACAGCGAGTGGGAGCAGCGCCACAGCGATCTGGTGAACCGCGCCACGCTGATCGTGGCCAAGCAGCGCCACGGTTCCACCGGCAATATCCCGCTCCAGTTCCAGAGCGAGATCACCAAGTTCTCCGACCTTGCCGAAAGCAGCCGCGGCTACGACGATTACGAGTAGGGCACTCAAGGACAGAGATCGTCATTGCGAGGACCGCAGGGGCGAAGCAATCCATGGCGCCTGCGCGCTGGGCCGTGGATTGCCGCGCTGCTTTGCTGCTCACAATGACGATCAACCGGCCTTAAGCCCCAGGTTCAGCCTGCGCGTGACGGTGTAATCCACCACCGTCACCAGGAACCAGCTGAGGCTCCAGCGGATGCGGGTCCACCACGTGCGGCGCCGGTGGTGCAGTTCGGGCGTGACTTCGGTGGAATAGGGCAGGTGCTGCGTGATGAACTGCCGCATCCGCTCGGCCAGCGCCTTGTCCTCGATCCGCAGCATGATCTCCAGGTTGAGATAGAGGCTGCGCATGTCGAAATTGGCCGAGCCGATATAGGTCACATCGTCCACCACGAAGATCTTGGCGTGCAGCTTGCACGGCTCGAATTCGTGGATCTGCACACCCCGGCGCAGCATGCGGCCGTAATTGGCTCGCGCCGCGCCGATCGTGGCCGCATTGTCGGATTTGGCCGCCAGCATCAGCCGCGCCTCGCCCCGTTCGGCAACATGGCCGATCCGCTGCACCATCGCCCGGCGCGGCGAGAAATAGGCGACCATCACGTCCAGCCTGCTGGCCATGGAAATATCGGTGACGATGCAGCGCGCCCAGGGACTCATCGTCTGTGAAGGGCCGCCCAGCAGCCAGCGCACCGATGTGGTGCCGGAATTCCAGCGCCGCACTTCTCGCCGCGTTTCCAGCAGGCGTACTGGCCGCTCGTCTGTCCAGCGGGCAAGGATGGCGAACCAATCGCACAGGCGCTTCACCGCATCGCCTTCCACCAGCACGCCCAGATCGTTCCAGCCGTTCTTCTCGGGCGGATCGAAATAGGCCTGTTCGATGTTGAACCCGCCGATCATCGCGGCCTCGCCATCCCGGATTGCCATCTTCTGGTGGTTGCGGATGAGATAGCGCACGTTCCAGTGCGAACTGAAACGCTGCACCACGCCGCCAGCCCCGGTCAGCGGTTCGAAGAAGCGGGCATCGGCGGTCGATCCGAAATCGTCCACGATCAGCGTCACCGCCACGCCGCGCCCTGCCGCCGCCGCCAGCGCATCGCGCACGGTGACGGCGCAGCGATCTGTGGCGAAGATGTAGTAATAGAGCTGCAGGCTGTGCTGCGCGGCGCGGATCAGGTCCAGCAGGGCGGCGAGCCGATCCTCCCCGCGGGGAAAGAAAGTCAGCTGCTGGTCCTGCGCGCGAATCGTGAAGGGATCGGGATCGCGATAGGGGGCCGGGCCTGCCGGTTCGGTACGCTCGCTCTCCATGACTGCAAGCAAAGAGCATAGCGGCTCCGCGCGGGCAACCCCGCGATCCCGCCGCGCACTTGCCATACGCCCGCCCCTTGGGGCCGTGCGGCGGCATTTCCTTGACTTTCGCGCCCCCCAAACCTAATTGGCGTGCTTTCCCGGCAGATTCATTTTCACTGGAGTGCCCATGGCGCGCGTTACCGTCGAAGATTGCGTCGACAAGGTTCCGAACCGTTTCGATCTCGTCCTGCTTGCCGCACAGCGTGCGCGCGAGATTTCCGGCGGCGCAGAACTGACCGTTGATCGCGATCGTGACAAGAACCCGGTGGTCGCCCTGCGCGAAATCGCCGACGAAACCGTGCGCCCGCGCGATCTGAAAGAATCGCTCACCCAGTCGCTGCAGCGCGTGCTGCCTGACGATGAGGATGAAGCGGATGAAATCGGTTCGCTGAGCCAGTCGGCCGAAGCGCTGCGCATCACTGCCGCGGCTCCGACCCGCTCGACTTCGATCGGCGCCGATTACGACGGCTGATCTTCCTCGCAGAAGATTGTCACGATCAAGGGGCCGCGCCGCAAGGTGCGGCCCTTTTGCTTTGCCCGCCCGCGATGTCCCTCCCCATGACCGGGGAATGACCGGGGGCCTCCCGGACTTGAATACCGTCATCGAACTGTAACAAAGTGCCCTCCAGCGGTTCGCACCGCACTGACTTGGGGGATAACCGGCATGGCCGTGATTGCGGTGTACAGCGTGAAGGGCGGCGTGGGCAAAACCACCATTGCCGCCAATCTGGCCTGGTGTTCCGCCGTGCAGGGTGAAAAGCGCACCCTGCTGTGGGATCTGGACCCGTCCAGCGGCGCCGCCTTCCTGTTCGGCGTGGAACCCAAGGCGAAGAAGAAAAGCGGTGCCGCCGGCATCTTCCGGGGCAAGGAAGAACCGCAGGACATGATCCTGCCCAGCGGATATTGGGGGCTGGACCTGCTGCCTGCAGATGACAGCCTGCGCGAGCTGGAACACAATCTGCTGGCGCTGGGCAAGAAGAAGCGGCTGGCCAAACTGGCCGAAGACCTGTCCGGCCAGTATCAGCGCATCATTCTGGATTGCCCACCGGTGCTGAACGAGATTTCCGCGCAAGTGATCCGCGCGGCGGATGTGGTGATCGTGCCCCTGCCGCCTTCGCCGCTGTCACAACGGGCGCTGGCATCCATCCGCAAGGAACTGGCCGCCAATCACAAACGCCATCCGCCGATCCTGCCGGTGCTGTCGATGTTCGATGCACGCCGGGGCCTGCACAAGCAGTTGAAGGCCGGAATGCCGGACTGGCCGGTGATCCCGATGAGCAGCGCGATAGAGCAGGTGGCGGAGCGGCAGGCCCCGCTCGGCAGCTTCGCCCCGAATTCACCCGGCGCCGCAGCTTTTGCCGGGCTGTGGCAGGCGATCGAGGCGAAGCTGGAAGAGCTTGGCGTGGCCTGAGAGGCCACACCCTCAATCTTATTCGGCCGCGGCTTCGCTGGCCGCGCCCTTCACATCAGCGGCAGTATCATTGGCCGCATCTTCCGCCGCGCCGATGGCATCTTCAACACCCTGCGATGCATCGTCCGCAGCCGAGCTGACCGTATCGCCCATGGCTTCGGCGGTATCGCCGGCCTGTTCCATCGCGGCATCGGCATTGTCTTCGGTTTCCTGCGAGCAGGCAGCCAAGGCAAGGCCGAGGATCGGGGCGGCCAGAAACAGCTTCTTCGCCATCAGCTTCTTCATCGCAATCTCCCTTTGTTGTCTGTGATCTGGGATTGTCGTGAAGGCACGCGCAGCGGCGCACCACCTTTGAAACGGCCGAACGGCGGACGGGGTTTCCCCATCCGCCGTTCCTGAGGCTCGCCCCACCCCGCAAGGGGCACTGCGCGCCGTCTGCCGTTATCAGGCCCCCTGCGGAGCCGCGCCACCGGAAAAGCGCTTGCCAGCCTTGGGAATGGCCGAACCATGCACCGGGCGGACGATGGACGGGCCGGAAGGATGTTCGGGCCGGTCGATCTTGCCTTCTTCCAGCAGCTGCTTGATTTCCTCGCCGCTCAGCGTTTCATATTCCAGCAGAGCCTGCGCCAGCAGTTCGAGCTGTTCGCGATGTTCGTTCAGCAGATCGGTCGCGCGCTTATGGGCGCCGTCCACCAATCCACGAATTTCAGCGTCGATCAGCTTGTTCGTTTCGTCCGACATCATGGTGCGGTGCGATCCGCCCATGCCCAGATAGCCTTCCTGCTGTTCTTCATATTGCAGCGGGCCAAGCTTGTCAGACATGCCCCATTTGGTGACCATGTTGCGGGCAAGGCTGGTGGCATACTGAATGTCGGAGCTGGCGCCGGAACTGACCTTGTCATGCCCGAAGATCAGTTCTTCCGCCACGCGCCCGCCCATGCTGACTGACAGGTTCGCATGCATCTTGTCGCGGTGATAGGAATAGCTGTCGCGTTCGGGCAGGCGCATCACCATGCCCAGCGCGCGGCCGCGCGGGATGATGGTGGCCTTGTGGATCGGGTCCGAAGCCGGTTCGTGGACGGAAACGATTGCGTGGCCGGCCTCGTGATAGGCGGTCATCTTCTTCTCGTCCTCGGTCATCACCATGGAGCGGCGTTCCGCACCCATCATGACCTTGTCCTTCGCGTCCTCGAATTCCTGCATGGCGACAAGGCGCTTGTTGCGCCGCGCGGCCAGCAGGGCAGCCTCGTTCACGAGGTTGGCAAGATCCGCACCGGAAAAGCCGGGCGTGCCGCGCGCGATGGTGCGCGGGTTCACGTCAGGCGCCAGCGGCACCTTCTTCATGTGAACCGAAAGGATCTTCTCGCGGCCTTCGATATCGGGGATCGGCACCACGACCTGGCGGTCGAAACGACCCGGGCGCAGCAGCGCCGGGTCCAGCACGTCAGGCCGGTTGGTGGCGGCGATGATGATGATGCCTTCGTTCGCCTCGAAGCCGTCCATTTCGACCAGGAGCTGGTTCAGCGTCTGCTCGCGCTCGTCATTCGAATTGCCGAGGCCATGGCCGCGATGGCGGCCCACGGCGTCGATTTCGTCGATGAAAACGATGCAGGGCGCGTTCTTCTTGGCCTGTTCGAACATGTCGCGCACGCGGCTGGCGCCGACGCCCACGAACATTTCGACGAAGTCGGAACCCGAAATGGTGAAGAATGGCACGCCCGCCTCACCCGCGATGGCGCGGGCCAGCAGGGTCTTGCCGGTACCGGGCGAACCGACCAGCAGCGCGCCCTTGGGAATCTGGCCGCCCAGCTTGGAAAAGCGCTGAGGGTCTTTCAGGAACTCGACGATTTCCTGCAGTTCCTCGCGCGCTTCATCGATGCCGGCGACATCGTCGAACGTCACGCGGCCATGGCGTTCGGTCAGCAGCTTGGCCTTCGACTTGCCGAAGCCCATCGCGCCCGAACCACCGCCCTTCTGCACCTGACGCAGCGCGAAATAAGCGACGCCCAGAATCAGCAGGAACGGCAGGGCATTGACCAGCACGACCATCAGCAGGTTCGGCTCGGCCGGGGCCTTGCCTTCATAGCGGACGCCGTTTTCCTCCAGCAGCTTGGGCAGTTCGGTATCGTTCGCCACCGGAATGGTGGTGAAGGGTTCCTTGTTCTTCAGCACACCGTTGATACGGTCGGCCGCGATCTGCACCTGCTCCACACTGCCTTCCGCCACCTTGGAGCGGAATTCGGAATAGGGCATCGAAGTGCCCTGCTGGGCCGCGCCGGAACCGAGCATGGAGACGACCAGCAGCAAAGCCACGAAGATCCCGCCCCATACGGCGAGATTCTTGATCCAGGGATTGCCACCCGGTTCGCGATCGGGGTCGCGGTTGGGATCGGGTCCGTCACTCATTGGTCTGTCCTGCCTTTCAACTCCCGATAATGTAGGTCGGGCGGCGTGAATGGCAAGCTAACGCGCGCAATTCCGCCTAAGGCCTTATGCCGTGGCGGGAATGAAGCTGCGTTCCCCATTGCGGGTTACTTCGATCCGGCAGATCAGCCCGTCACGCAGCGTGTAATCCGCAATCACCGGGGCAAGAAGCACATCGCCCTTGCGCATCGGCCCCAGCGGGCAGTGAGGCGCATCGCGCAGGGCTGTGAAGCGGCTGGTGGCTGTGGCGCGAATATGATGGTCGCTCGCCTCGATACTTTCGAAGGTCACTTCCTCGCGAATGTCGGCAAAGACCGGGCGGTAGAAGTCGATAATCGCCTGTTTGCCCTCGAAAGTCCCGAAAGAGTGGAGCGTGAACACCACATCGTCGGTGTAGAAAGTCGGCCATCGTTCGAAATCGGCATTCGAAAATGCCGCACCATATGCCCGGAAGGCCGCAAGCTGGCTGGCATGGGGGCCAAGGCGGGGCAGCTTGCTCACGCCCTGCTCGGGCGGCCAGACCATGGTTTTCAGTTCCACGATCCGGCCCTGATCGTTGAAGCGATAGCTGGCGAGAAACTTCACCGTTAGCAGATCGCCCGGATGCATCGCACCGAAGGGGAAATCGGGCCGGTGCTTCGTGGCGTGGAAATCCATGTCCACTTCGGCAAACAGCAGCCGGTCGTCGGAAAGGACCGCCTGCGGGCGGATAATCTCGCGCACCCCGTCATGCGCCCAGGCGAGGAATTCGCGCAGCCCCTGCTTGCCGTGGCGGGCGCCGCTGGCGCTCAGCATCACGCAATCCTCGGCATAGAAGCGCCGGATCACTTCCTCGTCATCGCCAGTGTTGAACAATTCCACATAGGTTGCGTAATCGAGCATCCGCCTGTCTCCCCCGAACGGCTCTGTCGCGGCCGCATTGGGCGGCACTATCGCCCTGCTGCGCGGCGTTGGAAAGCCCTGCCGACCATCCCGCTGGCCAAGCGATGCTTTCGCGCTAGGATCGCCAAAACATATTGGGAGACACCCGCCGCATGGCCGACCTTTCGCCGCTGTTCACGCCCTTCCGCCTCAAGGGGCTGGACCTGCCCAATCGCTTCGTCATGCCCGCCATGCAGCGCGGCATGTGTGAGGATGGCAGGCCCAGTGCGGCGCTGGCCGCCTATTACCGCCGCCGGGCGGAAGGGGGCGTGAAGCTGATCGTGGGTGAAAGCGCGGCAGTGGATCACCCCACTGCCACCCGCCAGCCATCCTCCGCCCATATCACGGCGGCCACGCGCGATGCATGGGCGCATTGCGTGGATGAGGTGGGCAAGGCAGGCGGCCACATGCTGATCCAGCTGTGGCACGAAGGCGCGGTGAGAAAGGACGACGGGCTTTCCATCAGTCCTTCCGGCATGGTCCAGCCCGGCCGCCCCAATGGCCGCCCCGCGACGGCGGAAGAACTTGGCGAACTGGTGGAAGCCTATGCCCGCTCCGCCCTCGTGGCGCAGGAAGCCGGCGCGGCGGGCGTGGAAGTGCATGCCGCCCATGGCTATCTGTTGGACCAGTTCCTGTGGGCCGGGATCAACCGGCGCGAAGATGGCTATGGCGGGGAGGACATCCGCAACCGCGCGCGCCTTCCGGCAGAGATCGTGGCCGCCATCCGCGCCGCCTGCGGGCCGGATTTCGTGATCTCGCTGCGCTTCTCGCAATGGAAGGAAGTGGATTATTCCGCCCGCATCGCCGCCACGCCGGAAGAACTGGAAATCTTCACCGGCATGATGAAGGCCGCCGGGGTGGACGTATTACATGCTTCCACCCGCCGTTTCTGGGAGCCGGAATGGCCGGGCGATGCGCGCAATCTGGCGGGCTGGACCAAGGCGAGCAGCGGCCTGCCCGTCATCACCGTGGGCAGCGTGGGGCTGGATACGGATGTGATGACCACTTTCATCGAAGGCAAGGATGCCCGCCCCCGCGTGGCAGAAGCGATCGACGATCTGGAAGCCCGCATCGCCGCCGGTGAATTCGATCTGGTTGCCGTGGGCCGCGCGCTGATCGGCGACCCGGATTTCGTGCGCAAGATCGAAGCGGGCGACCATGGCGCCATCCGCCACTTCGCCCGATCCGATCTCGGCGCGCTGGAATGGGACACAGATATTATCCACGCCGCCCACGCATGACAGGCATTTCCTGCCAATCGTATGCTTGCGACTGAACGGCGCTTGTTGCATGGCCGGGCGCGAGACTGGACTCGCAGGCAAAGGCAAACGGTACTGGCATGGCGAAGAGCGACCCGCTGAACGGAAAACTGGTGGTGCTGCTGGGCGGCAGCGGCTTCGTTGGCACCCATCTGGCGCAGAACCTGCTGGCGCGCGGCGCCCGCCTGCGCATTGCCAGCCGCCACCCGGAACGCGCCTTCAAGCTGAAGCCGCTGGGCAATCTGGGCCAGACCCAGTTCGTGGCCTGCGACGTGACGAAGCCCGACACTGTGCGCGCCGTGCTGACCGGCGCCGATGCGGCGATCTATCTGGTCGGTTCCTTCAGCGGCAATCTCGACGCCATTCAGGCCCGTGGTGCTGGCGTAGCGGCGGAAGCTGCGGCGCAGGCCGGACTGGACAGCTTCGTGCTGGTTTCCGCCATCGGCGCCGATGCCGCTTCGGAATCGGCCTATGCCCGCACCAAGGCTGCCGGTGAGGAAGCCGTGCTGGCCGCCTTCCCCAAGGCAACGATCATCCGCCCCGGCGTGCTGTTTGCCGAAGACGACAAGTTCGTGAACCTGTTCGCCGGCCTCGTCTCAGCCCTCCCGGTCCTCCCGGTGTTCGGCCCCGAAGCAAAGCTGCAGCCCCTGTGGGTGGACGATGCGGCGGAAGCCATCGGCAATGCGCTGGGCGATCCGAAGAAGCATGGCGGCAAGACCTACGAAATCGCGGGACCGGAAGTGCTCACCATGGGCCAGCTTCACCGCCTGATCGCCAAGGGCCAGGAACGCAATCCGCTGCTGCTCGACATGCCCGATGCCATGTCCGCCCTGTTCGCCGCCCTGCCCGGCACTCCGATGAACCGCGATCAGTGGATCATGCTCAAGGCAGGCAGCGTTCCGTCGGGCAAGCTGCCCGGCCTCAAGGCGCTGGGCGTCTCACCCAAGCCGCTGGAGCTGTTCCTGAACAAATGGATGGTCCGCTTCCGCAAGCACGGCCGTTTCGGCACGAAGATCAGCGCGGTGAAGCACCACGAGGGTTGAGCGGAGGGCGCGGCGCCCATTTCCTAGCCCCAACAAGCACCCCGCCCGTTCGTCCTGAGCCTGTCGAAGGACGCGGACGACGTTAATCCCAGGGGACTTCGACCCCGGAGAATTCGCATCACATAAACGGCTTGGCGTGAGCCTTGGTCTGATGCTTGCGCGCGTCCTTCGACAGGCTCAGGACAAACGGGTTTGAGAGGAGGCTCTCACTTCGCCTAAATCGGCTCCACCAACAGCACTGCGCCATCGCTGCCCGTGATCCGCACGCGAGCGCCCGCCGGGGCGTCGGCGCCCTTGGCCAGCCATTCGCTGTCGCCGTAATGGACCTTGCCCGAACCGGCCTCGATCGGCTGGCTGACAATGGCCACTTCGCCCACCAGACGCGCGCCGCGGCGGTTCATCTTGGGGTCGGCCTCGGCCACCGGATTATCGCGCAGATAGCGGCGGCCTAAGAAGACCGCGACGATGGCCAGCACTCCGAAGATCACGATCTCCAGCGGCAGGCCCAGCGGGACGAGCCAGGCAAGGATGCCGGTGATGATCGCTGCGCCTGCCAGCCAGATCAGGAACACGCCCGGCACGGCCATTTCGGCCGCCGCCAGAAACAGCCCGATGGCCAGCCATGCCCAGTGCGAATCGAGGCTGGAGAGTTCCTGCATCACTGCCCACCCCCTGCCGGCGGCACGCTGCGGCGCGGGGCAGGCGGCGGCGTGGGAGCCGGGGGCGCGCTGCCGCCGCCCACTGCATCCTTCACCAGCTCACCGATCCCGCCGAGCGATCCGATCAGCTGCGTCGCCTCAACCGGGAACAGGATCGTCTTGGCATTGGGCGAGGTGGCGAACTTGCCCACCGCATCTGTGTATTTCTGGGCGATGAAGTAATTGATTGCCTTGCTACCGGAGGAGGCAATGGCATCGGACACCATCTGCGTGGCGCGCGCTTCCGCCTCGGCCTCGCGTTCACGCGCTTCGGCATCGCGGAAGGCGGATTCGCGGCGCCCTTCGGCGGCGAGGATCTGCGACTGCTTGAGGCCTTCCGCGCGCAGAATGTCCGAGGCGCGCTTGCCTTCCGCTTCCAGAATCTCCGCGCGCTTCTCGCGCTCGGCCTTCATCTGGCGGGTCATCGCGTCGGAAATGTCGCGCGGCGGGCGGATGTCCTTGATCTCCACGCGGGTGATCTTCACGCCCCACGGCGCCGTGGCGTGATCCACCACGGACAGCAGCTTGGCATTGATCTCGTCACGCTTGGAAAGCGTCTCGTCGAGGTCCATCGAGCCCATCACGGTGCGCAGGTTCGTGGTCGTCAGCGCCATGATCGAGAGATAGAGGTTGTGCACCTCGTAAGCGGCCTTGCCCGCATCCAGCACTTGAAAGAACACCACGGCATCCACGCCAACCATGGCGTTGTCGCGAGTGATGATTTCCTGCCCCGGAATGTCGAGCACCTGTTCCATCATGTTCACCTTCTGCCCGACACGGTCGATGAAGGGGATGATCAGGTGCAGGCCCGGCTCTGCCGCCAGAGTGAACTTGCCCAGCCTTTCGATGGTGTAGACATAGCCCTGGCGCACCACGCGCACGCCCATCATCAGGAACATGAACACCACCACCAGGATGGCGATCAGAAAGCCGCTCATTGTCCGTTCTCCCCTTTGCAGACGGCACGATGTTACCGCAGCCCTGCCCCCGGGCAAGCAAAACCGGACAGGACGGCCCCGCCCCAACCGCTTCACGCCCAATGCCGAAAGGTGACGCAATCCCGCCCGTGAAATGCAAGGCCGTGCCCCGCGTGGAAGCGCCGGTTTTCCATGGTTTCCTGCCCGTCTCCAGTGACAAGATTTGTTACCTTTCGCGCCGTGGCATGAAGCCGAACGAAGAACATTCAGGCAGGCATTTCCTGCCATCCCCAAGGCCGAACCAGATTTGTCGCAAGTAGGAAAGCGGCGATTGTGCACGCCGCTTCAAAGGCCTAATGTGATTGCACAAGGCGCCGCGAACGCGCGAGCCGCATTGCAACAGGGGCTGGAAGAGCGGCCGCAACCGCTCCCGGCGGAAACGGGGATGAGGGAGTTTTCATGAAACGCGTCATTGGCTTGGCAATGGGTGCCGCGCTCGTCTGCACGGGTGCGATCGCTTCGGCACAGACCGACACTGCAACCGCTCCGGCGCCTGCCGCAGAGCCTGCTGCCGCACCGGCCGCGCCTGCCGCTCCCAGTGGCGACGAAGGCGATGCGCCCAAGGCACCCAATCCCTTCCTGCCCGTGCCGCTGGGCGACGGCCCGTGGGATTACCAGACCGAGAAGGCGAAGATCCACGTGGAGGTCGTCACCAAGGGGCTGGAACGCCCCTGGGGCATGGCCTTCCTGCCCAATGGCGACATGCTGGTGACTGAACGGCCCGGCCGCCTGCGCATCGTCAGCAAGGCGGGCGTGCTCGACCCCACTCCGATCGCGGGCCTGCCCGAAGTCTATCACGTCGGCATCGCCGGGCTGATGGACGTGGTGCTGCACCCCGATTTCGCGAAGAACCGGCTGATCTATCTCAGCTATTCCAAGGCCGATCCGAAAGACCCGAAGAACACCACCCTAGCCGTGCTGCGCGCCAAGTGGGACGGCAGCCACCAGCTGAGCGACGTGAAGGAAATCTTCGAGGCCGATGCCTGGTACGGCAAGGAGCCGGTGCCGGCCAAGTGCTGCGGCCAGGGCCCGGTCTACGGCAGCTATGGCGGCCGCATGGCCTTCGACACGGAAGGCTATCTGTTCATCGCCAGCGGCGACCGCAATTATGGCGAAATGGTGCAGAAGACCGACAATCATTTCGGCAAGATCCTGCGCCTGAACGACGATGGCTCCGTGCCTGACGACAATCCCTATGTCGGCGAGAAGGACTGGAAGCCCGAGATCTGGACCATCGGCCACCGCAACCCCACCGGGCTGACGGTCGATTCCGAATATGGCGAGATCTGGTCCACCGAATTCGGCCCGCGCGGCGGCGACGAGTTGAACCGCATCAAGCGCGGCGAGAATTATGGCTGGATGGATGTGACGCAGGGCCATCATTACGACGATACGCCCGCCAAGTTCATCAAGGACGAGCCCGGCTTCGTCGATCCGCTGGCTGTCTGGGGCCCGCCTTCGGCCAATCCCGGCAATCTGACCTTCTATCACGGCCGCAAGATCCCCGGCTGGGACGGCAATCTGTTCATCGCCATGATGAACAAGTCGCTGCTGCGGCTGGAATTTGATTCCAAGGGCGATCCCTCGGGCAAGCAGGAAGCCCTGTTGGAAGATCTGAAGCAGCGCCTGCGCGACGTGCGGCAGGGACCGGACGGCAACCTCTATGTCCTCACGGATGAAAACGCCGGGGTCATGCTGAAGATCACCGCCGGCAAATAAGACCGGCGGGACATACGGGAGAGGAGGACGAAACGATGCTGAACCAAGCCGATAACGAACTCCTCACCCGGATCGGGCCGGGCACGCCGATGGGCGCCATGCTGCGCGAATATTGGGTACCCGCCTGCCGTTCCGCAAAGCTTGAGGCCGATGGCGCGCCGGAGCGCATCCGCCTGTTCGGCGAAAACTTCGTCGCCTTCCGCGCAACCGATGGGCGCGTGGGCTTCATGCAGGAAGCCTGCCCCCATCGCTGCGCCAGCCTGGCCCTTGCACGTAACGAGGATAACGGCCTGCGGTGCATCTTCCATGGCTGGAAATTCAGCGTGGACGGCGTGTGCGTGGACGCGCCGACCGAGCCGCGCGGCCAGCGCGAGAAATTCGCCGAAAGCGTGCCCGTGCGCAGCCACCCCACCCATGAGGCGGGCGGGCTGGTGTGGGTCTATCTCGGGGCCAAGGCCAAGCCGCCGCGCTTCCCGGATTACGAGTTCACCGGCCTGCCCGACAGCCATGTGCAGCCCATGCGCGGCATCATCCGCACCAATTGGCTGCAAGGTCTGGAGGCATTGCTGGACAGCGCCCATGTCGGCTTCCTTCACGCCACCAACCTCGCCAGCGTGATTGGCCGCAATTACTTCAAGGCTGAGAGCGACTACATCCTGAACGATGGCGCGCCCGTATTCGAATTCGACGAGCGTCCCTATGGCTTCCGCGAAGGCGCGATCCGCGAGGAAGGGGAGCATCGGTCCTATGCGCGGGTGCGCGAAGTGGCTCTGCCCTTCTTCTCCTTCATTCCCGCCGCACCCAGCGGGCCGCGCGTAACCTGCTGTTCGATCCCCATCGACGATGTCACCACCGCGCAGTGGTATATCTCCTATGATACGCAGGCCCCGCTCGCTCGCCAGATGATGAGCGCCATGGGCGACTGGTCGGGCGATCCCGACCATTTCAATGCCGATATGGGCGATGCCTCCAACCTCTGGCACCAGGACCGGCAGGCCATGCGCGACGGGCACTGGAGCGGCATCGTCAATCGCAGCAATGCCTATGAGGATTTCGCGGTGCAGGAATCCATGGGCGCCATCGTGGACCGCACGCAGGAATATCTCGGCACCTGCGACCGGGTGATCTACCGCGCGCGGCGCCTGCTGCTCGATGCGGTGAACCGCCATCGGGAAACGGGCGAGCTGTCCTTCGTAGGCGAAGAGATCGACTATGGCGCGATCCGCGCCGTCTCCTTCGCCTTCGGGCGGGAGGAAGACTGGCGCGAGGTGGACTGGCAGGCGATGACGGCCGAAGCCGCCGAATAGCTCAGCGCGCCCCCCGCCCCAACTCGCCCATCTGTTCCAGCCATTGTTCTGCCTGCTTCGGCGCGGCGCCTTCCACCATGCCGATCAGGGTGGAACGCACCGGCTTGATGCCGGAGAATTTCAGGATGTTGCGCTCAAGGCTGCGCAGGCTGTGGGCGCGATAGAAGAAGCGATAGAACGCGGCCGGCATGCCCATGGTGATAACCACGCGGGCCGAGCGGCCTTTGAGCAGGGGCACCGGCATTTTGCCTTCCCCGATGGCGAAATTCGGCCGAGCGACCTGTTCGAAGAAACCCTTCAGCAGTGCGGGCATTTCGCCCAGCCACAGCGGATAGAAGATCGCCAGATGCTGCGCTTTGGTGATTGCCTGCTGCGCGGCAGCGATAGCGGGAACCGGCGGTTCTTCCGCCCATTCATGGCGGCTGCGCAACAGGGGGAAATCCAGCCCGGCAAGGTCGATCCGATCCACCGAATGGCCCGCACCGCGCGCGGCCTCTTCATAGGCATCGGCAAGGGCATGGCCCAGCCGCGCCGGATCGGGATCGGGATGGCCGTCGATAATCAGGATGTCGGTCATGCGGGCGCCTCCGCCGCCGGGGTAGCCGCAAGGAATTGCAGCCACATGACGGCGATGGCGCAGCCTATTGTGCGTTGCCGGGGCAGGCAAGCCGCCCCGGAACCAGCGCGGATCAATCCGCCCAGTAAAGCCGCATCGGATTATCGACCAGCAGCTTGCGCTGCAGTTCCTCAGTCGGGGCGATGCGGGGGATCATTTCCACCAGATGGCCGTCATCGGGGATCTTGTCCTGCATATTGGGGTGCGGCCAGTCCGTGCCCCAGATGCAGCGATCCGAATAATCGGCCACCAGCGGCGCGACTGCTTCGGCGAAGGCGTTCCACGGATCGCCCGTGCCATCGAGGCGATCGGGGCAGGTGGGCTTGAAGTGAATATCCGGCCGGCTGTCCAGCAGGTTGCGGAAGGCCTTCATGTCGGCGCCATCGGGGCCCTGCGTCACGTCGGGGCGGCCCATGTGGTCGATCACCAGCGGCACCGGGATCGCATCCATGAAGGGGCGCAGATCGTCGAGAATATCGGCCTCGAAATAGATCACCACGTGCCAGCCCGCGGGCAGGCGCTTGCTGACTTCAAGGAACTTGTCCTTGGGCGCATCGTCCACCAACCGCTTGAGGAAGTTGAAGCGGATGCCGCGCATGCCGCCTTCATGCAGCTTCGCCAGCTCCTCTTCCGAGATCGCGGGATCGACCACGGCCACGCCGCGCGCCTTGCCGTTGGACTTCGCGATGGCATCCAGCGTGGCGGAATTGTCCGTGCCGTGGCAGCTGGCTTGCACGATCACATTCTTGTCGAACCCCAGATGATCGCGCAGCGCGAACAGCATGTCCGGGCCGGCATCCTCGGGCAGGTACTTCGCCTTGGGGCTGAAGGGGAACTGCGCCATCGGGCCGAACACATGGCAATGCGCATCCACCGCGCCCGGGGGCGGAGTGAACTTCGGCTTCGAAGGGTTGGCATGCCAGCTGGTGATGCGATCGGTGCTCATTACCAATAACTCCGTCTGCCCCGAGTTTGTCGAAGGGCCGTTTTGTTCTTCACCCGTATCCCGGCCTCAAGGAGGAAAGGCGCTCCTTCGACAGGCTCAGGACGGACGGGTTGTGGAAGGGATCAAACGAACACCACCCCGTCCATCAGCTTGCGCGCGGTGCGCAGCAGGGCGGAGCTGGTGACTTCCCCGGCGTCGTTCACTTCCAGCACGCAGCTCATTTCGCCGGTGGGATGTTCCACCGACAGGGTCTTGCGGCTGCCTTCGGGAAGCTGCGCCACTGCATTGGCGGGCGATCCCTTGAGCAGGCTGGCCGTGGCCACGCTGACCGCGGCGAGCACGCCGATGGTCGCATGGGCGCGGTGCGGGATGAAGCTGCGGGTGTTGATCGCCCCGCCATTCTTCGGCGGCGAGACGAGGAACATCTTGGGGACGGACTTTTCCTTCACGTCGCCAAGGTTCATCAGTGGCCCGGCGGCAAGGCGGATGCTCTCGATCTTCGCGCGGATCGCGGCGAAGCCTTCGCCTTCCAGTTCCTCGCGCGTTTCATAGCCCGTGGCGCCAAGGTCTTCTGCCTTCATCACGATGCAGGGCATGCCATTGTCGATCAGCGTGCAGGCCACGCCTTCGATCACATCCACCACATTGCCCGTGGGCAGCAGCGCGCCGCAGGAAGAACCGGCCGTGTCGCGGAATTCCAGCGGCACCGGGGCATGAGTGCCCGGCACGCCGTCGATCCGGGCATCGCCTTCGTAGCTGACTACCCCGCCCGGCGTCTGCACCGTGGCGACGGCGGCCTGGCCGGTATTCTCCATGAAGATCGAAACCCTGGTTTCGTCCCCCGTGGCGGCAACCAGCCCACGCTCGATGGCGAAAGGGCCAATGCCCGCAAGGATATTGCCGCAATTCTGCGCATCGGTGACGATGGCCTGATCGACGAAGACCTGCAGGAACAGGTAATCGACATCGATCCCTTCCCGCTCGCTCTTCTTCACCACGCCTACCTTGCTGGTCAGCGGGTCGGCGCCGCCCATGCCGTCGATCTGGCGCGGATCGGGGCTGCCCATCACGCCCAGCAGGAAGGCATCGCGCTGCGCCAAATCGGCGGGCAGGTCGCTGGCGAGGAAGTACCCCCCCTTGGAGGTACCCCCGCGCATCCACATGACGGGTGCCGATTTCATGTCAGATCCACTTCAGGCCCATGTCGATCAGCTTCTGGCGGAAGCCATACATGTCGAGACCCAGTTCGCCCGATGCAAGGCGTTCGCGCTTGGAACCTTCGTTCGCTTCGCGCGCACGGGCCTTTTCCAGCACCATGGCGGCATCGGCACGCTTGACCACGCAGACGCCGTCATCGTCGGCCACGATCACGTCGCCCGGCTCGATATAGGCACCGGCGCAGACCACCGGCACGTTCACGCTGCCGAGGCTGGCCTTGATCGTGCCCTGCGCGAAGACGCGCTTGGACCAGACGGGGAAGTCCATTTCGGTCAGGTCGCGCACATCGCGCACGCCTGCGTCGATGATCAGGCCCTTCACGCCGCGCGCCTGTGCGCTGGTGGCCAGAAGGTCGCCGAAATAGCCGTCTTCGCAAGGGGAAGTCGGCGCGATCACGAGGATGTCGCCATCCTGGCACTGTTCGATCGCGGCATGGACCATGTAATTGTCGCCCGGGGGCACGCTGATCGTCACGGCCGAAGCGCCGATACGCGCGCCGGAATAGATCGGGCGCATATAGCTGGCGAGCAGGCCGGTGCGGCCCTGCGATTCATGGACGGTGGCGACGCCGCAGGCGCCCAGCCCTTCGACCACTTCGCGTTCCGCACGCTCGATCTTCTGGACGACGACTCCGCTCATCTCGGCTCTCCTCAAGGACTGGTGCCTGTGCATCGACCGACGCACATACAGAAAACACAGCCGGGCGCTTGCATCCGGCAGCGCCCCCGCGTCAAGCCTTCCTTGGGCCGGAAAGCCCTCCCGCCAAACTTGTAAGTAACACTTACATTCTGTAGATCGCCCGCGAGAGAGGAATCGGCGAATCCGAATCATGAGTGCGAACCTGCCCCGTCTGGCCCTGATCGGCTTCGGCGAAGCCGGATCGACCTTTGCCCGCGCCGGGCAATGGGGCGGCAGCGCCCGCGCTTTCGACATCAAGGCAGAACGCGGCGCAATCATGCAGCAATGCGGCATCACTGCCTGCACCAGCGCGGAACAGGCGCTGAGGGATGCGGTGCTGGTCCTGTCCCTTGTTACGGCCGATTCCGCCCTGCCAGTCGCTCGCGATTACGCGCCCTTCCTCACGCCCGGCACCATCTGGTGCGACATGAACTCCGTCTCGCCCGACACGAAGCGCAAGGCCGCGGCCAGCGTGGAGGAAATGGGCGGGCGCTATGTCGATGTGGCGGTGATGGCCCCGGTCGATCCCAAGGCGCTGGCAGTGCCCCTGCTGATCGCGGGCAAGGCCGCGCAAGAGGCAATGGGTCATCTGAACAGGCTGGGTTTTGCCAATACACCCATCGTGGGCGAGGAAGTGGGCCGCGCCAGCGCGATCAAGATGATCCGTTCCGTCATGGTCAAGGGGCTGGAGGCGCTGAGCTGGGAATGCGCGCAGGCGGCGCGCGCCGCCGGCGTGCTGGACGAAGTGACCGCCTCGCTCGACGCCAGCGAGAAGCACGAACCCTGGGCGGAGCGTTTCGCCTATAATCGCGAGCGGATGGAAACCCACGGCCTGCGCCGCGCCGCAGAAATGGAAGAGTCGGCCAAGACCCTTCTCGACCTCGGCATCGAACCCGTTATGACACGCGGCACTGTAGTGCTGCAGCGCCGGGCGGCCAAAGGCTGACAGGCCTGGCCGCACAGAGCGCATTTAGAAAAGGAACCGCACAGCATGACAATGGTGATCGACTGCCACGGCCATTACACCGTCCTGCCCAAGGGGCACGATGCCTGGCGCGAGGAGCAGAAGGCCGCCTTCAAGGCAGGCGTGGCCGCGCCGGCCTATCCCGAAATCTCCGATGACGAGATCCGCGAGACGATCGAGCAGAACCAGCTGCGCCTGATCAAGGAACGCGGCGCGGACCTGACCATCTTCTCCCCCCGCGCCAGCGCCATGGCCCCGCATGTGGGCGACCAGTCGGTCGCCGTGCCGTGGGCGCGCGCCTGCAACGACCTGATCGCGCGCGTGGTCGGCCTGTTCCCCGAAACCTTCGTGGGCGTGTGCATGCTGCCCCAGTCGCAGGAAGCGGACATGACCAGCTCCATCGCGGAGCTGGAACGCTGCGTTACCGAACTGGGCTTCATCGGCTGCAACCTGAACCCCGACGCCAGCGGCGGCTTCTTCAAGCAGCCGGCATTGACCGACAAGTTCTGGTATCCCTTCTACGAGAAGATGGTGGAGCTGGACGTTCCGGCGATGATCCACGTTTCGGGCAGCTGCAACCCGGCGATGCACGCCACGGGCGGCTATTACCTCGCGGCCGATACGGTGGCCTTCATGCAGCTGCTGGAAGGCGATCTGTTCTCCGATTTCCCGACCCTGCGCTTCATCATCCCGCATGGCGGCGGCGCGGTGCCCTATCACTGGGGCCGTTATCGCGGTCTGGCCGATATGCTGAAGAAGCCTGCGCTCGATCAGCATCTGATGAACAACATCTTCTTCGATACCTGCGTTTATCACCAGCCGGGCATCGACCTGCTGGCCGACGTGATCGAGAACAAGAACATCCTGTTCGGCAGCGAAATGGTGGGCGCGGTGCGCGGCATCGACCCGACCACCGGCCATTATTTCGACGATACGAAGCGTTATATCGACGCGCTCGATATCTCTGACACAGAGAAACACGCCATCTTCGAAGGCAATGCGCGTAAGGTGTTCCCGAGGCTTGATGCCAGACTGAAGGAACGTGGCCTATGACCGCAAACGAAACCGCCGCCATTGCAACCGGCCTTGCGCGCTGCGCAAAGCCGGAACGGTATATCCAGCAGCTTGTCAGCCACTGGGGCCACAAGATGGCCACCAGCTATGCCGACGGACTGGGCGCGTTTCCGTTTTCCGAGATCGAGAATGCCACCATGCAGGTGCATGGCGAAGGGATCGCGATCACCCTCGTCACCGGCGATGCGGAACGCAATGTCCACCTGCGCGGCGTGATAGAACGCCATATCGACCGTTTCGCCTTCAAAGAGGCGCCCCTGAGCTACGAATGGAAAGAACAATGAGCGACAAGAAGCAGAGGATCGACATCCACGAATACCTCGCGGCCTTCGACGATATCCCGGGCACCCGGGTGTTCACCGCGAAGCGCGCGCGCAAGGGCTATTGGCTGAACCAGTTCGCGATGAGCCTGATGAAGGCCGAAAACCGCGAACGCTTCAAGGCCGACGAAAGCGCCTATCTCGACGAGTGGAACCTGACCCCGGCGGCCAAGCAGGCCGTGCTGGATCGCAATTACAATGCGATGATCGATGAAGGCGGCAACGTCTACTTCCTGTCCAAGCTGTTCTCCACCGACGGCAAGAGCTTCCAGTTCGCCGCCGGTTCGATGACGGGCATGACTCAGGAAGAATATGCACAAATGATGATCAACGGTGGCCGTTCGCCCGAAGGCGTGCGTTCGATCAAGGGAGGTTTCTGATCATGGCACGCGTTACCACTGGCATTACGTCCAGCCACATTCCCGCGCTGGGCGCCGCCCTGCAGACGAAGACTTCGGACAATGAATATTGGGGCCCGGTCTTCAAGGGCTACGAACCGATCAAGGAATGGATCAAGCAGCCGGGCAACATGCCCGACGTGGTGGTGCTGGTTTATAACGACCACGCTTCCGCCTTCGACATGAACGTGATCCCCACCTTCTCGATCGGTTGCGCCGAAAGCTTCAAGCCCGCCGACGAAGGCTGGGGCCCGCGCCCGGTTCCCGACGTGATCGGCCACCCCGATCTTGCCTGGCACATCGCCCAGAGCCTGATCCTCGACGATTTCGACATGACCATCTTCAACAAGATGGATGTCGACCACGGCTGCACCGTGCCGCTCTCGATGATCTTCGGCGAGCCGGAAGAATGGCCGTGCAAGGTCATCCCCTTCCCCGTCAACGTGGTGACCTATCCGCCGCCGTCGGGCCGCCGCTGCTTCAACCTGGGCGATTCCATCCGCGCCGCGGTGGAAAGCTTCCCGGAAGACCTCAACGTCCATGTCTGGGGCACGGGCGGCATGAGCCACCAGCTGCAGGGTCCGCGCGCGGGCCTGATCAACAAGGAATTCGATCTCAACTTCATCGACAAGCTGATCGAAGACCCCGAAACGCTCAGCAAGATGCCGCATATCGAATATCTGCGCGAAGCAGGCAGCGAAGGCATCGAACTGGTGATGTGGCTGATCATGCGCGGCGCGCTGGGTGACAAGGTGAAGGATCTCTACACCTTCTACCACATCCCGGCTTCCAACACCGCGCTGGGCGCCCTGCTGCTCCAGCCGGAAGAAACCGCCGGCACCCCGCTCGAACCGCGCAAGGTGATGAGCGGCCACAGCCTTACCGCCGAGGCCTGATCGGTCAGGCAGATTTCACGGGCGCCTGCAACAGCGGGCGCCCGTCCCTATTTTCAACTCTAGCGAGACAGGAGAGCAGACATGCGCATTGCACTCGTGGGCGCCGGTGCTTTCGGTGAGAAGCACCTCGATGGCCTGAAGAACGTCGAAGGCGTCGAAATCACCTCCGTCATTTCCCGCCGGGCCGAACAGGCTGCGGAAGTGGCCGCCAAATATGGCGCGAAGCATTCGGGCACCGAACTTTCGGAAGCGCTGGAGCGCGACGATGTGGACGCGGTGATCCTGTGCACCCCCACCCAGATGCACGCCGAACAGGCCATTGCCTGCATGAACGCGGGCAAGCACGTGCAGGTGGAAATCCCCCTGTCCGACAGCTGGGCCGATGCCGAGGCAGTCGAAGCCAAGCAGAAGGAAACGGGCCTGGTCTGCATGGTGGGTCACACCCGCCGCTTCAACCCCAGCCACCAGTATGTTCATAACAAGATCGCAGCGGGCGAACTGAACATCCAGCAGATGGACGTTCAGACCTACTTCTTCCGCCGCAAGAACATGAACGCCAAGGGCGAGCCGCGCAGCTGGACCGACCACCTGCTGTGGCACCACGCGGCCCACACGATCGACCTGTTCGCCTATCAGGCGGGCAAAATCGTGACGGCCAACGCCATCCAGGGCCCCAAGCACCCGGAACTGGGCATCGCCATGGACATGTCGATCCAGCTCAAGAGCGAAACGGGCGCGATCTGCACCCTCTCGCTGTCGTTCAACAATGACGGCCCGCTGGGCACCTTCTTCCGCTACATCGGCGACAATGCGACCTACATCGCCCGTTACGACGATCTCGTCACCGGCAAGGAAGAGCCCATCGACCTGACCGGCACGACCATTTCGAACAATGGCATCGAACTGCAGGACCGTGAATTCGTCGCCGCGATCCGCGAAGGTCGCGAGCCGAATTCCTCGGTCTCCAGCGTGCTCGATTGCTACCGGGTGATCGGCGAACTGGCCGCCAGCCTCGAAGCGCAGGACGGCTGGTCCTGATTTCCGCACCGGCGCGCCGATTCTCCAACGTTTCGGCGCAGTTACGGTTGCGGATTTAGCGGCTAAGGCTAAATCATGACACGGGCTCAACGTAACAGACGTTGGGCCCGTGTTTATTTTGCGGAACTTGGGGGAGTATTCGCTTTGGCTGAGCTTGAGCGTATTTTAGGCGTGATGGAACAGATCAATCGTGAGATGCGGATCGTCGTCCACAAGGCCGGTCCGGACCTCAATGGCCGGATCGTAACCCTGCGCCAGGAATTCTCCACCGAGACGGGCAATCTGATCGGTTGCATGCCCGGCGACGAGCGCCTGCGCTATCGCCCTGACCTGTTCGCGGAATTCCAGCACCGGCTGGACGGCGTGCGCACCAGACTCACCAGCCATCAGGCCCGCTGGTCGCTCCATGCGATCAACACACAGCGCGACGATTACGTTCATTCGGCCGAAGCTGTGCATTCCAGCATCGCCGATTATCTCGACTGGGCGAAGGGCGCACTCTCTTCGCACTGAGCGCGCATCCGGCATCAGCAGCCATTTGCCATCGCGCGCCGTGTGGCTAAAGAGGGCCGGCACGGCGGCATACGCCGCCATCCGCTGAGCCCCATCACGCTCCAGACGAGGAAATCCATGAAGCGCCAACTGGCAAACCGCTCCGTCCATCCCGTCGGCCTCGGCTGCATGAACCTGTCCTGGGCCTATGGCACTCCGCCCAGCCAGGAAGACGGGATCAAACTGCTCAACCGCGCACTCGATCTGGGTTACGATCACCTCGACACTGCCCGCATCTATGGCGCGGGCAAGAACGAGGCGCTGATCGCCGAAGCACTGAAGGGCCGCCGCAAGGAGTTCTTCCTCGCGTCCAAATGCGGCATCGTGGTGGAAGGCCCCAAGCGCGGCGTGGATTGCAGCCCCGAGGCGATCGAAAGCGCGGTCGAGACCAGCCTGAAGCTGCTCGATACCGATCATATCGATCTCTATTACATGCACCGTTTCGATCCCAAGGTGCCGATTGCGGATTCCGTGGGCGCGCTGAAGGCCGCCATCGATGCGGGCAAGATCGGCGCCTATGGCGTTTCCGAATGGAGCTCCGCCCATATTCGCGAGGCCCATGCAATCCATCCGGTGGGCGCGGTGCAGACCGAATATTCGCTGTGGACCCGCAATGTCGAACTGGGCGTGCTGGATACCTGCAAGGAACTGGGCATCCCGCTGGTTGCCTTCTCCCCGGTGGGTCGCGGCGCGCTGGGCGGCGTTCTGAAAGACCCGACCACGCTGGAAGAAGGCGATCTGCGCAACATCATGCCGCGCTTCAACGCGGAAAACTGGCCGAAGAACCTGGCGCTGATCGAACAGTTCGTGGCCCTGGCCGCCGAAGCGGGCGTAACGCCGGGCCAGCTCGCCAATGCCTGGGTGCTGAGCCGCGGGGACAATGTCCATGTCATCCCCGGAACCACCAGCCTCCAGCATCTGGAAGACAATTACAACGCCGCCAACGTTGCCATCGCGCAGGATGTGCTTGACCGGGCGGATGCACTGATCAACCAACAGACCGTTGCCGGCCACCGTTATCACGACGCGATCCGGCCGACGATCGACACGGAAGATTTCGCCTGATCAGGGCGAACACCGCTAGGAGAGGGTAAGGGACATATGGCAGGCGGAAGCGTGCGCGCGGCAATCGGCTATACCGAGGATACCGGCAAGCAGCCCTATTTCTATGCCAATGCGCATGAGAAGGATTATGTCCCCCTCGCCCCGGTGGAAATGGAGATTGCGGACGCGCGAGGCATGGAAACCTCGCTCGACCGTGAGGGTTTCATTCTGGTGGAACATGCCAGCTCCGTTCCCGACCTGACCGATCTGGATGCGGTCGTCCGCATTCATGCCGGTGAGGTGGAGCAATTGCTGAAGGACGTCAGCGGGGCGGATCATATCGTCATGATGCCTCGCGGCATCCTGCGCTTTTCCGAAAGGCTGGGCCAGAACGCCGCGCATGACAATTCGCACCCGGCGCGCTTCGCCCATGTCGACATGTCGATCTCCGCTGCCGAGGAGGCCCGCGACAAGGGCGCACCCGGCCCGGAAATCACCGGCGGACGCAAAATCGTGCGCAGCGCGCAATACAATGTGTGGCGCGTGCTTTCCGGCCCGCCGCAGGACGTGCCGCTGGCCCTGTGCGCCTGGCCGAGCGTCGAGGATGGCGATCTGATCGATTGCCTGGCGATCTTCGATCCACCGGATGGCGGCCCAGAATGGAGCTTCGGCAATTACGTCATCAAGCACAATCCGAACCACCGCTGGTATTATTACAGCAACATGCGCCCCGATGAGGCGATTGTGTTCAAGACCAGCGAGAGCGATACCGGCAAGGCCCGCCTGATGCCGCACGGCGCTTTCGACAATCCGGAAGTCGGCGCCGATGCGCCTGCCCGCGTCAGCCTGGAAATGCGCGGGACCGCTTATTGGTTCGAATAAGCGGTCCCGGCCAAATCGGTCGGCAGATCAGCCCATCTTGCCGTAATTCCACAGCGAGAGCGTACGGGCGCGTTCGGCTTCCACCTGCTCGTATGCGGCGGAATCCACCGTGCACCAGCCGTGATCCGCGGCGAATACTTCGACCCGGGCGCCAACGCCCGCATCTTCCGCCGCGTGGCGCAGGGCCACCTTGTCGTCAGGGCTGCGCTTGTCGTCATTCTGGGCGATGGCGAACAGATAGAGCGCCTTGGTGCCCTTGAGCATCTTGTGCGGGCTGTCCGGCGCCGGAGTGACGAGGCCGCCACCGTGGAACGAGCTGACTGCGCCGACCCGGTCGGGAACGGCAGCGGCAGTGCGCACGGCGTAGGAGCCGGTCATGCAATAGCCTTCGGCCGCGATCTTCTTGCTGGCATCGACTGCAGGGTTGGCATCGAGCCAGGCGACGATTGCCTTGGCATCGCTGACGATGGCCGGAACAGTCAGCTTGGCCATCATCGGCCCCAGCTTCTCGCGCCCTTCCGGGGCAAAGAATTCGGAGATGGTGTTCATCACCGGCGCCTTGGCGCTGCGGTAATAATGGTTCACCGCCACTACGGCATAGCCCGATGCGGCCAGCGTGCGGGCCATCACCTTATAGGCATCGCGCAGCCCGGCAATGTCGGGATACATGATGACGGCGGGATGCTTGCCTTCGGCCGGGTGGACGAAGAACGCATCCATCTTGCCATCGGGCGTGGTGATCGTAACGGTCGATTCGGTCAGCGCCGGGCCGTTGCCCTGCGCGGCGCAAGCAGTGCTGACGGTCAGCGTACCCATCGCTGCCGCACTGATCGCCGCAAAGTCCCTGCGGCTAAGGCCCCGTTTCGCCAGCGTGGCATCATCGGCCACAGCCGTGAAATCATCGCACATCGATTCTCTCCTTGTCTTCTCCCGTCCAGCCGGTGGACGAAGCCCCGCCGGATCGCCTGCCACTATGTTGTTTTTGTCCGGGCCTGCCAATGCCCAATCAGGCACTGGCAGGCACCGAAAGGTGGCTGAGCCTCAGGTCAGATCGTCAAGGCTGATGACCAGCCCGGCTTCGGCGGCCTTCATTGCATCGCGGCGCAGCTGCTCGATCTTCAGGCGGCCAGCGGGCGCCTCTTCCTGCGGCAGGGCGGCCATGGTGGCGGCGTGGATTTCCTCGAAATCAGGCCCATGTTCGGGATGGGTCAGGATCAGGCCCTTCTGCTCCGTCATGCCGGCGAGGATTTTCGTGCCCACTTCATAGGGGTCCATTCCTTCCTCAAACGCGGTGCCGAACTGTTCCAGCTCGCCCTTGGCGACATCGGGGAAGCCGCTGGTGCCGAAACCGTCCGGGCGCTTCAGCGCGCTGGTCCAGGCATTGGTGCGGGTCAGCGCGGGGCAGCACAGCGAACAGCCGATCTTGTGCGGTGCAAGATTGTAACGCAGCGATTCCGTCAACCCGCGCACGGCGAACTTGCTGGCCGTGTAGATGCCCGCCTGCGGGCCGGGCAGGAAGGCGGCCATGCTGGCGATGTTCACCACATGGCGGCGGCCGTGGCTGGCCTTGATCTTGGGCAGGAAGGACACCAGCCCGTTCACCACCCCGCCGAAATTGACGCCCATGATCCAGTCATAATCGTCATAGCTGGCCTCGTCCGTCGGCCCGAAGACCGAAACGCCAGCATTGTTCACCAGCACGTGGACTTCGCCGAAATGCTGCACCACTTCCTCGGCCACTTGTGCGAAGCGGGCGCGGTCGGTCACGTCGAGTTTCAGGAACAGCGGCTGTTCGTAGCCCTTGGCCTTGAACCATTCGGCCACGCGGTTCTTGTCATCCTCGTTGCGGTAGGACAGCGCCAGCCGCATCCCCGCATCCGCAAAGGCCTGCGCCACGCCCAGGCCAATGCCGGTGACTGCGCCAGTGATGAAGGCAACCCGGCCTTCCCAGGGCCGATCAGCAGTGCTCATATTCCGAAAATCCTCTCGCCAAAATTGTCACGGTCGTTAGTAACGTCCCAAACGCAAATTGGGAGAGAGCAAATGAGCGACGTTGAAGCCCGCCTGGCCGAACTGGAACACAAGGTCGGCGTGCTGGAGGACGTGCAGGCCATCCGCCGACTGCACTGGGCCTATGGCTATTACATCGATTTCAACCGCCCTGACGAAGTGGCGGACCTGTTTGCCGAAGACGGCGCGGTGGTGTTCCTTTCGGGCGAATATATCGGCCACGCTGGTGTGAAGCGCCTCTATGGCGACTGGATCGCGGGCCGCTTCACCGGCGGACGTCCCGGCCCGGTCAACGGGTTGCTGCTCGACCATTTCCAGATGCAGGACATCATCACCGTCGCGCCTGACCGGCAGACCGCCAAGGGCCGCTTCCACGGCATTCTGCTGGGCGGCTGGCATGACGACTTCCAGGACACCAAGGAAGAGATGATGCCGCAGCAGTTCATGGAAGCCGGCATTTACGAGAACGATTACGTGAAGGTCGACGGGATCTGGAAGATCAAGCGGCTGGACTACATGATGCAGTGGCAGGGCGATTACGAGCAGGGCTGGGCGCACACCACCGCACACCTCCAGCCGGCGGAAAAGACCTTCCCCGAAGATCCGCTCGGCCCGGACGTGCTGCTGCCCGCCGACCAGCATCGCCAGACCTGGCCCTATCGTCAGGACGTGCCGATGCACTTCGCACATCCCAAGTTCGGCTCGGTTCTGGCCGGACAGGAGAAGAAGTGAGATTGGCCCTGTTTGCGGCGCTGCTGGCATTGCCTGCAGCGCCGTCGCTGGCCGGGGAAGGCCCGGCTGGCGAGGCGGAGAAGCCATGCACGACGCGTGACGTCGCCAATGGCTTTATTCCGCTGTTCTATGAACAGGGCAAGATCCGCGAGGCCTACGAGGCCTGGGTGGCCGAAGACTACATCCAGCATAACCCCCATGCCACCGATGGGCGCGATGCCGCCATCGCCTTTCTGGAACCCTTCTATCAGCGCAATCCCACGCACCGGATGATCGTGCACCGGGTTCTGGTGGATGGGGATCTGATCGCCGTGCACCTGCATGGCCAGACCGGCCCGGACGACCGGGGCGCTGCCGCTGTCGACATATTGCGCGTGAAGGATTGCAAGATCGTGGAGCATTGGGACGTAACCCAGCCCGTGCCCGAACATTCCGCCAATCCGAACGGCATGTTCTGACGGCGAAGAGGGAGACGCATGAAATGACCGATCCCGCCGATACATCAGACCGCGAAAATCTGTCCGTCCGCGAAGTGGCGGAACGCTTCATCGAACTGTTCCACCATCAGGATAATCCGGCCGCCGCCTTCAAGGCCTGGGTCCACCCGGATTATATCCAGCACAATCCCAATGCCCCCACCGGGCGCGATGCGACGCTGGAAGTGCTGGATGCCGCCGTGCGCAACAATCCCGAACTGACGCATGACGTGAAACGCGTGATCCATGGCGAGGAGAAGGATGGCGAAGGGCTGGTAATGGTCCACCATCATTTTCGCCGCCGGCGCGACGACCGCGGCTATGCCGTGGTAGATATTCTGCGGATCAAGGACGGCTATGTCGTCGAACATTGGGACGTGATGCAGGAAGTGCCGGAGACGGCACGCAACGAAAACGGAATGTTCTGACTGACCGGCCCCAAGGCCGGCTGTGGAGGGGAGAGAAGAATGCCGCTTCTGCCGGATGGTAGCGAAAAGGGCCTGAAGGGCCACTTCAAGGAAGATTTCAGCCACCGCACCCGCATCGGGCTTGCCCCGCGTGCCGGCCATATCGACCGCGACGCACCCTATAAGCGCATCGCCACGGAAGAGGCATGGACCTTCCCCTCGCTGGTCGAGGCGCAGGTGAAATATCTGGAAAGCGGGGCAGCCTCGGGCGACGACTCGCTCAAGATGGCGGGCATGTTCGCGAAGATGCCGTCCCTGCAGGAAATGCTGCAGGATCTGGGCGAGCTGCGCATTTCGCACATGGATGAATTCGGGATCGACCGGCAATTGCTGCTGCTCACCGCGCCCGGTGTGCAGGTGGTGAAGCCCGGCGAAGGCACGCCTTTGTCGCGCGAGGCGAACGATATTGCCGCCGATGCCTGCGCCCGCCATCCGTCCCGCTTTTCCGCCCTTGCCGCCTTCGATCCGCGCGACGTGGCCGGATCGGTGAAGGAACTGGACCGCGCACTGGGCACGCTGAAGCTCAATGGCGCGGTGCTCAACTCGCACTGGCAGGGCCATTATATCGACGAGCAGGATTACTGGCCGATCCTTGAGGCGCTGGAGGCGCATGACGGCGCGCTCTACATCCACCCCACCGCCCCCTATAATGCCCCGCATTACGAGACGCGCGGCTTCTTCGGCGCGCTGGGCGGCTTCCCGCACGATGTGTGGCTGCACACGATGGGCCTGATCTTCTCCGGCGCGTTCGACCGTTTCCCGAAGCTCAAGCTGGTGATCGGCCATCTGGGCGAATGCCTGCCGCTGCATCTCTATCGCTTCGACTGGATGCAGGGGAATGCGGATAACCGCCCCGGCCTGCGCGGCGGGCAGCCGCCGGTGAAGCTGAAGCATCCGGTGAGCCACTATTTCCGCAACAATATCTGGGTCACCACCAGCGGCGTGGGTTGGGAGCCGGGGATCAAGTTCTGCATGGACGTGCTGGGGCCAGAGCGCGTGCTCTACGCCATGGATTATCCCTATCAGCAGTCGAGCGACGAAGTGGCCGCCTATGACCGGCTTTCGATCAGCGACGAGCACAAGAAGATGTTGATGGAAGGCAATGCCCGCAGGGTGTTCAACCTTCCCGCGTAACACCCGCCTGCCTTCCGGCCTTTGATGGACGGCAGGCATTTTTCGAAACCCTGACAGCGAGGAAAGGAGAAAGCGCGCATTTACAACTGGATATCCGAAAAATCGGGGCCGGTTCGTACCGAGAAATGCATCTAAGAATTTGGAGAGGGTATCATGACTGACACACTGAATCTGCGCACCGCTCTGGTGCTCGGCGCATCCGCACTTGCAATCGGGATCGCAAGTCCGGCCTTCGCCCAGGCAGAGCAAGAGGACACGTCCGGCAATCACGACATCATCGTGACCGCACAGTTCCGCGAACAGAACCTGCAGGATACGCCGCTGGCCATCACGGCCGTCACGGCGGAAACCATGGAAGCCAAGAGCCAGACCAATCTGGCCCAAGTGGCCGACAGCGCCCCCAACGTCACACTCAAGCCGCAGGGCGCCTCTTTCGGGCCGTCCATCGCGGTGTCGATCCGCGGCATCGGCGGGGCGGACTTCAACCCGGCCTTCGAACCCGGCGTGGGCATCTATATCGACGATGTCTATTATCCGCAGCTGACCGGCGCGGTGTTCGACCTGCTCGATCTGGAACGGGTGGAAATCCTGCGCGGCCCGCAGGGCACGCTTTCCGGGAGAAATTCCGAAGGCGGCTCGATCAAGATGTTCACCCGCAAACCGCAGGGGAGCAACACCGGCTATCTTGAAGGGACCTATGGCAGCCGCAATCGCATCGGGTTGCGCGGCGGGTTCGACTTCAAGCTGACCGACGACCTCTCAGGCCGCGTATCGGGCGTCTACAAGCATCAGGAAGGCTATGTCGAACGCTACGATTTCGGCTGCGTCTATCCGGCTGGTGGATCGGCCACCTTCAAGGCGAATGACGGCACGACGCAGCTGGCCAATCCAGCCGGCGGCATTCCGTCGCTAAGGCCGGACGGCGCTTGCCTGATCGATAAGCTCGGCGAAGTCGGCTATCAGGCAATCCGCGGCGCGCTGCGCTACAATCCGTCCAGTGACATCGATATCAACCTGTCTGCCGAATACATCCACGATTCCCACACTGCGGCGGGCGAAGTGCTGGCGGCGACCGATGTGATCGACAACCCCAACACGAATATCGGCGGCGTGCCTTACGACAACCGCTTCATCTGCGGGCGGTTCTGCAACTTCTCGTCCTATTCGTCCCCGGCGATCACCTATTTCGGCGTGGCCACCCCGCCCGACGGGCAGCCCCTGCTGGCGACGAACAATTCCGACCAGAGCGTCTATGACGGTTACAATCTGGCCGCGAATTTCCACTTCGGGCTGAGCGACATGTTCTCGATCGACAATATCCTGGCCTATCAGGCCTGGGATACGACCTTCGGGGTGGATGACGACCTGTCGCCGATCCCGCTTTCGGGCGGGTATAACAGCCTGACCCACTGGAACTGGAGCGAGGAACTGCGGCTGAACGCACAGCTGGCGGAAAACATCACCGCGGTGCTGGGCGGCTACTACTTCAAGCAGCGGACCGACTATTATTCCTATCAGGACCTGCGCTACCTCAACGTCGCGCCGGGCGTGGGCCTGTTCCCGCTGCAGTTCATCCAGCCGGACGAAACCCCTGCGGAAGCGAAGGCCGTGTTCGCGAATGTCAGCTGGGAAATCACCCCCGGCCTGACCTTTGACGGCGGCATCCGCTACACGGACGAGAGCAAGGAATATCACTATTTCCGGCTCAATCCCGACGGGACGATCAACCCCTATCTCGACCCGGTCGGCGCAGTGGATGGCGCAGGGGCACCCGGTGCGCTCACCGGGCTGGTGGCCACTTACAAGGGCCAGAGGTGGGACTGGCGCGCCGCGCTCAATTACCGCTTCTCGCCCGACGTGATGGTCTATGGCAGCGTGGCAACCGGCTTCAAGGGTGGCGGCACCAATCCGCGGCCCTTCTATGCCAGCCAGGCGATCAGCTTCGCCCCCGAAGTGCTGACCAATTACGAAGTGGGCATGAAGGCCGATCTGTTTGACCGCAGGCTGCGGCTGAACATGAACGCGTTCTACGGCAAGCTGAGCGACCTGCAGATCGGCGTTTCGGTCTGCCCCGACGGTTCCACTCCCTGCGCCGCGCTGGTCAATGCCGGCAATGCGGAGGAAAAGGGCGTCGAGGCGGAATTCAGTGCCCGTCCGGTCGACGGCCTGAGCATCGACGGTTCGATCAGCTATCTGGACTTCAAATATACCAAGCTCGATCCGTCGGTCAGCGGCACGTCGCTTGACGATCCGCTGGCAGGTGCGCCCAAGTGGAAATGGACGCTGGGTGCGCAATACGAGATCGACGCCGGTTCGCTGGGCTGGATCACTCCGCGCGTGGATGCGACCTATCAGGGGGACATCTATACCGGCTTCAAGTATAATGGCGTGGCCCAGAACATCGATGCCTACACCATCGTAAATGCTCGACTCACCTGGCAGAATCCCGACCGGGACCTGTCTGTGTCGCTTGAGGTGACCAACCTCACCGACGAGTATTATTACGTTACCCTGTTCGACCTGCGTGGCGCCGGTGCCGGGCTGGATAAAGCCCAGCCGGGCCGTCCGCGCGAATGGGCGGTGAGCGTCAAGAAAACGTTCTGAGCCGATTACCCATGCGGCAAGATCTGAAGGGCGGCCCCGCGTGGCCGCCCTTCATTTATTCGTTCACATAAAACTTCAATAATTGTATGCAATACATACAATTAACTTTCCGCATTCCGGCATTTATTGTAGCACCCAACCCGCTCCAGGCGACTGTTAATAGGTTAGATTGCCAACGAAAAACTGTTCTACTTACAAGGCCGGTCAGGCCCCTTCCAGTTTGCCGCCGTCAAACTGTTGATTTCCTGCATCACTTGTTGCGCGCATGCGCAAACCGCCCCCTAAATGCTTGCGAAAGCAACCTTCCGCGATATGGGCGGCCTCACCAGGGGATTCATTAGCTATGCAATTGCACCCCCCGCGATTGCGCCCTTCTGGAGAGGTACATGACCACATACAACCGTTCCACGGCTGCACGCCGTGCGCTCACCCTCGCCGTTTCGACGCTCGCCGTCGTTGCGGCCACTCCCGCATTTGCCCAGGACGAAGCTGAGGAAACTCACGGCAACGAAATCATCGTTACCGCACAGTTCCGCGAACAGTCCCTGCAGGACACCCCGCTGTCCATCACTGCCGTCGACGCTTCGCTGCTCGAATCGCGCAATCAGGACGACATCAAGGCTGTTGCCGCCCAGGCTCCCAGCGTGACGCTGACCGAACAGGGCGGTGCCTATGGCGCTTCCATGTCGGCCTCGATCCGCGGCATCGGCCAGTACGACTTCAACCCCGCCTATGAACCGGGCGTGGGCATGTATATCGACGATGTCTATTACCCCACCCTGACCGGCGCCAACTTCGACCTGCTCGACCTCGAGCGCGTCGAAATCCTGCGCGGCCCGCAGGGCACGCTGACCGGCCGCAACTCCATCGGTGGTGCGATCAAGCTCTTCTCGAAGAAGCCCGGCCCGGATTCGGAAGCCTATGCCGAAGCCAGCTACGGCAGCCGCAACCGCGTGGAACTGCGCGCCGGTGCGAACTTCGCGATCACCGACAACCTGTTCGCGCGCTTCTCGGCCGTTCACAAGAACCAGGACGGCTATGTCGACCAGGTCGACTATGGCTGCGCCAATCCGAACAACCCGGAAGGCATCGCCCCGAAGATCGCGGCACACCCCGGTTCGGACGACAGCTGCGTCGTCGACAAGCTCGGCGAACAGAACTACACCGGCCTGCGCGGCGCGCTGCGTTACGAAGGTTCCAAGCTGGAGCTGATGGTAACGGCTGACTACCAGAAGTCTGACCGCACCAGCTCGGCTGACGTTCTTTCGGTGACGAACAACGCCCAGTCGAACTTCATCTGCGGCGATTACTGCACCTATGCCAGCTGGTTCCTGGACGCCAAGGGCCAGACGGGCGACTGGTACACCGGCAACCGCAACGTGTTCGAAGGCTGGGGCGTGTCCGGCCATGCGAACTACGAAATCAGCGATTCGCTGAACATCCAGTCGATCACCGCCTACCGCGCCTACAACAACACCTGGGGTTCGGATGACGACTTCACGCCGAACCCGGCAATCGCCGCGGGCGGCTACAACGATCTGGATTTCTGGTTCTTCAGCCAGGAACTGCGCCTGAACGGCAAGATCGGCGATCTGGCTGAATATACCCTGGGCGGTTTCTATTCCGACCAGAAGAGCACCTACTACACGATCCAGGACATCCGCTACGGTCCCTACTCGGGCACCCCGCTGCAGTTCGTGGGTAACGACCCGGTCAATGCCGACACGGTTGCCGCTTTCGGTACCGTGATCGTCCACCCGACCGACAACATGACCCTGACGGGCGGCCTGCGCTACACCAACGAGCACAAGGACTACACCTTCGTGCGTCGTCGCCTGGACTACAGCCAGGGCCCCGTGGGCGGTGGCGTCGAAAACCTCGACGGCCTCGTGTCGATCTATGACGGCGACCGCGTCGACTGGCGCATTTCGGCTGACTATCGCTTCAGCCGTCAGCTGCTGGCCTATGCAACCGTCAGCACCGGCTTCAAGGGCGGCGGCGTCACGGCGCGTCCGTTCTACCCGGCACACGCCACGATGGGCACCTTCCAGCCCGAAACCGTCACGTCCTATGAGCTGGGCCTGAAGTCCGACCTGTTCGATCGCCGCCTTCGCCTGAACGTTTCCGGCTTCTACAACAACTACAAGGACATCCAGCTCGGCCTGTCCGACTGTACCGCTTACGGCGGCATCGCGGCGCCTTGCGCCGTCCGTGCCAACGCTGGCGACGGTGAGATCTGGGGCGTGGAAGCGGAACTGTTCGCAGAACCGATCGACGGCCTGACCATCGACGGCTCGGTCAGCATCCTGGATTCCAAGTACACCTATCTCGCGCCGGAAGTCGGCACGAGCGTGACGCTGAACGATCCGATCGTTTCGCCGACCTTCCAGGGCAGCTTCGGCATCCAGTACGAAGTCGATCTGGGCGACAAGGGCACGATCACGCCGCGCTTCGACGTGTCGTATCGCGACAAGCAGTACATGGGCCACCAGCTGGACTCGATCTCCACCGATCTCCAGTATCTGGACGCCTACACGCTGGGCAGCGCCCGCCTGACCTACCGCAATGCGGACAAGGACGTGGAAGTTGCACTCGAAGTGACCAACCTCTTCGACGAATACTACACCCCGACCCGCTTCGCGTCGGTCTTCGCCCTCAGCGGCACGGCCTACTCGACCGTGGGTGCACCGCGCGAATGGCGCGTTTCGGTGAAGAAGTCCTTCTGATCCGAAACTCCGGCAAACCGGAAAACGAAAGGGCGGCCTCCCGAGGCCGCCCTTTTTGTTTGTGCGCCTTGGTGGGCCCCCTCCCCGCACCCGTCCGTCACCGCACCCGCTCATCCTGAGCTTGTCGAAGGACACGGGAAACCGACAGCCCGGCACTCCTTGTTGGGCGAAGGCCGGTGCGCGTCCTTCGACAAGCTCAGGATGAACGGAGGGTGGAAGAACTCGTCATTCCCGCGAGCGCAGGCACCCGACCGCAACCGTCTGGTGGCAATTCCGCGCCGGACCGACCATAAGCCGAGCAAAAGAGGCGATGAAGCCAGGGGGAGAAACACCGATGCCGCAGCTGACGTCAGGTTCGTGCCAATGCGGCGCGGTGCAGTTCGAGATTGAAGGAGCGTTCGAAAGCTTCTTCCTGTGCCATTGCGGCCGCTGCCGGAAAGACACTGGCTCCGCCCATGCGGCGAACCTGTTTTCAACGACGGCGACGCTCACATGGCTAAGCGGTGAGGAGAAGATCGCGCACTATCAGGTGCCCGCCACGCGCCATGCGAAAAGCTTCTGCTCCATTTGCGGAGCGGCCGTGCCGAGCATCCAGATGGGTGGCGCCTTGCTTGTGGTGCCCGCAGGCAGCCTCGATGGCGAGCCGGGCATTGCCCCTGTCGCCCATATTTGCACTGCCAGCCGGGCAGGCTGGGAAGATGCGATGCAGGATATTCCGCGCTTCGAAGGCCTTCCGGCCTGACCTGCCCCGCTTGTCGCTGCGAGGGACCAAAGCCCCTCGCAGCGACGAAACAGGTGACCGGGCTTAGCCCCAGACTTCTTCGGCCACTTCGACAACCAGACGGATCTTGGCCGCCTGCTGCTCGGTGGTGATGTCATTGCCATGCACCGTGCTGGCGAAACCGCATTGCGGCGAGAGAGCCAGCTGGTCGAGCGGGGCGAACTTGGCCGCCTCGTCGATCCGGCGCTTGATATCGTCCTTGGTTTCCAGCTCGCCGAGCTTGGTGGTGACGAGGCCCAGCACCACGGTCTTGCCCTTGGGCAGGAAGCGCAGCGGGGCGAAATCGCCCGAGCGGGGATCGTCATATTCAAGGAAGAAGGCGTCGATATCGAGTTCGTTGAACATGATCTCGGCCACCGGCTCATAGCCGCCTTCGGCCGCCCAGCTGGAGCGGAAATTGCCCCGGCACAGGTGGACTGCCTTGATCATGTCGGCCGGCGCGCTGGAGAAGCTCTCGTTGATGAGCTTGGCATATTGGCGCGGCGTTTCGTTGGGATCGACCCCGCGCGCCGAGGCATCCGCCCGGTGGGTATCGTCGCACAGATAGGCCAGGTTGGTGTCATCCATCTGGATGTAACGGCAACCGGCCGCTGCGAGACTGTCCACTTCCGCGCGATAGGCGGCGGCCACGTCGGCGTAGAATTCGTCCATCGTGGGATAGACGTCTTCAGGAATACCGCTGCGGCCTGCACGGAAATGCAGCATGGTGGGCGAAGGGATCGCAACCTTGGGCATGCCCTTGGTCAGGCTGGCGAGATATTGGTAATCGGCCAGCTGGATCGGCTCGACATGGCGGATCTTGCCGGAAACGACCATCTTGGGCGGGGCGAAATGCACGTCCTTGCCGGTGTCGTTCTTGAAGGCCTTGGCGATGCCGCCCTGTTCTTCCACCCCGTCCAGCTTCAGCAGGAAGTCGGTATGGAAGAAATAGCGGCGGAATTCGCCATCGGTGATCGCCTTGAGGCCGAGTTCCTCTTCCCACTTCACGAGGTCGGCAATCGCCTTGTCCTCGATCTTGCGCAGGGTGGCATAGTCGATGTTGTTGGCCGCGCGATGCTCGCGCGCTTCGATAATCTCGCGCGGACGCAGGAAGGAGCCGACATGGTCGGCGCGCGAGGGCAGTTTAGTGGTCATGTGAGAGTTTCCTGATCTTAAGCTGTAGCAGTGCTAAGCCAGGGTCATAACGCGGGCTCGCGCTCTTCTGACCTCAATCGGATACAGGCAATCGCCCGGCCGAAGCAATCGGAATTTGTGCGCCGCAGCGCAGATAATCGCGCATTTTCGCCGCTTGACCGGACTCGCGGGCAAACCGTAAGTGTTGCTTACAAACGAGCGCCGCAACAGGCGCCGTCGGAGGATGTGGATGGCTGACGTGACGCTCTATCACTGGGAGCCCAACGCCAATTCCGGCAAGCCCATGCTTGCGCTGGTGGAAAAGGGCGTCCCGTTCGAGAGCCGCTACATCAACATGCTGGAGTTCGACCAGCACAGGCCGGAATATCTGGCGATCAATCCGCAGGGCACGATCCCGGCCATGACCCATGGCGAAAAGGTGCTGACCGAAAGCACCGCGATCATGGAATATGTGAACGAGGCGTTCGCCGGCCCGGCCCTGATGCCCGCCGATGCACAGGATCGCTGGCGCATCCGCTGGTGGATGAAGTTCATGGACCAGTGGCTTGGCCCCAGCTTCTCCATGATCGGGTGGAGCGCCTTCGTCGGCCCCAAGGTGCGCGAGAAAGACCCGGCGGAGCTGGAAGCCGCCATCGACCGCATTCCCCTGCCCGAACGCCGCCGCGCATGGCGCAAGGCGATCTACGGCCAGTTCTCGCCGGAGGAGCTGGCCGAAAGCCGCCGCCGCGTGGCGCTGGGCATCGACATGCTGGAAGCGGAACTGGGCAAGCGCGATTACGTGGCGAGCGACAGCTATTCGCTGGCCGACATCAACGTGTTCAATTCCACCTATTCGCTGCCCGTCAGCCAGCCCGATCTGGCCAGCGTGGAAAAGACGCCGAACATCATGGCCTGGCTGCGGCGCGTCTATCGCCGCCCGGCCGTGAAGCAGACCTGGGCCATGGGCACGACGGACCTCGCCAAACGCTATGGCCTCGTGATGGAGGAACTGGGCGAATGAGCAGCGCGATCCTTTATCACGGCGAACCCAATGGCCCCTCGCTCAGCGTGCTGGCCGCGCTGGAGGAAAGCGGGCTGGCCATCGAATGCCGCCCGATCGACCTGCTGAAGGGCGAACGGCATGCCCTGCCCGGCATTACCGAAAGCGTGGCGCTGGACTTTGCCGTGGAAGGCGAAGGGCCGGTGCTGGTGATCGGCGGCGAGGCCATGACCGAGGCCGTGTTCCTTGCCCAATATCTCGACGAGCAGGCAGGCGGCTGCGGCCTCCAGCCGGAAGATGCCTATGCCCATTGGCAGATGATGATGTGGTGCCGGCAGGTGACCGAGCGGCTCAGCCCCGCAGTCGCATGGCTGGGCGCGCTGGCCTATGCGCAGGCCGATCTGGCGGCACGGGACGACAGCGAGTTCGCTGCCCTGTCCGCCGCCATCGTCAGCGACGATCTGCGCCAGCGCTGGCAGGACTTGCGCAGCGGCGTGGCGGAAGAGGCGAAAAGCGAGGACAGCCGCGCCAAGATCGCCCAGTTCGCCCAGCGCGCCGCCGAACAGCTGGCCGATGGGCGCGACTGGCTGATGGGCAGTTTTTCCATCGCCGATCTGGAAACCTATGCCTGGCTGGCGCCTGCCGCCCTGCTCGAACCGGAGGCCTTTTCGGGCAAGCCGCAACTGGCGGCCTGGATGGACCGGGTCCGCACGCGGCCCAGCGTCCGGCGCGCCCTGGCACGGACGCAGTCGGGCGACCCGTTCCGCAGCTTCGCGCCGGGGCCGGAAATCAATCGCTGGGGCTGAATGAGATAGTGACAGGCCTGCGCCGGAGGGATCACGGCAGGGCCATTGTGGAGGTGTGAATGCGGTTAGGATTTATCGCGGCACTGGCCGCTTCGCTGGCCCTGACGGGATGCAGCAAGAGCGAAAGCGCCGATGGCGGCGTGACGGAGGCGATGATCGTCTCCCCGCCCGATGGCGAGTGGCTGACCTATGGCCGCGATTATGGCGAGCAGCGTTATTCCCCGCTCGACAAGATCAACCTCGACAACGTCAAGGATCTGGGCCTCGCCTGGTCGGCCGATCTGGATACGGCGCGCGGGCAGGAAGGCACGCCGCTGGTCATCGGCGGCAAGATCTACATCACCACGGCCTGGAGCAAGGTGAAGGCCTATGACGGCAAGACCGGCAAGCTGGAATGGGAATACGATCCCAAGGTGCCGGGCGAAACGGGCGTCAAAGCCTGTTGCGACGTGGTCAATCGCGGCCTTGGCGCATGGGGCGACAAGCTGTTCCTGGGCACACTGGACGGCCGCCTGATCGCGCTGGACCGCAAGACCGGCAAGGAAGTGTGGTCGCAAGTTACCGTTGACCAGACCAAGGCCTACACCATCACCGGCGCCCCGCGCGTGGTGAAGGGCAAGGTGATCATCGGCAATGGCGGCGCGGAATATGGCGTGCGCGGCTATATCACGGCCTATGATGCCGATAGCGGCAAGCAGCTGTGGCGCTTCTACACCGTGCCCGGCGCGCCGGACGAGGCGAAGGACGAGCCGGCATATCTGGCCGAAGCGCGCAAGACGTGGAACGGCGAGTTCTGGAAGCTGGGCGGTGGCGGCACCGTGTGGGATTCCATGGCCTACGATCCCGATCTGGACCTGCTCTATATCGGCGTGGGCAATGGCTCGCCCTGGAACCAGTCCTACCGCTCGCCGGGCGGCGGGGATAATCTCTATCTCAGTTCCATCGTGGCGGTCCGCCCGGATACGGGCGAATATGTCTGGCACTATCAGGAAACGCCGGGCGAGACGTGGGACTTCACGGCCACGCAGCATATCATGCTGGCGGACCTGAAGATCGACGGGAAAGACCGCAAGGTGCTGATGCAGGCGCCCAAGAACGGCTTCTTCTATGTGATCGACCGCGAGACCGGGAAGCTGATCTCCGCCAAGGCCTATACCCACCAGACCTGGACCAGTGGGGTGGACATGAAGACCGGGCGGCCGATCGAAAATCCGGATGCCCGCTATGACAAGACAGGCAAGCCCTTCGTCTCCACGCCCGGCGCGGGCGGCGGGCATAGCTGGCACCCCATGGCGTTCAGCCCGAAGGAAGGCCTGGTCTATATCCCGGTGATCGAGGCGGCCTTCCCCTATTTCCCGGAAAAGAACTGGAAGCCCAACATGAAGCGCGGCTTCAACGTGGGCGTCGATCAGGCCGCAGGCGGCATGCCCGCCGACCTTGCCGCCCGCAACGGCGCCCGCGCGGCGACCAAGGGCGCGCTGGTTGCATGGGATCCGGTGGCGCAGAAGGAACGCTGGCGCGTGGCCTATCCCGGCCCGTGGAACGGCGGCCTGCTCTCAACCGCGGGCGGCCTGCTGTTCCAGGGCACGGCCTCGGGCAATCTCGTCGCCTATGATGCCAAGGACGGCAAGCAGCTGTGGACCTTCGGCGCGCAGACCGGCGTGGTTGCCCCGCCGATCACCTATACGATCGATGGCGAGCAATATGTGGCCGTTCTGGCCGGCTGGGGCGGCATCTGGCCGCTGGCGCCCGGAGGCATCCTGAACGAGGTGGCAGGGCCGGTGCCCAATATCTCGCGCCTGCTGGTGTTCAAGCTGGGCGGCACTGCCAAGCTGCCCCCGGCACCGCCGCTGGCACGCATGCCGCTCGATCCGCCGCCCTTCACCGGCGACAAGGCCAAGCTGGCATCGGCGACCTATAATTACGGCCGCTATTGCGGGCAGTGCCATGGCGATGCTGCGGTAGGCTCCACTGTGCTGCCCGATCTGCGCCGCAGTGCCCTGCTGGGCGATGCCGCCGGCTGGGCCACCGTGGTGCATGACGGCGCATTGCAGGATAACGGCATGGTCAGCTTTGCCGGCACTCTTTCGCGCGACGAGATCGAAGGTATCCGCCAATATGTGATCATGCGCGCCAATGAGGACAAGAAGCTGGGCGGCCCCGGATCGTGAGGGGGAACCTTGCGCGATCCGGCCGCATTTGAAGGCTGATCCGGCGCATTTCTGAATCGACAGGGATGCGCCGGAGATTATAACGCGCGTTACGTTGAGGCCCCTTCCCAATTGCCAGGCGCGGTGGGCAGGGGCATGGATTTTGTGGTAGTTTGAGCGAGCAATAGGGAATCGCTTCGGGAAAGGACCTGAGATGAACGAGATCACCACCATCGACCGCACCCAGCGGGAATATTCGGACGCCGTGAAGGCGGCCCTTGCGCGCAAGCCGCAGCTCTACATCAACGGCGAATGGGTCGACAGCTCGGGCGACAAGACCATCGACGTGGAAGATCCCTCGTCGGGCAAGGTCATCTCCAGCTTCGTGGAAGCCACCGACAAGGACGTGGACAGGGCCGTTGCCGCTGCCCGCGCCGCTTTCGACGATGGCCGCTGGCGCAACCTGCCCCCGATCGTGCGTGAAAAGACCATGCACAAGATCGCCGATCTGATCGAAGCCCATGGCGCCGAACTGGCCGAGCTGGAAGCGATCGACGTGGGCAAGCCCGTGGGCATGGCCGGCGCCGTGGACGTGCCGGGCGCTGCCGCCCACTTCCGCTACATGGCTGGCTGGGCCGGCAAGATCGGCGGCGAAACGCAGGCCCCCTATTCGCTGCCGGGCGGCACGATGTTCGCCTATACGGTCAAGGAACCGGTCGGCGTCTGCGCCCAGATCGTGCCGTGGAACTTCCCGCTGCTGATGGCCTGCCTCAAGATCGCCCCGGCTCTGGCTGCTGGCTGCACCACCGTGCTGAAGCCTGCCGAACAGACCAGCCTTACCGCGCTGCGCCTGGCCGATCTGATCAATGAAGCAGGCGTGCCCGCCGGCGTCGTCAACATCATCACCGGCTATGGCCACACCGCGGGTGACCGCATGGTCAAGCACCCCGATGTCGACAAGGTGGCCTTCACCGGCTCGACCGAAATCGGCAAGCTGATCAACCGCAACGCCACCGAAACGCTGAAGCACGTCACGCTGGAACTGGGCGGCAAGAGCCCGGTGGTGGTCATGCCCGACGTCGACGTTGCCGAAACCGCCCCGGGCGTTGCCGGCGCGATCTTCTTCAACTCGGGCCAGGTCTGCGTCGCCGGTTCGCGCCTCTATGCGCACAAGTCCGTGTTCGACAAGGTGGTTGAAGGCATGGCCGAAACCGCCGATTTCTGGGCACCGCGCCCCTCGCTCGACCCGGCCGGGCACATGGGCCCGCTGGTGTCGAAGGAACAGCATGAACGCGTGCTCGGCTATATCGAAGCAGGCAAGCGCGATGGCGCTTCCGTGCTGATGGGTGGCGATGTGCCTTCCAACAATGGCGGCTATTATGTCAGCCCGACGATCCTGACCGACGTGAACCCGCAGATGAGCGTCGTTCGCGAGGAAATCTTCGGCCCGGTCGTGGTCGCCCAGCGCTTCGAAGATCTCGACGAAGTGGTGAAGGAAGCCAACGACACGCCGTTCGGCCTTGCCGCCGGTGTCTGGACCAAAGACGCCAGCGCCGCCGTGCGCATCGCCAGCCAGCTCAAGGCCGGCACCGTGTGGGTCAACTGCCACGCAATGATCGACCCCGCGCTGCCCTTCGGCGGCTACAAGGAAAGCGGCATCGGCCACGAACAGGGCCGCCTGGGTCTCGAGGCTTACCTCGAAACCAAGTCGGTGCTGATGAAGCTGTGATTTCCAAGGCCCACCCCGGTACTCATCGGGGTGGGCCTAGTATTGCTCGAGAAAGCTCCAGGGTATGCAGGCAAATCCTCCTTGGGTGTCGGCAATTCCGATAATTGTTGCCACCCTCGCCCTCATCGGAGTTCTTCTCACAATTTCTATACAATGGCGCAATTTCAATAAGCAGTTGCGATCTTTACACTCATTAAAAATATCAGAAATTCATCAGGCTCGGATAAATAATTTGCGCGACGCGATGGCTATGTTCCAATCTTATGGCGTCACACCTGATTTAGATAATTTTAGAACTCGCGAGTGGTATGAGTCTGGTACCAAAATTGAGCTTCTAATGAACCCAGAAGATCCAGATTATGAGGAACTACAGAATGCGATGTATGCGTTTCTTGGAGTTGCCGATATTGAATCCCGGTATGGCGCAAACCCTCATTATATCACGGTTTGTCAGCGAATACTGAAACGTGAGTTGAGCTCTCTAGAGCAAAAAATCTGGCAGGCTGCAAAAACTGACGGTCCGCTTAATTAGCAATCTTAGATTTTTAATGCGCATGTTACCTCAACTTGGAAAATCCCATGCCAATCGACCTGAACAAAATCCGCGCCATCGACGTCCACGTTCATGCAGAGGTTTCGTGCCACGATCCGGAAGATCCGGTGATGGGCGAATTCTTCGATGCCGCCAGCACCTATTTCAAGGCGCCGCGCGAACGGCCCAAGATGCCCGAGATCATCGAACTGTACCGCGAAACCAACATCGCGCTGGTGCTGTTCACGGTGGACTGTGAAAGCGGCATGGGCGCCAAGCGCGTCAGCAATTACGAAGTGGCCGAACAGGCGCTGAAGAACGACGATATCTGCATCGCCTTCGCCAGCATCGATCCGCACAAGGGCAAGTATGGCGCCCGCGAAGCCCGCGACCTGATCGAGAATTACGGCGTGAAGGGCTTCAAGTTCCACGGCATCGCCCAGAACGCCCACCCGGCGGACCGGATGGCCTATCCCATCTATGAAGTGATCGCCGAATATGGCCTGCCCGCCATCTTCCATACCGGCCATTCCGGCATGGGCACCGGCATGCGCGGCGGCGGCGGCATGCATCTGAAGTTCGGCCAGCCCATGCTGATCGACGATGTCGCGGTGGACTTCCCCGACATGAAGATCATCCTGGCCCATCCCAGCTGGCCCTGGGTGGACGAGAGCCTGTCCATGGCCCTGCACAAGACCAATGTTTACATCGACCTGTCGGGCTGGAGCCCCAAATACTTCCCCAAGCAGGTGATCCAGTACGCCAACACCCAGCTGAAGCATAAGATGCTGTTCGGCAGCGACTTTCCGCTGATCCACCCCGACAAGTGGATCGCCACCGCACAGGAAGTGGGCTTCCGCGAGGAAGTGATGCCGCTGATCATGAAGGACAACGCCGCCAAGGTGCTGGGGCTGGTCTGACGGATAATCGGGCGGGTCTGGCAAAGACCCGTCCGGGCTGAGCCTGTCGAAGCCCCGCTTTTCCTTCTCGTCCGGCCCGGAAGAAAGAAGAGCCGCCCTTCGACAAGCTCAGGACGAACGGAGGTTGGGAATTGGTGGACCCGGAGGACATCAGAGGCTGGCAACGCCTTTCCCCCCGGATCACCACTTCCGGGCGGATCGAGGATGCTGACATTGCCCGGCTGAGCGCAATCGGGGTTGCCCATGTCATCAATCTGGCGCTGGACGACCATCCCGATGCGCTGGCCGATGAGGGCGAAAAGCTCGCCGTCGCGGGGATCGGCTATACTCACATCCCCGTGCCCTTCGATGCGCCGGGCGAGGATCACTTCCGCGCCTTCGTGGATGCGCTGAGTGCCGTTGAGGCGCCGGTGCATGTCCACTGCATCGCCAACTGGCGGGTCTCCGCCTTCTTCTATCGCTATAATCTGGCGCGCGGCATGGCCGAGGGCGAAGCCCGCGCGCTGATGGAACGCCAATGGTCGCCGCAGAAGAGCGACCACCCCGCCGCCCCTGCCTGGGCGGCCTTCATTGGAGAGAGTGAAACCTGATGCACTTCAAGGGAATGCACATCGTCGTCACCGGCGCATCCAGCGGCATTGGCCTGGTCAGCGCGCGGATGCTGGCGGAGCGAGGCGCGCGCGTTTCGCTGATCGCGCGGCGCAAGGAAATGCTGGACGAAGCGGTCGCCTCGCTCGGCGCCAATGCCGCAGGCTTCGCCGCCGATGTGGGCGACAAGGCCCAGCTGGAAGCCGCGCTAGAAGCCGCCGCCGCCCATTTCGGGCCGATTGAGGGCCTGTTCGCCAATGCCGGGCTGACCGGCGGCTTCACGCCCGCCGTCTCCTTCGATCCCGATGTGTTCGAACAGACGATCAAGGTGAACCTCACCAGCGTGTTCTGGGCAATCCAGAAAGTGCTGCCCGCCATGATCGAGGCGAACAAGGGCGCGATCCTCGTCACCGGATCGATGGGTTCCAAGCGCGGCATGGCGATGAACCCGGCCTATGTCGCCTCCAAGCATGGCGTGCTGGGCCTGACCCGCGCCATCGCGGTGGAAATGGCCCCGCATAGCATCCGCGCCAATTGCATCATTCCCGGCTTCATCCGCACCGAGGCGCTGGACCGCATCCCGCCCGAACAGGCCGACAGGATCGCTGCCCGCGTCCCACAGCGCCGCATGGGCAGCCCGGAAGAACTGGCCGAAGTCGCCTGTTTCCTGCTGTCAGACGCGGCGAGCCATGTGACCGGTCAGGACTGGGCCGTGGACGGCGGCGTGCTGGAGAGCATCGAGGTCTGAAGGAGGGCGGAATGAAACCCAACGGTCATTTTACCTACAACGAATGGGCCAAGCATACTGTCGAGAAGATCGTTTCCATGGGATTGCCTTTGCCTGAGGAACACCGGGCCGACTATTTCCGCGTCCAGATTACGCAGGCGTTGGAGCAGGCGCTCAGGCATGGGAGGTCGGGCCGTTCAAATAACGATCCGGTGATTGACTGATAGACGCGAAGACGCGCTGGAGAGGAAATGAAATGGCCCTGAAATATTACCACGCCGAGCCGCTGGCCAATTCGCTCAAATCGATGATCCCCTTGAAGGAAAAGGGGCTCGCTTACGAGAGCCACTATGTCGACCTGCACAAGTTCGAGCAGCATTCCGACTGGTTCGTGGCCATCAATCCCGAAGGGCAGGTCCCGGTGCTGGACCATGACGGGACGATCGTCACTCATACCACGGTGATCAACGAATATCTGGAAGACGCCTTCCCCGATGCCAATCCGGAAAGCGGCCCGCTGCGCCCCCGCACTCCGCTGGGCGCGGCGCGGATGCGCTACTGGAACAAGTTCGTGGACGAGCATGTGATGAACCATGTCTCCATGCATGGCTGGCACCGCATGGTGGGCGTGATCGCGCGCAATATCGATGCTGGCACTTTCGAGGAATTGCTGAGCCACATCCCCCTGCCCGACCAGCGCAAGAAATGGGCCGCCGCCCGTTCCGGCTTCTCCGAAGCGGAACTGCAGAACGCGACCGACAAGATCGTCTATGCCCTGCAGAAGATCGAACGGCAGCTGCAGGAAACCGAATGGCTGGCTGGCGATTCCTATTCCCTCGCCGACATCAATTTCTTCGCCCATTGCGGGCTGATGGTGGCGCGCATGTTCCCCGAAATGGAAGTGGATACGACCTATCCGCGCCTTGTCGCCTGGCGCGAGGCGGTGATGGCCCGCCCCGCCGTTCAGGCCGCGCTGGCGGGTGAGGATCGCACCACGCCGGGCCTGCGCACCTGGAGCGGGGACCGCTGAGAGCGCGCGCGGATTATTCCGCCGCGCCGGATGGCCAAATATGGGAAAGGCCCTAAAACCCTTCCATTGATCTGACATCGAGAAGATTGGGAGAACGATAATGCGCGCATGGCTGATGCCTGCCGGGTCCGACGGTTTCGACAAGCTCTATCAGGATACCCTGCCCGATCCCACGCCCGGCCCGGGGGAAGTTCTGGTGGCGCCCAAGGCGTGGTCCATCAATTATCGCGACTTCGCAGTGGTGGCCGGCAAATATTTCGGCGGCGTGCTGCAGAAGCCCGCCGTGCCCCTGTCCGACGGTGCCGGTGAAGTGGTGGCCGTGGGTGCGGGCGTTACTTCGGTGAAGGTGGGCGACAAGGTCCAGTCCAGCTTCTTCCCCCTGTGGATCGAAGGGCCGCCGCGCATGGGCCCCGCCCTGGGTGACGGCATTTCGCCCGGCATGCTGGCCGAATTGGTGGTGCTGCCCGCCAGCGGCGTAGTGCCGATGGCCGAGAGCCTCAGCTATGCCGAAGCTGCCTGCATGCCCTGCGCGGGCGTTACGGCGTGGAATGCGCTGCATGAAGGGCCGCGCGCCCTGAAACCCGGCAATCGCGTGCTGGTGCTGGGCAGCGGCGGCGTTTCCACCATCGCCCTGCAGATCGCGCGGGCCAGCGGCTGCGAAGTGATCGCCACTTCCTCTTCCGATGCCAAGCTGGCGCGCCTGAAGGAACTCGGCGCGGCGCATGGCGTGAATTACAAGGAAGTGCCCGATTGGGGGGCGCATATCGCCCGCACTTTCGGCGGCGTGGACAAGGTGATCGAAGTGGGCGGCGCGGGCACGGCGGAACAATCCATGTCGGCCCTGCGCACTCTGGGTGAAGTGGCCTTCATCGGCGTGCTTTCGCCCGAAGGCGGGCCCAATCCGCGCGCCCTGATGATGACCGGCGGTTCCCTGCGCGGCATCTTCGTCGGCTCGGCCGCGATGGCGCGCGAACTCAACGCCGCAGTGGACGTAAACGGCATCAGGCCGGTGATCGGCAAGAGCTTCGGCTTCGATCAGGCCAAGGACGCCTATGCCCATGCCTGGGGGCCGGAGAGCTTCGGCAAGACCGTGATCGAATTGTAAGACCAACCCTTCACGCCGGGCGAGACTTCGAAACGAAGCCGCCCGGCGCGCAAGGTCCGTGTTTGGGGAGAGGATCTGATGGCAAGTGTGGAGGCGGGCCAGGCGCCCGCGCGCAGCCGCTCGTACGAGTTCGGCCTGCTGATCGTGCTGACTCTGGCCAATGGCGTCGTCGGGTTCGACCGGCAGACCGTGGCCTTCCTCGCCCCCTTCATCGTGGACGATCTGGGGCTGAACAACACGCAGGTGGGCTGGACGGCCAGTGCGCTTTCGCTGGCCATCGCGCTCAGTTCCTTCTTCGGCAGCCAGATCGCGGATCGCACGGGCAAGCGCCGCACCGTGCTGATCATCTGCACCCTGCTGTTCTCGCTGCTGTCAGGCGTCAGCGGGCTGGCCACCACCTTCCTGGTGCTGCTGCTGGCGCGCTTTGCACTGGGCGCGGCGGAAGGGCCGATCGTGCCGATCAGCCAGACGCTGATCCTGCAGACCAGCAGCCCGGAACGGCGCGGCCTGAACATGGGCTTCATGCAGATGGTGGGCGCCTTCGGCATTGCCGGCTTCATCGGCCCCATCGTGGCGACCCAGCTGGGCGCGACCCATGGCTGGCGCACGGCCATGTTCCTTTCCATTCTGCCCGGCCTTGCCGTGGCGGCGATGATGCTGTTCCTGATCCGCCGCGATCCGCCACAGGCGGCTCGCCCCGCCGAGCATCAGGGATCGACTTTCGCGGCCTTCGGCGTGCTGCTGAAGAACCGCAACATGCGCGCCTCGCTCCTCATCGCGGGCCTGTTCACCGCATGGCTGGTGCTGCAGAGCACTTACCTCACCCTGTTCCTCACCAAGGCCAAGGGGCTGGAGCCGACCACGGCCGGCTGGGTAGTCGGCATGGGCGGCTGGGCCGGGCTGATCGGCGGCATTGCCCTGCCGCTGCTGTCGGACAGGATCGGGCGCAAGCCGGTGCTGGTATGGGGCGCTCTGGCAGGCACGCTGGGCCCCGCAGCCCTGCTGCTGCTGCCGCCTGACCCGATGGTGCTGGCGCTGGCCGTGCTGCTCGGCTGGCTGCCTCTGGGCATTGCTCCGCTCTATTGCGCCGCCGTGCCGACCGAAAGCGTCAGCCCGGCGCTGGCGACCACCGCCGTGGGCCTTTCCATGGGCACGGCGGAATTGTTCGGCGGGGTGGCCGCGCCGCTGATCGTGGGGCCGCTGGCCGATGCATTCGGGCTGGAGGCTGTGTTCCTCACCTGCATCGGCCTTGCACTGACGGCCGCGCTTGTTGCACTGTTCCTGAAAGAAACCGCGCCTCGCAAGGTCGCGGCAATGGAGAGCTGATACGATGTGGGAAGTGCGCGTCACGCCATGCGGCGATTTCGACAATCATCCGCGCGAATACCGGAACTTCACCGTTGAACCGCTGGCAGCCGCCATGGGCGCGGAAGTGGTTGGCGTGCGCCTGCCCGACCTTTCCGACGAGGGGATCGAGGAACTCAAGCAGGCGCTCTACCGGCACAAGATGATCTACCTGCGCGACCAGCACCTCAGCCATGCCGAGCATGAACATTTCGCATCGCGCCTCGGGCCCTTCGCGGTGGATGCCTATACACAGGGCGTGCCCGAACATCGCGACGTGCACCCGATCATCAAGGAAGCGGACGAGGTCACTCCCTCGCTGTTCGGCGGCGGCTGGCATACGGACAGCCCCTTCCTGCCCGAACCGCCCAGCATCACCACGCTGCGGCAGGTGGAAGGCCCGCCCTATGGCGGCGATACCTGCTGGACAAATTGCGCGCTGGCCTTCCGCCATTTGTCAAAGACCTATCAGGATATGCTGCGCGGCCTTCGCGTGCACATGAGCGCAGCAAACAACTTCGCCACTCAGGCCAAATTGCGCGGCGAGGCGATCGGTTTCGGCGATGCGGGCAAGCAGGAACAGGGGCTGAAGGGCAGCTTCCACCCGCTTGTGCGCACGCACCCCGAAACGGGCGAGGAATCCCTCTTCATCTGCGATACCTATGCCGTCGGAATCGAAGGCATGACCACGCATGAGGCGCACCCGATCATCGAATTTCTTGTGCAGCATACGGTGCAGCATGCCTTCACCTGCCGCCTGCGCTGGAAACCCGGCATGGTGGCCATGTGGGACAACCGCAGCACAATGCATCTGGGCCCGAACGACTATGACGGCTTCCGCCGCGAAATGTACCGCACGACGACGGCGGGCGGGGTTCCGGCTTAAGGGGAAAATGCTCCTTCCTGTCGCGAAGCGATGGGGAGGGGGACCGCGACACCGCAGGTGTCGGGGTGGAGGGGTAGCGATGTTACCCCTCCGTCAATCGCTGCGCGATTGCCACCTCCCCATCCCGCAATGCGGGACAGGGAGGATCTTTCTCAATCAGCGAAAAAGTTCAGTTCCAGCAGCACGTTATTGGGATCGGGCGTGAAAATCTGGCGCAGGTTGATCGCGGAAACCAGGTTTTCCTGATACTCCGCGCCCATATCCTTGAGGCGGCCGAGCACCTCCTCATAGCCATTGCACTTCAGCGCAACATGGTGCAGCGCACCGGTGAGTTCACCGGGCTGAACTTCGCGATCATAGGCGCGATAGCAGTCGGTGGAGTTGATGTGGATGATCGCCCGGTTCTCCGAGTCGAACATCCATGTTGCGGTTTCCGGAGTGAGCGGAGGGGGCGCGTCGCGGCGTTCGAGGCCAAGCAGTTTTGCGTAGAAATCCGCGGTCTCATCCAGCCTGTCGGTGATGATGTTGACGTGGTCCAGCGCCTCGACGTTCATATGGTCCATCTCCTGTGCATTTCGGCCTCTTTTCGCTTGCAGCCATAGCCCAATATTGTATGTGCCGCATACAATTTCGCATATATGATTCTTTCATAAGTGAGAGGAAAAATCAGCATGGCAAAGAACCTCCAAGAAATCGTGCAGGGCAGCAGCGACATCGTCGCCACGCTCCGCAACTCGCAGATCGGTGCCTATGTGTACCCGGTCGTCGCGCCGGAATTCTCGAACTGGCGTTCGGAACAGTGGGCATGGCAGCACAGCGCCGTGCTGTTCGACCAGTCGCACCACATGTTCGACCTGTACATCAAGGGTCCTGACGCGCTGAAGCTGCTGTCGGACACCATGGTGAACTCGCCCAAGGGCTGGGAAAAGAACAAGGCCAAGCAGTACGTCCCGACCACCCCGGCCGGCCACGTCATCGGCGACGGCATCATCTTCTGGCTCGAAGAAGACGAATTCGTCTACGTCGGCCGCGCTCCGGCTGCCAACTGGCTGATGTTCCAGGCCCAGAAGGGCAACTACAACGTCGACATCATCAACGATCCGCGTTCGCCGAGCCGCCCGATGGGCAAGCCCGTGAACCGTATCTCCTGGCGCTTCCAGATCCAGGGTCCGCAGGCCTGGAACGTGATCGAAAAGCTGAACGGCGGTTCGCTCGAAAAGCTCAAGTTCTTCAACATGAGCGAAATGAAGATCGGCAACAAGACCGTCCGCACGCTGCGTCACGGCATGGCCGGTTCGCCGGGTCTCGAAATCTGGGGTCCGTACGAAGAACAGGACTACATCCGCGACGAAATCCTCAAGGCTGGTGAAGAATTCGGCCTGATCGCCGTCGGTTCGCGCGCCTATCCGTCGAACACGCTGGAATCGGGCTGGATCCCGAGCCCGCTGCCTCCGATCTACACCGGCGACGAACTCAAGGACTACCGCGAGTGGCTCGGTGCCGACAGCTACGAAGCCACCGGCGCTATCGGCGGTTCCTTCGTCGGCAAGACCATCGAAGACTACTACCTGAACCCGTGGGAACTGGGCTACGGTCCGTTCGTGAAGTTCGACCATGACTTCATCGGCCGCGAAGCGCTCGAAAAGATCGACCCGTCGGTCCAGCGCAAGAAGGTCACCCTCGAATGGAACAAGGAAGACATCCAGAAGATCGTCTCCTCGCTGTTCGAACCCGAAGGTGAACAGTACAAGTTCTTCGACCTTCCGCTCGCTAACTACGCCAACAGCAACTACGACTCGGTCGTCGACGCTGACGGCAACAACGTTGGTCTCTCGCTGTTCACCGGCTTCTCCTTCAACGAAAAGAAGGCGCTGTCGCTGGGCACCATCGACCACGAAATCCCGCTGGGCACCGAACTGCACGTTGTGTGGGGCGAAGAAAACGGCGGCACCAAGAAGACCACCGTTGAACCGCACAAGCAGATCAACGTCCGCGCCATCGTCTCGCCGGTTCCGTACAGCCAGATGGCTGGCGACACCTACCAGGCAGGCTGGCGCTCGGGCCGCCAGGGCTAATCCCCTCGGCCTAACGGCAAGCTAGAAAGGGCCCGCTACCGCAAGGTGGCGGGCCTTTTTCGTTGGGGTTGAGGGTTTTGCCCATTCGCTCAACCCGCTCATGCTGAGCTTGTCGAAGCAAGCGCGCTGTGCAAGCCTCTCGCGCGTCACCTTCGGCTGGCTGCTTGCAGCAGCTGCTCAGGACAGGCTTCAACAGGCGCAGGATGAACTGGGCTGGTTGGACGGAATTATCGGGAGAGAATAATGGCCAATTACGTTCTGGTTCACGGCGCCTGGGGCGGCGGGCAGAGTTATGACAAGACCCGCGTCGATCTGGAGGCTGCCGGGCACAAGGTGCTGGTCTGCGCGCTGAAGGGCATCGGCATCCGCCAGAACGAACTACATCCGGGCATCACGCTGACCGACCATATCAACGACGTGCTGGTGCAGATCACCGCCGCCGGGTTCGATCGCTTCATCCTGGCAGGCCATTCCTATGGCGGCATGGTGGTGACAGGCGTTGCCGCGCAGCTGGGCGCGCGGATCGACGCGCTGGCCTATCTGGATGCCTTCTGGCCCGAAGATGGCCAGTCCCTGTGGGACATCACCGGTGAGTTCGAGCATAGCTGGTATATCGACCGGCAGAAGGCCACGCCGGGCCTGGTGCCCCCCATCGGCGGGATCGATTTCGAGATCGTCCCAAATGTCGTGGGCCTGCACCCGTTGCTGACCCTGCTGGAAGGGGTGAAGCTGACGGGCGAGGAAAAGAAGATCCCGCGTCACGTCTATGTCTATGCCACGGACTGGCAGCCCACCCCCTTCACCCGCTTTGCCGAAAAGGCCAAGGCGGACCCGGCCTGCGACTATCACGAGAGCAAGGCCAGCCACCATGTGATGAGTGACCAGCCGGAACAGATCGCGGAGATCCTGCTGGGGCTGGCTGGGTAGCCTGCTCGAGCGCCCCCGGCAGCCCCTCGGCCCAGCGCCCGGGGATGCAACTGGGGGCGGGCCGCGCCGGGTCAGGCCTTAGGGGCGGCTGGCATAGATGGCCGACCAGTGATCGGCCTGGCGCGAGGTGACGAAGCCCTTTTGCTGCAGGATTTCCTCGACCGGGTCCATCCAGTCCGTGTCATGCACTTCCACGCTCAGCGCGTTGACGCGGGCCAGCCAGTCGGGGTGGCGGAACAGTTCCCACTCCGCGCCTTCAATGTCCATCTTGACGTAATCGGCCGCAGCAATGCCGCGCTCGTCAAGCAGAGTGGCGAGGCTGATCGTCCGCGCGGTCTTCTCCCCCTTGCCGATCGCGAAACCGTCGGCCCGCTGGCCGCCATAGGTCATCTCGCCATCTTCCGACCAGATCCCGGCCTCCACCAGCTCGACATTGGGATAGGCCGCCAGATTGCGCCGGGCGAGCGCCGCATTGGCGGAATCCAGCTCCAGCGCGATCACTCTGGCATCGGGGAAACTGTTGGCGAAATCGGCCGCCGCATAGCCCACGTTGGCGCCCAGATCGAGGATCACCGCCCCTTTAGGCAGCGGGGCATGCGGCAAATGCGACCGCGAGCCGAAGACATATTCCATCGCAATCGCATCGGTGGTGCCTGCCCGGGCAATCACCGGATGGCTGAGATGGCGAACCTGGAACTCCGCCTCGCCATGGCCCTGTCCGCGCTTGAACCGCATGAAGCGAAGCCATTGCGCGGCCGGGATATAACCGAGAACGGAAACTGCTCGTTTGAGTCGCTCTATCATGCATCCCCGTCCAATTGCCTGAATTGGCCGCAGCATATGGCCGGAAGGGTTGCCAAAGCATGCCGGTGCATCCCGCTGTGCGACAGGGTGAGGGGCATATGGGACGGCCTGTCCCAAGGGGCCCCATCGGTCGCAGGGCGCCTTTTGGTGATCCCCGCGCCGTCCCACGCCTAATCCGGAGCCGCTGTAGTCTGGGCACCCAGCCGCCAGCGATCCCGGCTTTCGCCGGGGGTGACGGCCCTTCCATTCGTCATTGCGAGCGCAGCGACGCAATCCAATGGCTCGCGCGCAGGCTCTGGATTGCCGCGCGGCCTTGCCGCTCGCAGTGACAAGGAAGGCAAACACACGCACCCTCCGCTGGCAAATGCGGATTGAGGCCAGGGGGAGGAACCCGTCGGACGGGTCCGGGCCGGTGTTTCGGGGCACCCGCATGAGATCCCTCTGGTGCGGTTTGCTGCGCGAATGGCGGGCGAAGTGCCGCGTGAAACGACAAGTGCAGGAACAAGCGGCGCAGAACCTCCCGCTGGACACCGCAACGCGCGCGTCCGTCGACCGGCTCAGGACGGACGGATGTGGAGCCCCCCTACAACCCCAGGCGATAGGTCAGGAAGGCATCGTCCCGCAGCCAGCCCTCGCGCTCATACAGGGCCTGCGCCGTGAAATTATCCGTCGCGGTGGAAAGCACCAGCCGCACTGCCCCTTCGCCGCGCCCATATTCGGCCGCGCGGCGCAACAGCGCCGTGGCTACGCCCTGCCCGCGGGCTTCGGGCGCCACGAACAGATCGTTGAGGATGAAGATGCGCGCCATCCCTGCCGAGGTGAAAGAGGGGTAGAGCTGCGTGAAGCCTGCCGCCTCCCCGTCCAGCTCGGCCAGGAAGATTGCCGATTCCCCGCGCGAGAGCCTTTCCGAAAGGAAACGCCATGCGCCGGGCAGATCGGACGGCTGGGCATAGAACTGGCGATAGGCATCGAACAGGCCCGCCAGCGCATCGACATCGCTTGCCTCTGCATGCCTGATGGCAATGGCACCCATTCAGGGGCGCTCCATCACTTCCGGCTGAGCGCGGCTTCGCACTCGGCCATCAGCGTCTGGATGATCTGGGCGGCGGGTTCTTCCGCCTTGACCATGCCGACCGACTGACCCGCCATGACCGAGCCGGATTCCACATCGCCATCGATCACCGCACGGCGCAGCGCGCCGGCCCAGAAATGTTCGATCTCAAGCTGGGCCGCGCCCATGTCCAGTTCGCCGTCATCCAGCTTCTGGGCCACTTCGCGCTGCTTGGCAGTGAATTCTTCCGTGCCCTTGTTCTTCAGCGCGCGCACCGGGATCACCGGCAGGCGCGGGTCGATCTGCACGCTGGCCACTGCATCGCGCGCATTGGCGCGGAAGAAGGCCTTCTTGAAATCCGGGTGAGCGATGCTTTCCGTGGCGCAGGCAAAGCGGGTGCCCAGCTGCACGCCCGATGCGCCCATTTCCAGATAGGCGGCAATCATGTCGCCCGTGCCGATGCCACCCGCCACGAAGACCACGTGATCGGCGGCCAGCTCCGGCAGGAATTCCTGTGCGAGCACGCTGGTGGCCACAGGGCCGATATGGCCGCCCGCCTCGCTGCCTTCGATCACCAGAGCATCCGCGCCGGAACGCAGCAGCTTCTTGGCCAGCGCCAGGGTGGGCGCGAAGACCAGCACCTTGCCGCCGAACTCCTTGATCGCTTCCACGCTGCCCTTGGGCGGAATGCCCCCCGCCAGCACCACATGGCTGACCTGATGGCGCTTGCACACCTCGATCAGGTCAAACAGCATCGGGTGCATGGTGATGAGGTTCACGCCGAAGGGCTTGCCGGTCAGGGCCTTCGTCCCGGCGATCTCCGCATCGAGCAATTCGGGCGTCATCGCGCCGCAGGCGATCACGCCGAAGCCGCCGCCATTGCTGATCGCCGCCACCAGATTGCGTTCCGAAACCCAGCTCATCGCCCCGCACAGAATCGCATAATCGCTGCCGAGGAATTCGGCGCCGCGTTGCATCAGGGCGGAAGTCTTGGGGAATGCGGTCATAGGCTGGGTATTCTCGATAGGACGCCCACAAAGGGGCCGGTTGCCGCGCGTTTTGGCGGCGAGCGCCGCGCCGCGCAAGCCTTTCGCATCAAATCGGATCAAGCGATCACTGTTCGCGTTTTAATCGGTTTTGACGAACTGACTTAAGGGCATAGGATCACATCAGCCAAACGGTTGAGCCCGTCAGGGCGAATTCTGTCCCGCAGTACCCTGAAGAGGAGAGATGTCATGAACGCCGAAGCCAAATGTCCCGTCATGCATGGCGGCAATACCACCACCTCCATGGCCAATATGGGCTGGTGGCCCGAAAGCCTGAACCTCGAAATCCTGAGCCAGCATGATCGCAAGACCAACCCAATGGGGCCGGACTTCGATTATCGCGAGGAATTGAAGAAGCTGGATGTGGAGGCGCTCAAGGCCGACATGCATGCCTTGATGACCGACAGCCAGGACTGGTGGCCGGCGGACTGGGGCCATTACGGCGGGTTGATGATCCGCATGAGCTGGCACGCGGCCGGTTCCTATCGCATCGCGGATGGCCGCGGCGGCGGCGGCACGGGCAACCAGCGTTTCGCCCCGCTCAACAGCTGGCCCGACAATGTCAGCCTGGACAAGGCGCGCCGCCTGCTGTGGCCGATCAAAAAGAAATACGGCAACAAGGTGAGCTGGGCCGATCTGATCGTGATGGCCGGGACGATCGCTTATGAAAGCATGGGCCTGAAGACCTTCGGCTTCGGCTTCGGGCGCGAAGACATCTGGCACCCGGAACTGGACATCTATTGGGGCGCGGAAAAGGAATGGCTGGGCAAGGACCGCTATGCCTCCGCCGACGATGAAACCTCGCTGGAAAACCCGCTGGCCGCGGTCCAGATGGGCCTCATCTACGTCAATCCCGAAGGTGTGGACGGCAAGCCCGATCCGCTGAAGACCGCACAGGCCGTGCGCGAAACCTTCGCCCGCATGGCGATGAATGACGAGGAAACCGTCGCTCTCACGGCAGGCGGCCATACGGTGGGCAAGTGCCACGGCAATGGCGATGCCAGCCTGCTCGGCCCCGATCCGGAAGGTGCGCCCGTGGAACAGCAGGGCTTCGGCTGGGCGAACCCGAAGGGCAAGGGCAAAGGCCGCGATACCGTGACCAGCGGGATCGAAGGCGCATGGACCACGAACCCCACCGTGTTCGACAACGGCTATTTCTATCTCCTGTTCAATTACGACTGGGAGCTGAAGAAAAGCCCGGCCGGCGCCAATCAGTGGGAACCGATCGCCATCAAGGAGGAAGACAAGCCGGTCGACGTTGAAGACCCTTCGATCCGCTACAACCCGATCATGACCGATGCCGACATGGCGATGGTGAAGGATCCGGTCTATCGCGCGATTTCGGAACGGTTCTACAACGATCCCGACTATTTCCGCGAAGTCTTCGCCCGCGCATGGTTCAAGCTGACCCACCGCGACATGGGGCCGAAGGTCCGCTATTTCGGGCCTGACGTTCCGGCCGAAGACCTGATCTGGCAGGATCCCGTCCCGGCTGGCAGCACGGGTTACAATGTGGAAGCCGTGAAGGCGAAGATCGCCGCCAGCGGCCTCAGCATCGCCGATATGGTCAGCACCGCATGGGACAGCGCCCGCACCTATCGCCAGTCCGACATGCGCGGCGGTGCCAATGGTGCGCGCATCCGGCTTACCCCGCAGAAGGACTGGGAAGGCAATGAGCCTGCGCGCCTCGCCATGGTGCTGCCGGTGCTGGAACAGATCGCTGCCGAAACCGGTGCCAGCATGGCGGATGTGATCGTGCTGGCAGGCAATGTCGCTGTCGAACAGGCAACCCGTGCGGCCGGCTATGACATCGCCGTGCCCTTCTCCCCCGGCCGCGGCGACGCGACTGACGAGCAGACCGATGCCGACAGCTTCGAACCGCTGGAACCGATCCATGACGGTTTCCGCAACTGGCAGAAGAAGGACTATGTCGTGCGCCCGGCGGAATTGCTGCTGGACCGTGCCCAGCTGATGGGCCTCACTGCCCCGGAAATGACCGTGCTGATCGGCGGGTTGCGGGCACTGGGCGCCAATTACGGCGGCAGCAAGCATGGCGTGCTCACCGGCCGGGAAGGTAGCCTGACGAGCGACTTCTTCGTCAACCTGACCGACATGGCCAACAGCTGGCATCCAGTGGGCGGCGGTGTCTTCGAAATCCGTGACCGCAAGACGGGCGCGGTGAAGTGGACCGCCACCGAAGTGGACCTGACTTTCGGTTCCAACTCGATCCTGCGCGCTTATGCAGAAGTCTACGCTCAGGACGATAATCAGGAGAAGTTCGTGAAGGACTTCGTCGCGGCCTGGACCAAGGTGATGAACGCCGACCGGTTCGACGCCATCTGATCGTTCCCAGCCCGGGGCCGCCCTCCCCCAAGACTGGCGGCCTCTGGCGACCTCCCCGTCCTTCATGGGCGGGGAGGTTTCTGCTTTCCGGTGCCCGCCCGCGCCAAACCGCTTGCCCCGCGCGCGCCGAGCATTAGGGTCCGCCCCCGAAGCCACCGGACGCGTGGCATGAGGGAAGAGGACTACCGGGAATGAAAGCGAAATTCACCGCATGCGCGGCCGCGCTCTGTCTCACGCTCGCCGCGGGCGCACCCGCCATGGCGCGCGAGCCGATCACAGCGCAGGCCGTGATCGACAAGGCCGAGATCGAGGATCTGCTGACCCGCTATTACGCCCAGTTCGGCGGCGGGGTGGAAGACCATGTGGGCGAATATTATGCCGAGGATGGCGAGATGGTGCTGGGCGCCAACAGCTATAAGGGCATCGCGGCGATCAAGGGCGCCTATGCCGCCGTTCCGGCAGATGCGCCGCAGCGCAAGAGCTTCGCGCTCAACATCCTGATCGGCAATCCGCTGATTACCGTCAGCGGCGATACGGCCACGGCCCGCCTCGTCTTCACCGAATATGTGGTCGACAAACAGGGCGATGCCCCCCGCATCCTCACCATGGGCCGCGAGTTCGACTGGCTGGTGAAGCGCAACGGCAAATGGCTTATCCAGAAGCGCCAGATCATGGGCGCCAATGGCACGCCGGAAGGCTGGGTGGATTGAGGCTTAGCTGGTTGACCTGAACCGGAATTTACTCTCGTTCGCCATTGCATTTGCCGCCGGGTAGCGAAGCAATCAGGGGCCATCGCAATGCAGCAGACCATGGCGAACGAGATATGCCTGCAGGGGCAAAGCCAGCAAGGCGACGGCCAGGAAGCAGACATAGATCGGCCTGCCGCGCGCCCAGAACAGTGAGAACACTCCCAAGGCGAAAAGTCCAAAATACAGAATGTGGACGTAGCCGATGCCTGCGAACAACGTCGACGCAGATGCAGTACAAAACACTGAAATTACAGGAAAAATACCAAAGCTCAGCCAAAACAGCGTCGCCTGGACAATCAGAAGGCCGACAACGGGCAGTGGCCGGAATCGTCGCGTGAAGCTGTAACACATTCCATATGCAATAGGCGCGGCGTTCGAAGTGCGCCATGACGTGACAGGCTCGGCAATAAAAAGGGGCGCCTTTCGGCGCCCCTTCTCATTCCGGCAGTGCCGAAGCGCGGTTGCGCCTCAGGCCGCTTCATCTTTCGCGTCGAGGTCATAGGCGGTGTGCAGCACGCGGACGGCCAGTTCGGTCTCGTCCTCGTCGATCAGCACGCTGACCTTGATCTCGCTGGTGGAGATTGCCTGGATATTGATCCCGCGATCGGCCAGCGCCTTGAACATGGTGCTGGCAACGCCTGCATGGCTGCGCATGCCGACGCCCACGACGCTGACCTTGGCGACCTTGTCGTCGCTGATCATGCGGAAGAAGCCGATCTTGTCCTTGTTCTCTTCCAGCAGCGCCTGAGTGCGCAGCAGGTCCGCCTTGGGAACCGTGAAGGTCACATCCGTTTCGCCCTTATCCTTGGCGACATTCTGGATAATCATGTCGACATTGATGTTGTTGGCGGCGAGCGGTTCAAACACGGTGGCCACCGCACCGGGGCGGTCCGCGATGCGGGTAAGGGTCACCTTCGCTTCGTTCTTGTCGGCGGCGATGCCGGTGATCAGCTGACGTTCCATGTCCAGTCCTTCGAGTTCCTCATCGCTGACGATCATCGTTCCGGGGAGCGTGTCGGCAGCCGGCGCATCGTCGTCAATAAAGGACGAGAGCACCTGCACCCTGACCTTCTCCTTCATGGCGAGGCTGACCGAGCGGGTTTGCAGCACCTTCGAGCCGACCGAAGCCAGTTCGAGCATTTCTTCATAAGTCACGTGGCTGAGCTTGCGCGCCTTGGCCACGATACGCGGATCGGTGGTGTAGACGCCGTCCACGTCGGTATAGATGTCGCAGCGATCGGCATTGACTGCCGCGGCCACGGCCACTGCCGACGTATCCGAACCGCCACGGCCCAGAGTGGTCACGCGATTGGCGGGCGACAGGCCCTGAAAGCCGGGGATCACCGCGATCTCGCCCGCGGCCATGCTGGCCAGCAGGGCTTCGGAATCGAAATCCTCGATCCGCGCCTTGGAATGGGCATCGTCGGTATGGATCGGCAATTGCCAGCCCAGCCAGCTGCGCGCCTTGCAGCCCATGGCCTGCAGGGTGAGCGCGAGCAGGCCCGAAGTCACCTGTTCGCCAGAGGCGACCACCACGTCATATTCGGCGGGGTCATACAGAGGGTTCGCCTCGCGGCAGAAGTTCACCAGGCGATCGGTCTCGCCCGCCATGGCAGAAACCACCACGGCCACTTCATGCCCCGCGGCCTGCTGACGGCGCACGATATTGGCCACGCGACGGATACGTTCCGTCCCGGCCATCGAGGTGCCGCCGAATTTCATCACGATCCGGGCCAAGTCGTTCTTGCTCCTGCACGCTGGAATCAGGTCTGGCGCGCTGTTAGGGGTGTCCTATGGCCAATGCAACTGTCGCATCTGCAACGATCCGCCCCGAAGAAGCCGAGCATTTCGGCGCGCTGGCGGCAGACTGGTGGAACCCCAAGGGATCATCCGCCATGCTGCACAAGCTCAACCCTGTGCGGCTGGGCTTTTTGCGGGAGGCCGTGAACCGCCATTGGGGCGCCGATCCCGCCTCGCTCAAGCCGCTGGCCGGGCGCAGTGCGCTGGATGTGGGCTGCGGGGCGGGCTTGCTGGCGGAGCCGCTGGCACGGTTGGGCGCGGCCGTTACCGGCGTGGATGCCGCGGCGGAAAATATCGCGGCGGCCAGTGCCCATGCGGCAGGCGGCGGCCTCGCCATAGATTATCGCCATGGCGAGCTTGGCGCGCTGGGCCTTGGGCAGTTCAATCTGGTCACGGCGATGGAAGTGATCGAGCATGTGGCGGACAAGGCGCTGTTCGTGCGCCAGTTGGCCGAAAGGCTGACGGATGGCGCGCTGATGGTGCTTTCCACCCCCAACCGCACGCCGCAATCGCGCCTGCTGATGGTGGATGCCGCCGAGACTGTGGGGCTGATCCCCAAGGGCACCCATCATTGGGACGATTTCATCACGCCTGAAGAACTGGGCGACCTGCTGGCAGATGCCGGGCTCACCATGGGCGAGCCGCGCGGCATTGCCTTCTCCCCCATGAAGGGCCTGCATCTGTCGGGCGATCTTTCGCTCAATTACATCGTCACCGCGCGGGCGGGCTGAGGGGCGGGCCATGATCCTGCGCGACAAGCCGAGCTGGGTGGAACTGGCCTTTGCCGTGCGCGGCTCCATCGTGCCGCTGATCGCGCCGCGCATTGCCGGGCTGATGCTGTTTTCGGCGCTGATGGTGCTGCTGCACAACCGCTATGGCGCCTTCCCCGAACTGGAGGCCGTGGGCTTCACCGTGTTCGGTATCGCGCTCTCGCTGTTCCTCGGCTTCCGCAACAACGCCGCCTATGACCGCTGGTGGGAAGGGCGCAAGCTGTGGGGCGGGCTGCTGGCCGATATGCGCAGCCTTGCGCGCGAAGTGCAGCTTTTCGTCGCCGATGAGGATCGCCAGCGGCGGATCATCCGCGCGGCGCGCGCCTTCATCCATTTGCACCGCGCCAATCTGCGCAAGCTGAAGGATGACGAGAGGGCGCGCGAGCTTGGCGGCGTGCTGGCCGATGCCCCCCATCCCCCCTGTGCCGCGCTGGATGCCATCACCGCCGAACTGGGCGATGCGCTGCGCAGCGGCACGATGGACGGCTTCGGCGCAAAGGCCCTGCAGGAACGCGTCGCCAGCATCGCCCTGCAACAGGCCGGGTGCGAGCGGATCGCCAACACCCCGCTGCCCTATGTCTATTCGCTGCTGATCTACCGCACGACCTATGTCTATTGCCTGCTACTGCCGCTGGCGCTGGTGGGCACCGCAGGCTGGATGACGCCGGTTTTCGTGGGCATCGTGGCCTATGTGTTCCTGGGCCTGGCCGAAGTGACGGAAGACCTCAGCCACCCCTTCGGCACTACGCCCAATGCCCTGCCGCTGGACGCGATCTGCCGCGCGGTGGAAATCAGCCTTGCGCCCCATCTGGGCGAGGAACCGCCCGCGCCGCTGGGGGCGAAGAACTTCTATCTGAGCTGAAGCACCGCGGCCCTAACGGGCTGCAATCGCATCGGCGGGATTGTCGCTGAACAGCCCGTCTACCCCGGCTGCCTCCAGCATCCTGACCAGCCCGGCCATATTGCCATGGGCGCCAAGGTCCGTGCCGTTGTGCAGCATTGCGGGCAGGAAGGCGTTCTCGCGCCGCAGGGTCCAGCCATGCACCAGCAACCCGGCGGCATGGGCATCGGCCACCAGGGGTGTGGCGCTGCCATCGGAATTGAGGATCAGCCGCAGATCGGCGCCCACCCCATCGGCATAGGCGGCAACGCGCTTCAGCCCTTCAGGCGTGACCATGCGGGCATAGGGCATGTCCGACCGGTCCGCAGGGGCGCCTTCCGCCGCCATCAATTGCACCAACCGCAGCTTCGTCTTCGGCCGCAACTCTTCCAGCGGGCCGACTTCGAAGCACTGGATGAACACCGGATCGTCCTTCGCACCATATCCCGCCTCGCCCAGCTGGCGCAGCAGCATATCGCCCAGCGCGAAGCCCTGCGCCTTGAAGAAAGTCGGGTGCTTGAGTTCGGGATAGATGCCGATGCGGCGCCCGGTCTCGGCCTCCTTGGCTTTCACCAGCGCCAGCACTTCGGCAAGGGTCGGCACCTGAAAGAGCCGGTCGAAGCGGGTATTGGCCACACGCAAATCGGGCAGGCGTTCCTTCGCGCGCAGGGTGCGCAGTTCGGCCAGAGTGAAATCCTCGGTGAACCAGCCGGTGACCTGTTCTCCGTCGATTGTCTTGATGGCCTTGCGATCCGCGAATTCTGGATGATCGGCCACATCGGTAGTGCCGGAAATTTCGTTCTCGTGCCGGGCGACCAGCACGCCGTCCTTCGTGGAAACCAGATCCGGCTCGATGAAATCCGCGCCCTGATCGATGGCCCGCTCGTAAGAGGCCAGCGTGTGTTCCGGCCGTTCCCCGCTCGCACCGCGATGGGCGATGATCGTCAGTGGCGCTTCAGCCATGGCCGGCGCCGCGATCAGCGCAAGGGCAAAGGCAGCAAGGCACCGTGCCGGCCAGTTCAGCCCAGTGCGGCTGCCCATTCCTCGGGTTTGAAGCCCACCAGCAGCCCACCGGAATGTTCCACCACCGGCCGCTTGATCATGCTGGGCTGCTCCACCATCAGCGCCACGGCCTTTGCCCCATCCAGATCCTGCTTCGCTTCGTCCGGCAGCTTGCGGAAAGTGGTGCCCGCGCGGTTCAGCAGCTTTTCCCAGCCGACAATGGCCGCCCAGCCCTTCAGCTTCGCGGCGTCCGCCCCTTCCTTCTTGTAGTCGTGGAAAGTGTAGGAAAGTCCCTGCCCGTCGAGCCATGTGCGCGCCTTCTTCACCGTGTCGCAATTGGGAATGCCGTAGAAGTGGATCGTCATGTCGGGGCCTCGAATGTCAGGGTTATGACTGTTGCTGCAGGATTGCTCAGCCTGCGCGCGGAAAATGCCGCACGCGCGGATCGGGGCAGGAATAGACGGTGTAGCTCTCGTAATATTCCGCACGGCCCCGGCCCTGCACCATGGCGTGTTCCGCATGGCGCGCCCATGCGCGGGCGTGATCCTCGCTCTCCCATTCGGACATGGAAAGCGTTTCGCCGTCCTCCGCGCGATAGCTGCGATAGGCGATGAAGCCGGGCTGCCGGCGCGCCAGTTCCTCCATACGCGCGGCATCCTCGGCATAGGCGGCAGCGTCCATGTCCGCCCGTTTGCGGCTGCGGAACACATTGAGATACATTAGCGCCCTCCCCCCAGATGGGCATCGGCGATCGCCACGGCCAAAGCGTCCGCCGCGTCGGCCCCGGCCACTTTCGCGCCGGGCAGCAACACCTTGAGCATGGCCTGCACCTGCTGCTTCTCCGCCGCACCGGTGCCCACCACGGCCTTCTTCACCAGCCTTGTGGCATGTTCGGCCACGGGCAGCGATCCGCGCGCGCAGGCGGCCAGAATGGCACCGCGCGCATGGGCCAGTTTCAGCGTGGACTGCGGGTTTTTGTTGACGAAGATTTCCTCCACCGCCGCCCGGTCGGGCGCATAGGTGGCGATCACCGCGCTGACTGCATCCTGCAGATGCAGCAGCCGGTCCGGCAAAGGCGCCTTGGAATCGGTTGCGATCTGCCCATTGGCGATATGACTGAGGCGAGAACCCTCGCTGCGCACCACGCCCCAGCCGGTGCAAGTGAGCGAGGGATCGAGGCCGAGGATCAGCATCCTAGAGCTTCAGCCCAAGGCGCGGTGCGGCTGCCATCAGCAACCCGTAAAGCAAGACGGTGAGCACGCAGCCGGCAAGTAGCGAGAGCCAGAAGGGCAACCCGGCGCGCAGCATGGCCGGGATCGTCAGGAACATGGGCAGCGATGGCAGCACATACCAGAAGGTCGCCGCCGAATGCACTGCCATGTTCTCTGCATCGGGCCGTTCCCGCCACAGCAGGATCATGCCCAGGATCGAAACGAGCGGCAGCGAAGCCACCAGCGCGGCAAAGGCCGGCAGCCGCTTGCCGATCTCGGAAATGGCCGCGATCAAGGCGCCGGAAAGCAGCGCCTTGGCGACCAGTCCCCACATCAGCCCAGCTTTTCCATCACGTCGTCGGGAATTTCGTAATTGCCCCAAACGGTCTGGACGTCGTCATCGTCGTCCAGCGTGTCTATCAGCTTGAGCAGGGTGGCCGCCGTGGCCTCGTCCACTTCGGTCTTGAGGCTGGGCTTCCATGCCAGCTTCACGCCTTCGGCTTCGCCCAGAACCTTTTCCAGTTCACGGGCGACTTCGTGCAGCGAATCGACCGACACCCAGATCGAGTGGCTTTCCTCGTCGCTTTCGACATCGTCGGCACCGGCTTCGATCGCGGCTTCGAGAACCTTTTCCTCATCACCGACCTTGCCGGGATATTCGATCAGGCCAAGCCGTTCGAACCCGTGGCTCACCGCGCCCGAAGCGCCCAGATTGCCGCCATTCTTGGAGAAGGCCGTGCGCACATTGGTGGCAGTGCGGTTGCGATTGTCGGTCAGTGCCTCGACGATCAGCGCAACGCCGCCCGGACCATAGCCTTCATAGCGGACTTCTTCGTAATTCTCGCCGTCGCCCTTGCTCGCCTTGTCGATGGCGCGCTGGATATTGTCCTTAGGCATGGACTGGGCCTTGGCCGCGTTGACGGCGGCGCGCAGGCGCGGGTTCATGTCCGGATCGGGCATGCCCATCTTGGCCGCGACAGTGATTTCGCGGCTAAGCTTGGAAAACATCGCGGAGCGCTTCTTATCCTGCGCGCCCTTGCGGTGCATGATGTTCTTGAATTTGGAATGGCCTGCCATGGGAACCTTCGGAAATCTGTGTTCTTGCGGATTCCTCGGGCGGAATCCCGTGTGGGCGCGCTCCTAGCTTACAGGCGCGCGCCGGGCAATGCGTGAGCTATATCTGATTGTCAGAGCAGCACAGCGGTGCCGCTGGCGCTGACCATCAGCATCGATCCGTTGGAGCCGAGTACCTCGTAATCGAGGTCCACGCCAAGCACGGCGTTGCCACCGCGCTGCATGGCCTGCTGCTTCATTTCCTCGATCGCCTGATCGCGCGCGCGGCTGAGCACTTCCTCATATTTGCCTGATCGCCCGCCGACGATGTCGGTAATGGAAGCGAACAGGTCGCGGAAGATATTGGCGCCCACGATCACTTCACCGGCCACGATACCCAGATATTCCTTCACCGGGCGCCCTTCCACCAATGCCGTGGTGGTGACGATCATGCCGTCTTCGCGCGAACTCTCCCAGGGGCCTGCCATCTTTGTTTACTCCCGCATGCCATTGATGCGAGGAAGATAACGCAGCGCGCGCGCCTGCCAAGCCATTGGCGATGGAGTATTTCCGGTGACCGTCGACACGAATTACCCCCCGCCCGTCACCATGCTGCGCGAGCTGGGCCAGTGGCTGCGCCACCCCCGCCGGCTGGATCCGACCGGAATCCGCGCGCCGGGCGCTATGCGGCGGCTGGCGGTGCTGACAGTGCTGATGATCACTGGCCTGCTGCTGGTGCTGCTGCCTGTGCTGGGCCTGTGGCAAAGCCTGTTCGACCTGCCCGCCCCCGATGCCTTCGGCAAGCTGGAGCCGCAGGTGATGATTCCCGTCGTGATCGTGATCGCGCCGGTTCTGGAAGAATTGCTGTTTCGCGGCTGGCTGACGGGCCGCGTCCGGGCCTTGTGGCTGCTGGCCTGCGCCGCAGGCATCGCCGTGCTGCTCTATGCCAATACGCAGGGGATGAACCCGGTGGCGGCCGGGGCGGGCTTTCTGGCCCTGCTGATCGCAATGCCCTTGGGCTGGTTTTTCCTGAGGAAGAAAGGCACGCCCGGCTGGTTCGATGCGGGCTTCCCGGCGATCTTCTATCTGGGCGCGGCGGGCTTCGCGCTGCTGCACATGGCCAATTATCCCAGCTTCTCGGTGATCGCCCTGCCGCTGGTGCTGCCGCAATTATGGGCCGGGCTGGTGCTGGGCTTCATCCGCATGCGGATCGGCCTTGTCGCATCCATGCTGGCCCATGCCCTGTCCAACAGCGCCGCCTTGACGGTGGCGCTGTTGGCAAGCTGACTGGATCAGTCGAGGCCCAGCGCGCTGCGATAGGTGTCCAGCACCAGGTCCATTTCGCGGCGATCGTCCGGCTTCATCTTACGCAGACGCACGATCTGGCGCATGATCTTGACGTCGTAACCCACGGCCTTGGCTTCGGCATAGACGTCGCGGATGTCGTCGGAGATGCCCTTCTTTTCTTCTTCCAGTCGCTCCACGCGCTCGATCAGCAGGCGCAGGCGGTCATCGGTGGTTTCGGCCATCTGTGGGGGCTCCGTTGGAATGAGAATCGGTTGGCGCGCTGATAGCGAGCGGGGCCGGAGGGGTGAAGGCGGCTTGGCCGATTCCTCCCCAAGATTTGGCCCAAGATTTGGCACAGGAATTGGCCAGGGAATTGGGCGCGCCTAGTGCGTGCCGCCGTTCTTCTTCAGGCTCTCTTCCATCCGGGCCATCTGTTCCGGCGTCGCCTCGGTCTGGAACTTCACCTTCCATTCCTCCATCGGCATGCCGTGGATCAGCGCCCGCGCATCGGGCTTGGACAGGCCTGCGCCGGCATCGTTGATCCAGTCGGCCAGACAGTTACGGCAGAAGCCGGAAAGGCCCATCAGGTCGATATTCTGGGCATCGTGGCGCTTGCGCAAATGGCGCACCAGACGGCGGAAGGCGGCGGCGGCCACATCGTCGGGCAGGGTGTCGAGCGGATCGGGTGCGTCGGTCATCAAGTTTTCCCGCAAAGCTGTAGTTGTAATGTCCCGTGCCTCTGACATAGGCACGGTCCCATGGCAAAATTCGAACAGCCCAAGCTCAAGCCCCGCAACCGCAAGGTCAAGATCCTTGCCACCATCGGCCCCGCCAGCCGCGACCCGGAGATGCTCCGCCGCCTCGTGCTGGCCGGTGCCGACGCGTTCCGCGTGAACATGAGCCATGGGGACCATGCCACGCATGAGGAAACGATCAAGGCGATCCGTGCGCTGGAGAAAGATCTGGCCCACCCCATCGCCATCCTGTGCGATCTGCAGGGGCCGAAGCTGCGCGTCGGCACTTTCCGCCAGGGCGAGCGGGTGGTGATCCGCCACGGCAGCCATTTCACGCTGGACCGCAATCCCGAGCCGGGCGACGAAAACCGCGTCTGCCTGCCGCATCCGGAACTGTTCGGCATTCTGGAAAAGGGCCAGCGCCTGCTGATCGACGACGGCAAGATCCGCCTGCGCGTGATCCGGGCCGACGAGAACGAGATTCTCACCAGCGCCGAAGTGGGCGGCGTGATTTCCGACCGCAAGGGCGTGAACGTGCCCGACGCGGTGGTGCCCGTTCCCGCCTTGACCGAGAAGGATCGCAAGGACCTGGCCTTCGCCGTGAAGCATGGGGCGGACTGGATCGCCCTGTCCTTCGTCCAGCGTCCGGAAGACGTGGCCGAGGCGCGCAAGCTGATGGGCGGCCACGGCGCCCTGTGCGCCAAGATCGAAAAGCCCGCCGCGATTGACCGGCTGGACGAGATCATCGAACTGTCAGACGCGGTGATGGTAGCGCGCGGCGACTTGGGCGTGGAGCTGAATCCCGAAGACGTGCCACCGCTGCAGAAGCAGATCGTCAATTGCTCGCGCAGCATGGGCAAGCCGGTGATCGTGGCGACGCAGATGCTCGAATCCATGATCGAGAACCCCACCCCCACCCGCGCCGAAGTGTCGGACGTGGCCAATGCCGTCTATGACGGGGCGGATGCGGTGATGCTTTCGGCCGAAACGGCGGCGGGCCAGTGGCCGGAAGAAGCCGTGGCGATGATGGACCGCATTGCCGCCAAGATCGAAGCCGATGCCAGCTATCGCACGCGCATCCGCTTCCACGAAACCCCGCCCGATCCGACCACGGCCGACGCGCTTTCCCACGCCTGCATGACCATTGCGGAAACCATGCCGATTTCCGCCGTGGTGGTGTTCACCGGTTCCGGCTCCACCGCGCGCCGCGTTGCGCGCGAGAGGCCCGGCGTGCCGGTGCTGGTGCTCACCCCCGCGCTGCGCACCGCACGGCGCATGGCGCTGCTGTGGGGCACTCATGCCGTGGCCACGCGCGACATCGACAGTTTCGAGGAGATGGTGGCCAAGGGCAAGCGGATGGCCCTGCGCCATGGCATGGGCAAGGCTGGATCGCGGCTGGTGATGCTGGCAGGCGTCCCCTTCGGCACGCCCGGCTCCACCAACCTGCTCCACGTCGTACGCCTGACCGGGGACGAGCTGGAACGCCACGGGGAATGAAGGTTTCACCGGACGGCCGGTGAAACTCCTGCGCGCATGATGGCAGGCTTCGGCCCGCCTTAGCGAACGTTCAGGCCGACCTCGCTGAGGAGCTGCGCGGCCTGTTCGCGCGAAATCGTGGCACCGCGAAAGCGGGAGGCATCCCCCAGCCGCACGCCGCCGATGTCCGCGCCGCGCAGGTCCGCGCCTTCAAAACCCGCGCCATCCAGCACTGCCTCGCGCAGGCTGCAATCCTCGAAGGTCGTCATTCGGAAATCGCATTTGCGCAGATCGGCCTGCGAGAAGTCCACGCGCACAAGGCTGGCCTTTCTGAAGGAGCGGCCCGTCAGCCTGGCATTGACCAGCAGCGTCTCCGAGAAATGGAGATCGATGGCCTTCACTTCGGAAAAATCCGCGCCGGTGAGCTTGCAACCGACGAACCGCGTCCCTTCTAGCGTGCTGCGTTTCAGCGAGGCATTGTTGAAATCGCAGCCTGTGAACACGGCTTCGGACAGGTCGCACCCGACAAGGCTGGCAAAGGCACCCCGGCAGGATCGCCAGCTGGTGCGATCCGCTCTCGCCCCGCTGAAATCGGTCCGGCGCAAATTGCATTGCTGGAAGGTCCACCCCGAAAGATCGAGCCGGGAAAGGTCCGCTTCTTCCAGATCGCAGCCGATCAGCGTCTGCTGCCCTTTCAAGGCGCGGATTTCCTCGCGCGTCATGGCCCGGTCACGGATCGACTCGCCGGAAAAGAGGTCTTCCATCCGCCGGCTGTTAAACGCAGGCCCCCTGCCCGGCCAGACATGGCGGCTGTTTATGGGCAGAGAAAACCGCGCGGGCAATGCGGCGGCCTTGAACGACGCCCTAATCCATGATCCGCGCCAGCCCGTCCGCCAGGGCGGCGCGGGACAGCTGGCCGAACTGGGTTTCCACGATCCGGCCCCGTGCATCCACGAACACAGTGGTTGGCAAGGCCGTGCTGCCCACCACCAGTGACAGGCCCGATGCATCGTCCAGCAGCACTGCCTCGCCTGAAATGCCCTGCCGTTCCAGATAGGCCTGCACAGTGCCCGCATCTTCGCCCTGGCTGACCAGCAGGATCGGCACATCCGTGCGCGCGGCCTCTTGCGCCAGCATCGGCAGTTCGCGGCGGCAGGGCGGGCACCAGGTGGCCCACAAATTCATCACATAGGGCTGGCCTTCAAGCGCGGAAGGGTCGAAGGGACGTCCCTCCAGATGCACCATTTGCGGCAGGTCCGGCATTGGCCGCGGCGCGGGGCTCAGCAGACTCGATCCGGCGAACCACAGCGCGGCAAGAGCACCCAGCATCGCCAGCGAACGGAGCAAGGCTACCCGATGCCTTACCCGCCATGCGATGATTGCCGCAGCGCCAAGGAAGCCCGCCGGTCCAGAGAACCCACCTTCCCATATGGCAAGGACAGAGGCCCAATCCTGCGCAAAGGCGTCGTAGTGGGCAAGGACATAGGCCAGCCGCGCGGCCACGATCCCGCCAGCCAGCGCCAACCCGCCGGTTCTGGCCTGCAGGCCGAAGCGCGCGGCGATCCGGTCAAACCCGAACAGGAAGGCCATGATCAGGGCCAGCGCCAGCAAACGGTCGCTCGCGATCACCAGCGGTCCCAGCTGGATTATGCCCGGCATTACGACTGCTTCAGCCCTGCGCCGCCCGTTCCAGGCGGGCGCGAGCCTCGCGCTCGCCGATCAGCGGCAGCAGGGCCTTCATGTCCGGCCCGGAATCGCGCCCGGTAAGGGCAAGGCGCAGCGGGTGGAACAGGCTCTTGCCCTTGCGCCCGGTCGCTTCTTTCAGTGCATTGGTCAGCACAGGCCACGGGTCTTCGTTCCAGGCCAGCAGGCGGGCCGCATCGGCCAGAAAGGCGCGATCTTCGTCTGAAAATTCAGCGGCCTCGATGGGGCCGGTGACGACCTGCCACCAATCCGCCGCCTCGCCCACATGGGCAAGGTTGGGGCGAATGGCCTGCCATGCTTCCTCGCCCATGCCTTCGGGCAGACGGTCCTGCACTTCGGCGAAAACCAGCTGGTGGACGATCCCGGAATTCACCCGTTCCAGTTCCGCATCGTCGAAGCGGGCCGGGGCGCGGCCGAAGGTGGAAAGGTCGAAACTGTCGATCAGCGCGGCACGCTCGGCAATCGGCTCCACCGCCTGAGACGTGCCCAGCCGCGCGAGCAGCGCAACCAGCGCCGCTGCTTCGATCCCGCGTTCACGGAAGGCATCCGCCCCCAGCGAGCCGAGCCGCTTGGACAATTTGCCCTCGCTCCCCACCAGCAGCGCCTCATGCGCGAAGCGGGGATGGGCAGCGCCAAGCGCGGCGAACATCTGGATCTGCAGCGCGGTGTTGGAGACATGATCCTCCCCGCGCAGCACGTCGGTGACGCCCATCTCGATATCGTCGATCGCGCTGGGCAGCATATAGAGCCACGATCCATCCGCGCGGCGCACCACGGGGTCGGAAAGCTGGGCCGGGTCGAAATGCTGGGGCCCGCGAATGCCGTCTTCCCATTCGATGGCGGCGGAACGGTCCAGCTTGAAGCGCCAGTGCGGTGCAATGCCCTTCGCGGCATAATCCGCATGGTCCGCCTCGGTCAGTTGCAGAGCCGCCCGGTCATAGATCGGCGGCAGGCCGCGACCCAACAGCACTCTGCGCTTCAGTTCCAGTTCCTGCGAGGTTTCGTAGCAGCGATAGAGCCGCCCCTCGTCCACCAGATAGTTGAACTGCATCTGATAGAGCTGGAAGCGTTCAGACTGGCGCTCCTCCCCTTCCGGCTCCAGCCCCAGCCAGGCCAGATCGGCGCGGATCGCCTCGACATATTCCTCTTTGCTGCGCTCCTGATCCGTATCGTCGATGCGCAGCAGGAAGCGCCCGCCATGTTTCTTCGCCAGCATCCAGTTATGGAGCGCGGTGCGGATATTGCCGACATGCAGCCGCCCGGTGGGCGACGGGGCGAAGCGGGTAACGATGCTCATGCAGCGCCGTTAGCGGTTCGGCCCCGGCTTGTCATTTACTGCGGAAACTGTGCGTGATGGGATAGCGCCGGTCGCGGCCGAAATTGCGCATGCCCAGCTTCACGCCCGGGGGGGCCTGGCGGCGCTTGTATTCGGCGATGTTCAGCAGGTGCTCGATCCGTTCCACCGTCGCCCGTTCCAGCCCTTCGGCTGCAAGCTGGTCCACGCTCTTCTCATGCTCCACCAGCCCCATCAGGATACGGTCCAGCACCGGATAGGGCGGCAGCGAATCCTCGTCCTTCTGGTCGGGCCGCAGTTCCGCGCTGGGCGGCTTGTCGATGATGCGCTGGGGAATCACTTCGCCCGCCGGGCCCAGGCCGATGCGCGGCACAGCGGTGTTGCGCCACTTGGCCACGCCGAACACGGTCATCTTGTAGGCATCCTTCAGCGGGTTGTAGCCGCCGGCCATGTCACCATAGATCGTGGCATAACCCACGCTCATCTCGCTCTTGTTGCCGGTGGTCACCAGCATCGGCCCGAACTTGTTAGAAAGGGCCATCAGCGTCACGCCGCGAATGCGCGACTGCAAATTCTCTTCCGTGATGTCCACCTGTGTATCGGCGAAACTGTCTTCCAGCATGGCGTCGAACCCTTCGACGGCGGGCTGGATCGGGATTATTGAATAACGGCAACCCAGCGCCTCGGCACAGGCCTTCGCATCGTCGAGGCTTTCCTGGCTGGTGAAGCGGCTGGGCATCATCACGCACCACACCCGCTCCGCCCCCAATGCATCCACCGCGATGGCCGCGCAGACGGCCGAATCGATCCCGCCCGAAAGGCCGATCACCACGCCGGGGAAGCGGTTCTTGTCCACATAGTCGCGCAGGGCCAGCACCATGGCGCACCAGGTTTCCTCTGCCTGATCGGTCAGCCCTTCCAACTCGCCCCGGTTGCAGTTCCAGCCGCGCGCGATCTTGGTCCACTTCGTCTCGACAACCTGTTCTTCCCAGTCGCGCATCTGCACGGCCAGCGAACCGTCGCCATTGATGACGAAGCTGGCCCCGTCGAACACCAGTTCGTCCTGCCCGCCCACGCGGTTGAGATAGGCCATGGGAATGCCGGTATCCACCGCGCGGCGGCGGGCGATCTCGTCGATACGCAGCACGTCCTTGTCGATCTCGTAAGGGCTTCCGTTCACGCAGATGAACAGGCCCGCGCCGAAATCGGCCAGATGGCGGCAGACATCCGGGTGCCAGATATCCTCGCAGATCGGCAGGCCCAGCATGGCGCCCCGGAACAGCACCGGCTCCGGCAGGGGGCCGGGCGTGAAATAGCGCATTTCATCGAAGGTGCCGTAATTGGGCAGTTCATGCTTGAAGCGCGTAGCCGTGACGCGCCCGCCATCCAGCAAGGCCACGCCGTTATGCAGCGCCCCGTCGCGCACGAACACGCTGCCCACCAGCATGGCCGGGCCGCCATCGCCGGTGCACAGAGCCAGCCGCTCCATCTCCGCGGCCGCACGCTCGATCAGGGCAGGCTTCAGGATCAGGTCTTCGGGCGGATATCCGATCAGGTGCATTTCGGGAAAAACCACCAGATCGGTTTTACCTGCTTCCGCACGGACCCTGAGCATCGCTTCGGCATTGCCGGCAATATTGCCGACATTCTGGTTCATCTGGGCGAGCGTGATGGAGAGCGTATCGGGCATAAAGGCAGGATTAGGCGGCCTTACCCGCGCGGGCAATCGCGAAGACGCGCACGCGCCGCAATGGTCCACACCCATCCGTGATTGCGACTTTTCGGCTGCACTATTTCATCGTCATTTCAGCAATATGGCCACAGGTTCACGCGGCGGTCGCAACCTTGCCACTGGGTTTGAGTAGAGGCGACATAAACACCGAATAGGCGGAAGCCCTCTAATCCTTTGGGGGCGTAATCATGACCGATCTGATTCCCGGCAACGGCTATTCCGATGGCGATGTCGATACCAATAACACCGGCGGCGAAACGCTGTGGGACATTGCCGAAGCGCGTCATTCGCGCCGTTCGGTGATGCGCGGCGGCCTTGCTGCCAGCAGCGCGGCCTTCCTTGGCGGCGCCATGCTGTCGGGCTGCACCGACGATGTACTGGGCGGTGGCTCGGATGGCGGCAAGACCGTTGCCGTGAACCAGGAAATCGCGGTTTCCACCGGCCAGTCGGTTGAACTCACTGCCAGCTCGGCCGGCCAGTGGGCCCAGGTCGAAGGTCCGGAAGTAGAACTGATCACCGAAGAAGATGGCCGCATCTCCTTCATCGCACCGGCCGTCTCGAACGTCACCACTCTGGTCTTCTCGCTGCTGAACGGCATCGCGCGCGTGCTGGTAAGCCCCGCCAAGCTCAGCTTCCGGGCCGTCGACAAGAACCGCGACGACATCGTGACCGTGCCGCAGGGCTATTCCGTCACTGTGATGACCCGCCTTGGCGACCCGATCGCCGCCAATGTCGCCGATTACAAGAATGACGGCACCGACACCGATTTCGACAAGCGCATCGGCGACCATGGCGACGCGCTGCACTTCTTCGGCATGAGCCAGACCGGCAAGCGTAACGAAAATTCGTCCAAGCGCGGCCTGATGGTGCAGAACCATGAGAACCTGAACGTCCAGTACCTCCACCCGAACGGCCCGACCAATGTCGGTTCCGGCCCGCGTCCGGAAGCCGAAGCGGTGAAGGAAATCGACGCACATGGCGTCAGCATCACCGAATACAAATCGGAACGCCGCGCCGGCTGGAACTGGGTGAAGGACAGCGCCTTCAACCGCCGCATCACGCCTAACACGCCGATGCAGTTCAACGGCCCAGTGAAGGGTTCGGATTTCCTGAAGACCACCTTCTCCACCGACGGCACGCAGGGCCGCGGCACCATCAACAACTGCGCCAACGGCCACACAGAATGGGGCACCGCCCTGACCTGTGAAGAAAACTGGGCCGGATACTTCAAGCGCAGCGGCGACGATGCCCTGCGCAGCGCGCGCGAACTCACTTCGCTGCGCCGCTATGGCGTGACCGGCGGCAGCGGCAATTATGCCTGGTCCAGCGTAACGCCCGCCAACCCTTCCGACACACGCTTCCGCCGCTGGGATGCCCGCGCTAGCGAAGGGCTGACCGCCACGCAGGACTATCGCAACGAGCCCAACCAGATGGGCTGGGTCGTGGAAATCGATCCCTACGATCCCACCAGCAAGCCGCGCAAGCGCACGGCGCTGGGCCGCATGGGCCATGAAGGCGCATGGCTGGGCAAACTGGAAGCCGGCCGCAAGGTTGCCGTCTACATGGGCGACGATGCCCGCCGCGAATATTTCTACAAATTCGTGTCGACCGCCACGTGGGAAGCGCGCGATGCCATGGCAGACAATCGCCTGGCCATTGGCGACAAATATCTGGACTCCGGCACGCTCTACGTCGCGAAGTTCAACGCCGACGGCACCGGCAGCTGGCTGCCGCTGGTCTATGGCCAGGTTCCGAACCGTGCCGCCGTCGGCAACGATCCGGAATATGTGTTCCAGAACCAGCAGGACATTCTCGTCAATGCCCGCCTCGCGGCCGACGCACTGGGGGCCACCCCGATGGATCGCCCGGAATGGACCGCCTGCAACCCGCGCACCGGCGAGATCTACCTGACGCTTACCAATAACAGCTCGTCGGGTCGTCCGTTGAACGGCACCGATGCCGCAAATCCGCGTCACTATGTGAGCCAGCCGGGCAACAGCTATGGCAATGCCAATGGCCACATCATCCGCATCCGCGAAGGTGGGGACAATCAGGCTGCCACCAGCTTCATCTGGGACATCTATCTGTTTGGTGCGGATTCGGCCGAAGCCGGTTCGGACGTGAACATCTCGGGCCTGGATGCCAGCAACGACTTCTCCAGCCCGGACGGCCTCTGGTTCTCGCGCACGCAGAACCCGGCTGGCCACCTGCGTCCGCTGCTGTGGATCCAGACCGACGATGGCGCTTTCACTGACCAGACCAACAACCAGATGCTGGCAGCCCTGCCCGGCTTCGTGGGCGATGGCGGCAGCCGCACCATCACGAATGTGGGCACTGGCGGCGCCACGGCGATGCAGACTACCCAGGCTGGCACCAATGCCACGCCCGGCACTCTGAAGCGCTTCCTCACCGGCCCGCTGGAATGCGAGATCACCGGCGTGGACACCACTCCGGACGGCCGCACCCTGTTCGTGGGCATCCAGCACCCGGGCGAAAACGGCTCAGCCGATGCGCCCAGCAGCCACTGGCCGCAAAGCCAGAGCGGCACCAATTCAGGCCGCCCGCGCTCGGCCGTGGTCGCCATCACCCGCAACGATGGGGGCATCGTCGGCCTCTGACGCGACGCTGCAATCGAACGAAAATCAGGCCGGGGCATCGCAAGGTGCCCCGGCTTTTTTGTTGGGATAGGCCCGCCCTCTTGGCCGGCTGCATTTCCGATTTGCAGCCGCTGTGATCGCATTGGGTAAAGCCCCGTCAGGCGCGCCACGAGCCGCAACAAAGAAAAACCCCGCCGGATCGCTCCGGCGGGGTTTTCTGTTCCTTCGCACGAAGGCGGGTGAGGCTTATTCCTCGCCCGTTGCTTCGTCAGCCGCTTCGGGGTTCAGGTAATCGCCCGCATCGGCATCGGTGCCGTGGGTTTCGCCTTCCACCCGGGCCAGCGCGTCATTGCCGGTATCGTCGGCCGGATCGCGCAGCAGTTCAGCGGCATGTTCTTCTTCCGCACTGTCAGGAGCGATGATCACTTCCTGCAGCTTGCGGTAGGAGGCACGCAGTGCGGCGTCGCGGCTGGAAGCGGCGACGCGGATGCGGTTCATGCCCGCGCCGGTACCGGCGGGGATGAGACGGCCCACGATCACGTTTTCCTTCAGACCGATCAGCGTGTCCTTCTTGCCTTCCACGGCCGCCTGCGTGAGCACGCGGGTGGTTTCCTGGAAGGAAGCGGCCGAGATGAACGAACGGGTCTGCAGGCTGGCCTTGGTGATACCCAGCAGAACCGGGTTGCCGCTGGCCGGCTGCTTGCCCTTGGGCAGCTTGGAGTTGACCTCGTTCATTTCCTCGTAGTCGACCTGTTCGCCCGGCAGCAGGGTGGTGTCCCCGCCATCGGTGATCTCGACCTTCTGCAGCATCTGGCGAACGATCACTTCGATGTGCTTGTCGTTGATCTTCACGCCCTGGAGTCGATAGACTTCCTGGATTTCGGCCACGAGATATTCGGCCAGCGCTTCCACGCCGAGCACTTCGAGGATGTCGTGCGGATCGGGGCTGCCCGAGATCAGGTTGTCGCCCTTCTTCACGAAGTCGCCTTCCTGAACGTCGATCACCTTGCTCTTGGGGATCAGGTACTCGACCGGTTCGCCTTCCTCGGGAATGATCGCGATCTTGCGCTTCGCCTTGTAGTCACGGACGAATTCGATCCGGCCGCTGATCTTGGCGATGATCGCGTTATCCTTCGGCTTGCGCGCTTCGAACAGTTCGGCAACGCGCGGCAGACCGCCGGTGATGTCGCGCGTCTTGGCGGCTTCGCGGGTCGCACGGGCGAGAATGTCGCCCGCTTCGACCTGCTGGCCGTCTTCCACCGACAGCGTCGTGCCCGGGGCGAGCATGTAGCGCGCCGCCTCGGTCTCGTCCGAACCCTCGTTCAGCAGGGTCAGGCGCGGACGCAGGTCTTCCTTCTTGGAACGGCTGGCCGAAGCGCGATATTCCGTCACCACGCGGCTGGTCATGCCAGTGGCTTCGTCGGTCTGCTCGGTCAGGGTCTTGCCGTCCAGCAGGTCCTGGTAACGTACCACGCCCGACTGTTCGGTGATGATCGGCAGGGTGAACGGATCCCACTCGGCCAGGCGATCGCCTTCCTTCACCTTGTCGCCGTCCTTGTGCATCAGGACGGTACCGTAAGGCACCTTGTGGATTTCGCGTTCACGGCCTTCCGCGTCGATCACGAGGATTTCGCCGTTCCGGGCCAGCGAGAGCATGCGCCCGCGCTTGTCCTTGATGGTCGGCATGTCGCGATATTCGATGCGGCCCACCGAGATGGCTTCGAGGTGCGAGGTTTCGTTTACCTGCGCCGCGCCGCCGATGTGGAAGGTACGCATGGTCAGCTGCGTACCCGGTTCACCGATCGACTGCGCCGCGATTACGCCCACGGCCTCGCCGATGTTCACCGGCGTACCGCGAGCGAGGTCACGGCCGTAGCAGGTGCCGCACACGCCCTGGGCAGCTTCGCAGACCAGCGGGCTGCGGATCTTGGCCGACTGCACTTCCGCTTCCTCGATGGCCTTCACCATCGGTTCGTCGATCAGCGTGCCCGCCTTCACGATCACTTCGCCGGTCTTGACGTTCACCAGATCCTCGGCCGCGGTACGGCCCAGGATACGTTCGCCCAACGAGGCGATGGTGGAGCCGCCCTGCACGATGGCGCGCATTTCCAGCGCGTTCGTGGTCTTGCAGTCTTCCTCGACGATCACGCAGTCCTGCGACACGTCGACCAGACGGCGGGTCAGGTAACCCGAGTTCGCCGTCTTGAGCGCGGTGTCGGCCAGACCCTTACGGGCGCCGTGCGTGGAGTTGAAGTATTCAAGAACGGTCAGACCTTCCTTGAAGTTCGAGATGATCGGCGTCTCGATGATTTCGCCCGACGGCTTGGCCATGAGGCCGCGCATACCGCCAAGCTGCTTCATCTGGGCCGGGCTACCACGGGCGCCGGAGTGGCTCATCATGTAGATCGAGTTGATCGGCTTCTGACGGCCGTTCTCGTCCAGCGGAGTGGCGCGCAGTTCTTCCATCATGGCATTCGCCACCTGGTCGCCGCAACGGCTCCAGGCGTCGATCACCTTGTTGTACTTTTCCTGCTGGGTGATGAAGCCGTCCTGATACTGCTGCTCGTAATCGGCAACCAGGGCCTTGGTCTGATCGACCAGCTCGGTCTTCGAAGCCGGGATGATCATGTCATCCTTGCCGAACGAGATACCAGCGCGGCAGGCGTGACGGAAGCCCAGCGCCATGATGGCGTCGGCGAACAGCACCGTGTCCTTCTGGCCGGTGTGGCGATAGACTTCGTCGATCACGTCACCGATGTCCTTCTTGGTGAGAAGGCGATTGACGACGTCGAAGGGAACCTTGTGGTTCTTGGGCAGGCATTCGCCGATCAGCATGCGGCCCGGCGTGGTTTCATAGCGCACCATGCGCTCCACACCGTCTTCGCCGGTCTGCGGCACGCGGCTGGTGATCTTGGTGTGCAACGTCACCGCCTTCACTTCCAGCGCCTGGTGCACTTCGGCCATGTCCGACAGGATCATGCCCTCGCCCGGATCGCCTTCGCGCTCCATCGAGAGGTAGTACAGGCCCAGCACCATGTCCTGCGAAGGCACGATGATCGGCTTGCCGTTGGCGGGCGAGAGGATGTTGTTGGTGGACATCATCAGCACGCGGGCTTCCAGCTGGGCTTCCAGCGAAAGCGGCACGTGGACGGCCATCTGGTCACCGTCGAAGTCGGCGTTGAAGGCCGAGCAGACGAGCGGGTGCAGCTGGATCGCCTTTCCTTCGATCAGCACGGGTTCGAAGGCCTGAATTCCCAGACGGTGCAGCGTGGGCGCGCGGTTCAGCAGAACCGGGTGCTCGCGGATCACTTCGTCAAGGATGTCCCAGACTTCCTTGCGTTCCTTTTCGACCCACTTCTTGGCCTGCTTCAGGGTCATGGAGAGACCCTTGGCGTCCAGACGGGCGTAGATGAACGGCTTGAACAGTTCGAGCGCCATCTTCTTGGGCAACCCGCACTGGTGCAGCTTGAGTTCCGGACCGGTCACGATGACCGAACGGCCCGAATAGTCGACGCGCTTGCCGAGCAGGTTCTGACGGAAGCGGCCCTGCTTGCCCTTGAGCATGTCGGACAGCGACTTCAGCGGACGCTTGTTGGCGCCAGTGATGACGCGGCCACGGCGGCCATTGTCGAACAGCGCGTCAACGGCTTCCTGCAGCATGCGCTTTTCGTTGCGGACGATGATGTCCGGCGCGCGCAATTCCATCAGGCGCTTGAGGCGGTTGTTACGGTTGATAACGCGGCGATACAGGTCGTTAAGGTCCGACGTCGCGAAGCGGCCGCCGTCCAGCGGAACCAGCGGGCGCAGTTCGGGCGGGATGACCGGCACGACTTCCAGGATCATCCATTCCGGGCGGTTGCCGGAATCGATGAAGCTTTCCACGACCTTCAGGCGCTTGATGATCTTCTTGGGCTTGAGGGCCGACTTGGTGGTGGCCAGCTCCTCCAGCAGTTCCTCACGCTCGCGCACAAGGTCCAGATCCATCAGCATGTGCTTGACGGCTTCCGCGCCGATGCCGGCGGAGAAGGCGTCTTCGCCATATTCGTCCTGCGCGTCGAGCAGCTCGTCTTCGGTCAGCAGCTGGTACTTCTCAAGCGGGGTCAGACCCGGCTCAATCACCACGTAGCTTTCGAAATAGAGGATGCGCTCAAGCTGCTTGAGCTGCATGTCGAGCAGCAGGCCGATGCGCGAGGGCAGCGACTTGAGGAACCAGATGTGCGCGACCGGCGCGGCCAGTTCGATATGGCCCATGCGCTCGCGGCGCACCTTGGTCACGGTGACTTCGACGCCGCACTTTTCGCAGACGACGCCCTTGTACTTCATGCGCTTGTACTTGCCGCACAGGCACTCGTAATCCTTCACGGGGCCGAAGATGCGCGCGCAGAACAGGCCGTCGCGTTCCGGCTTGAAGGTACGATAGTTGATCGTTTCCGGCTTCTTGATCTCGCCGAAGGACCAGGAACGGATGCGCTCAGGCGAGGCGATCCCGATCTGGATCTGGTCGAAGGTGTCCGGCTTGGCCAGCTGGTTGGTGAATTTCGTCAGGTCGTTCATGTCTTCAGTCCCTCTGCAGGGTCAATCTCTGGTGCGAAGCGGCGGGGCCCTGCCTCAGAAAGGCAGGGCCGCCGGACTCACTCCGCCGCCTCGGCGAAACCTTCGTCGTCCTCTTCGTCTTCAACCGACTTGAGTTCGACATTGAGGCCAAGGCTGCGCATTTCCTTGACGAGCACGTTGAAGCTTTCGGGAATGCCGGCCTCGAACGTATCGTCACCTTTGACGATCGCGTCATAGACCTTGGTGCGGCCGACCACGTCGTCCGACTTCACCGTCAGCATTTCCTGCAGCGTGTAAGCCGCGCCGTAAGCCTGCAGTGCCCACACTTCCATTTCCCCGAAGCGCTGGCCGCCGAACTGCGCCTTACCGCCCAGCGGCTGCTGGGTGACGAGCGAGTAGGGGCCGATCGAACGGGCGTGGATCTTGTCGTCGACAAGGTGGTGCAGCTTCAGGACATACTTGCAGCCGACGGTGACCTTGCGGTCGAACGCCTCGCCGGTACGGCCATCGAGCAGGGTCACCTGACCGGATTCGTCGAGCCCGGCCATGCGGAGCATCGCCGAAACGTCGGCTTCCACCGCGCCGTCGAACACCGGAGAGCCCATGGGCACGCCGTTGCGGACGTTCTGCGCCAGTTCCACGATGGCATCGGTGCCGCGGCTCTCGATCTCGTCAGAGTAGTTCTCGCCGTAGACTTCCTTGAGCAGTTCCTTGACCGCTTCCGGCGGTGCGCCGGCTTCGGGATTCGGATTGGCTTCGCGCCATGCGTCCAGAGCATCGCCGATCTTGCGGCCAAGGCCGCGCGCGGCCCAGCCCAGATGGGTTTCGAAGATCTGGCCGACGTTCATGCGCGAAGGCACGCCCAGCGGGTTCAGCACGAAGTCCACCGGAGTACCGTCTTCAAGGAAGGGCATGTCTTCGGCCGGCAGGATGCGGCTGATGATACCCTTGTTGCCGTGACGGCCGGCCATCTTGTCGCCCGGCTGCAGCTTGCGCTTCACCGCGACGAAGACCTTGACCATCTTGAGCACGCCCGGTGCGAGTTCATCGCCCCGTTCCAGCTTCTCGCGGCGGTCCTCGAACTTGTCGTTGATGAGCTTCACCGCCTCGTCATACTGGGCCTTCACGGCTTCCAGCTGGCTCTGGCGGGCGTCATCGGCGACAGCGAACTTGAACCATTCGTGGCGCTCGACGCTTTCGAGAAGTTCCTCGTCGATCTCCGTGCCCTTCTTGATGCCCTTGGGGGCAGCAGAAGCGACCTGGCCGGCCAGCATTTCGCGCAGGCGGTTGTAGGTCGCACGGTTGAGGATCGCGCGTTCGTCCTCGGCGTCCTTCCGGAGGCGTTCGATTTCCTCGTTCTGGATCGCGCGGGTACGGTCGTCGATCTCAATACCGTGGCGGTTGAAGACGCGGACTTCCACGATGGTGCCGGCAACGCCCGGCGGCAGGCGAAGCGAGGTGTCGCGCACGTCGCTGGCCTTTTCACCGAAGATGGCGCGCAGCAGCTTTTCTTCCGGCGTCATCGGGCTTTCGCCCTTGGGCGTGATCTTGCCGACCAGAATGTCGCCAGGATGCACTTCGGCGCCGATGTAGACGATGCCCGCTTCGTCGAGGTTGCGCAGGGCTTCCTCGCCCACATTCGGAATGTCGCGGGTGATGTCTTCAGGCCCGAGCTTAGTGTCGCGGGCCATCACTTCGAATTCCTCGATGTGGATCGAGGTGAAGACGTCTTCCTTCACGATCCGCTCGGAGATCAGGATGGAGTCTTCGTAATTGTAGCCGTTCCAGGGCATGAACGCGACGAGCACGTTGCGGCCCAGCGCCAGTTCGCCCAGCTCGGTCGAGGGACCGTCGGCGATGATGTCGCCCTTTTCGATCAGGTCGCCCACCTTCACCAGCGGACGCTGGTTGATGCAGGTGTTCTGGTTCGAACGCTGGAACTTCTGCAGCGTGTAGATGTCCACGCCCGACTTGCCCGGCTCGATATCGCCCGAAGCGCGGATAACGATACGGGTCGCGTCGACCTGGTCCACCACACCGGCGCGCAGTGCGGCAATGGCGGCGCCGGAATCGCGGGCCACGGTTTCTTCCATGCCGGTGCCGACGAAAGGCGCTTCCGCCTTCACCAGCGGCACGGCCTGACGCTGCATGTTCGAGCCCATCAGTGCGCGGTTGGCGTCGTCGTTTTCCAGGAACGGAATGAGCGAAGCGGCGACCGAGACCAGCTGCTTGGGCGAAACGTCCATCAGCGTGATCTGTTCGCGCGGCAGCATCACGAATTCGCCGTTTTCACGGGCGGAGACGAGATCTTCCACGAAGCGGCCGGTCGCATCCAGTTCGGCCGAAGCCTGGGCGACGGCGTGCTTCTGTTCTTCCATGGCGGAAAGATACACGACCTCGCCGGTCACCGTTCCGTCCACCACGCGGCGATACGGGGTTTCGATGAAACCATACTTGTTGACGCGGCTGAACGAGGCCAGCGAGTTGATCAGACCGATGTTCGGGCCTTCCGGCGTTTCAATCGGGCAGATACGGCCATAGTGGGTCGGGTGAACGTCGCGGACTTCGAAGCCGGCGCGCTCACGGGTAAGACCACCCGGCCCCAGTGCCGAAACGCGGCGCTTGTGAGTGACTTCCGACAGCGGGTTGGTCTGGTCCATGAACTGCGAGAGCTGCGAGGAACCGAAGAACTCGCGAACCGCGGCCACAGCGGGCTTGGCGTTGATCAGGTCGTTCGGCATCACGGTCGACACGTCGACCGAGCTCATGCGTTCCTTCACGGCGCGTTCCATGCGCAGCAGGCCGACGCGGTACTGGTTTTCCAGCAGCTCGCCCACCGAACGCACGCGGCGGTTGCCGAGGTTGTCGATGTCGTCGACTTCGCCCTTGCCGTCCTTCAGGTTCACCAGTTCCTTGACTACGGCGAGGATGTCGTCGCTGCGCAGGGTGGTGACGGTGTCCTCGCATTCGAGGCCCAGACGCATGTTGAGCTTCACGCGGCCCACGGCCGAGAGGTCATAACGGTCGCCGTCGAAGAACAGGCCTTCGAACAGGGCTTCGGCAGTTTCCTTCGTCGGCGGTTCGCCCGGACGCATGACCTTGTAGATCGCTTCCAGACCTTCGTCGCGGTTCTCGGCCTTGTCGACCTGCAGGGTGTTGCGGATCCACGGGCCGGTGTTGACGTGATCGATGTCGAGCAGTTCGAGGCGGTCGATGCCGGCCTTGTCGAGCGCATCGAGATTTTCCGGCGAGACTTCGTCACCCGCTTCGATCCAGATGCGGCCGGTCGATTCGTCGATCATGTCATTGGCCGCATAACGGCCGAAGATTTCCTCGGTCGGGATCAGCAGGTCGGTCAGGCCGTCCTTGGCCGCCTTGTTGGCAGCGCGCGGGCTGATCTTCTGGCCGGCCGGGAACACTTCTTCGCCGGTATTGGCGTCGATCAGGGCGAAGCCCGGCTTCTGGCCGCGCCACTGCTCGGCCACGAAGGGGATCTTCCAGCCATCGCCGTTCTTGCCCGAAACGCGGGCCCAGGTGATGGTGTTGTAGAAGTGGTTGAGGATTTCCTCGCCATTCATGCCGAGGGCATAAAGCAGCGAGGTGACCGGCAGCTTGCGCTTGCGGTCGATACGCACGTTCACGATGTCCTTGGCGTCGAATTCGAAGTCCAGCCACGAACCACGGTAGGGGATCACGCGGGCAGCGAAGAGGAACTTGCCCGAAGAGTGCGTCTTGCCGCGGTCATGGTCGAACAGCACGCCCGGCGAACGGTGCATCTGGCTGACGATCACGCGTTCCGTGCCGTTGACGATGAAGGTGCCGTTCTCGGTCATGAGCGGCATGTCGCCCATGTACACGTCCTGCTCCTTGATATCGAGGACGGAGCGGGTTTCGGTTTCCGCGTCCACTTCGAACACGATCAGACGCAGGGTAACCTTCATCGGCGCGGCGAAGGTGATGCCGCGCTGACGGCACTCGGTGGTGTCGTACTTGGGGTCTTCCAGCTCGTAATGGACGAAGTCCAGCTCGGCGCTGCCGGCGAAGTCGCGGATCGGGAAAACCGAGCGCAGCGTCTTTTCAAGGCCGGAGACATAGCCGGTTTCCTTGTTCGAACGCAGGAACTGCTCGTAGCTTTCGCGCTGAACCTCGATCAGGTTCGGCATCTGCACCACTTCGTGGATGTCACCGAAGATCTTGCGGATGCGCTTCTTGGCGGTGCCGGAAATGGCGGGAGCTTTCGCCTTGCTTGCCATGGAGGAGATTGCCTCTTCTTCGTTGCGCCGGCGCCTCTACACGCCGACTTTATGAATTCTGCCACACGCGAGTGGCCCATATTGCGAAACGCCAAAAAGCCGCAGGCATACGCACCCCACCGGGGCCGCAGCTGCAGCTTGCGTCGCGATTATGGAATGTTGGCGCTTCCTTCCTGAGCAAGCCCCCGCGCAGGGCCCGCTTTGCTCGAAGCGATCCGACAGGCGTGGATATAGGAAGCAGGCCCGATTCTGTCAAACGCTGCAGCGCAATATGGCCCCCAAGCGCCCACGCGAGACGGCGGCAAAGCGCCGAATTTCCGCAAAACGATAAGTGAAATATCGTTTTTCGATATTATCGTTTGACAATAAATCCGACTCATCATATTGTTTATCGATATCAGCCATATCGGAGATCGGCAAATGACCAAATATGCCTCCAACGCCGCGACCGGCCTTGCCGCCCTGTTCATCGCCGTCGCGCTCTGGGCCCCGGTGATTACCGTGCCCGGCTCTGCCATTGCGGCCTATGCCGCGCCCCAGCTCGCCTGAGTCGGCCGAAAGGAGCCAATCCATGACCAAGGGCAACAGGGATCCGCTGCTGATCGTGGCGAAGGGCGGCACCATCCTGGTGCGCATCGCCCTCGTCATCGGGATGATCGGCCTCGGCGTCGCCATGGCGGTTAGCGTGGTCGATTCCAGCCTGATCGCCGACAATATCGCCATCTCGGTGGAACCGGCCAGCGTGGCGGAACTGACAGGCGGGCTGACGCTGGTACTGTTCCTGGCCCTAATATCGCTGGGCCTGATGTACGATTTCGTCACTCAGCTGGGCCGGATCATAGACACGGTAGGCCTCGGCGATCCCTTCACGCTGGAAAACGCCCGCAGGCTGCGCCGCATGGGCTGGCTGGCGATCGTGGTGCAACTGGTGGACCTGCCGATCGCCATGATGGCGACCTGGTTGGAGAGCAATGTGAAGGAGGGCAGCTTCCAGATGGACAGCGACATCTCCTTTACCGGGATCGGCCTTGCCATCGTGCTTTTCATCCTGGCACGTGTCTTTACACGCGGCGCCCAGATGCGCGACGAGCTGGAAGGGACCGTGTGATGCCGGTAATCGTGAAACTGGACGACCTGCTGCACGCCCGGCGCATGACGCTGACGGAACTGGCCGAACGGATCGACCTGACCCTGGCCAATCTCTCGATCCTCAAGACCGGCAAGGCCAAGGCAATCCGCTTCTCCACGCTGGAGGCGATCTGCCGGGAACTCGATTGTCAGCCGGGCGATTTGCTGGGCTATGACGGTGCGGAAGAAGCGCAAGGCTGAAATCCGCCCATCCCCGCAGCTTTTCTTGACAAATACCCCGGAAACGCTAGAGGCCCGCCCTGACCGGTGGGCCTTTCGCCTTTCGGTCATCCGTCCGAGACAGTTGGTGGAGGCAATATGGCCTCCTTAATTTCCAGCCTAGACGGGAAAGAGATTAAAGGCATTCGCCGCGTGCAATGCCTCATTCGCGCCCCTTATCCAATCGGATGGTGCGCACCTCCTTCCCTTCAACGGACTCGCCCGTGCCGATATTCGGTACGGTCAAACGTAGCCGGTCGTCCGGAGCCTAACCGGGCGACCATTGTGAAGGAGTAAGGCATGGATCGTTCGCAAAAAGCCGATTCGGTCGCCCAGCTCAACGCGAACTTCAACGAGGTGAGCGTGGTGGTTGTCACCCGCAATCTCGGCCTGACGGTGGCTCAGTCCACCGCTCTGCGCACGAAGATGCGTGAAGTCGGTGCGTCCTACAAGGTTGCGAAGAACCGTCTTGCCAAGCTTGCCCTCAAGGACACGCAATTCGAAGGCTTGGAAGATTACCTTTCCGGCCCGACGGCGCTGGCGACTTCGGTCGATCCGGTTGCTGCCGCGAAGGCTGCCGTGGATTTCGCCAAGGCGAACCCGAAGCTGGAAATCGTTGGCGGTTCCATGGGCGGCACCCTGCTCGACGAAGCAGGCGTCAAGGCTCTCGCCTCGATGCCCTCGCTCGACGAACTGCGTGCCAAGCTGGTGGGCCTGGTCCAAGCTCCGGCGACCAAGGTCGCCCAGCTTTCGACCGCCCCGGCAGCCAAGCTTGCCCGCGTTTTCGGCGCATATGCCGCCAAGGACGCCGCGTAAGAGGTTTTTCCCGCGAATTCACCCGGTTCAGGATCGTCCCGGCCGGGCCAACCTATCTGATTGGAGTACATTCAAATGGCCGATATCGCCAAGATCGTTGAAGAACTGTCGCAGCTCACCGTTCTCGAAGCTGCTGACCTCGCCAAGGCTCTCGAAGAAGCATGGGGCGTTTCCGCCGCTGCTGCCGTGGCCGTTGCCGCTCCCGCCGCTGGCGGTGGCGATGCTGCCCCGGTTGAAGAAAAGACCGAATTCGACGTGATCCTCACTGGCGACGGTGGCAAGAAGATCAACGTCATCAAGGAAGTCCGCGCCATCACCGGCCTGGGCCTGGGCGAAGCCAAGGCTCTGGTTGAAGAAGCGCCGAAACCCATCAAGGAAGGCGTTTCGAAGGCTGAAGCCGAAGAAATCAAGAAGAAGATCGAAGAAGCCGGCGGCACCGTCGAGCTCAAGTAATCTTCTTCCGGTTCGCCGGACGATTTACGCGAAGGGCGGCACCGCAGGGTGCCGCCCTTTTCGTTTGGAGCGCTTTCGCTCGCCCTCAGGCCTCATCCACCCTCCGCATCCGGTGCCGGAGGGATGGGAGAGAACGCGGGAATTGACGGGCACTCCAAAGCAAAAGGGCCGGAGCATTGCCCCGGCCCTTTTCAATTGCCTGTGCGGGAACGGTGCCCGCCAGCCGCTTACTTGAGCGTCTTGAGGTATGCGATCACTTCCTTGCGCTTGGCATCGTCCTTCAGGCCGGCGAAGCTCATCTTCGTGCCCGGAACGGTGCCGCGCGGATCGGTCAGGTACTTGTCCAGCGTGGCGTCGTTCCACTTGAGACCCGATTCCTTCATCGGCTTGCTGAATTCGTAGCCCGGAATATCACCAGCCTTGGTGCCGTAGACGCCGGCAAGCGACGGACCGATGCCATGCTTGCCCTTTTCGACCGAGTGGCAGGCCTTGCACATGTTGAAACCGGCCGGCGGCGTTGCCGGAGCGGCAGCGGCGACAGTCGCGCTGGCAGTCGGGGTCGGCGTGGCGGCAGCCTTGGTGGCCGCTTCGGTCGGGGTGGCGCTGGCCGAGGGCGTTTCGCTCGGAGCCGGAGTGGCTTCTTCCGAAGGCGTGGCGGATTCTTCCACGGCCGGAGCCGCGGTGGTTTCTTCCGCGGTCGGCTCTTCGCTGCTTGCGCCGCCACACGCAGCCAGAAGCAGCGCGAGCCCCGTCATCGAAGCGAGTTTCACAGATTTCATCACCAGGCCTCCTGCCACGTCATGCGACTCAATAAAAACGGGCTGGCCCATGCACTCAAGCCGGGGTTCTGCCAAGCCCAAACTGGCCATGTTGCGCCGTTTGCAAGCACCCTATGCGCCATTCTGTGGCACGCGGGCCTCAAAGTGCTTCCATTCCTTTCGGCGGTAACGATTGTTACTTCCTCCCCGACACTCCCGCGCCTATCCGGGCCGGCCGATGTTTACCCACGCCGACCATCCGACATGGCGATCCGAACTTGCCGCCACGCTGCGCCTCGCGGTGCCCTTGTCGCTGGCCGGGCTGCTGCAGATGGCCACCCATGCGATCGACGTGATCTTCGTCGCCCGGCTGGGGGAAGAACCGCTGGCCGCCACCAGCCTGGCCATCGCCATCTATGGCGTGATCGTGTGGAGCCTGTCCGGCCTGACCGGCTCGGTCGCAGCACTGATCGCGGCAGAACTCGGCCGGCGCAAACACGCGGTGCGCGAAGTGCGCCGTTCCACGCGCATGGCCCTGTGGCTGGCAATCGCCAGTTCCGCCGTGGGCATGGTGCTATGCGCGCAGGGCGAGGCGCTGATGCGGCTGACGGGCCAGTCCCCAGCCATTGCCGCGCTGGCGGATAGCTATCTGGACCTGCTGCTGTGGGCGATGCCCTGCACGATCCTGGTTAATGTGCTGCGCACTTTTGTCTCGGCACTGGGCAGGCCGGTCTATGCCACCGTGATCACCGGGCTGGGCGTAGTGGTGAACGGCATCGGCAATTACATCCTGATCTTCGGCAATTTCGGCGCACCGGCCCTGGGGTTGGAAGGCGCGGCCATTTCCACGATCTTCGCCTCGGTCTGCGGGCTGGCTGCCTATGTCGTCGCGATCCAGCAGAACCGCATCCTGCGCCGCTATTACATCTGGGGCCGCTTCTGGCGCCCGGAATGGACGCGCTTTGTCGAGATCGTGAAGATCGGCACGCCGGTGGCAGTAACGGTGGTCGCTGAAGCGGGTTTCTTCAGCGGCGCTGCCTTCCTGATGGGGCGGATCGGCCCGGCTGAGCTGGCCGCACATACACTGGCGCTCAACCTTGCCTCCTTCACCTTCCAGGTGCCCTTCGCCATCGGGCAGGCCGCGGCGATCCGCGTGGGCTTCCACTATGGCGGCAGGAACATCCCTGCCATCGGCCTTGCGGGCTGGGCAGCCGTGGCCGCCGGCACAGGCTTCATGGCGATTGCCGCAACAGCAATGCTGCTGGCACCGCGCCCGCTCCTGTCGATCTATGTGGACGTTACCGATCCGGCCAATCTGGAAATGGTGCGTTTTGCCGTCAGCTACATGGTGGTGGCCGCCGCTTTCCAGCTGGTGGACGGCGTGCAGGCCGTGACGATGGGCGCATTGCGAGGCCTGCAGGATACACGCCTGCCGATGGCCTATGCCGTGTTCGGCTATTGGGTGCCCGGGCTCGGCTGTTCGCTGCTGCTGGGTTTCTATACGCCGATGGCCGGAACCGGCGTGTGGATCGGCCTCGCGGTTGGCCTTGCGGTAGTGGCGGCGCTGATGCTGCGGCGCTGGATGCGGCGGGAGCGGCTGGGCCTGCTGCCACTTATTGCCGCTTAGGATAATTTTCTCATCTGAATCGCCTTGACCCTTCCGGGCGGCGCACCCATATGCCCGCCGCTGGCACTCTCAGAGTCAGAGTGCCAACGCTGTTATCAATTTTTTTGGAAGAGGTCATCATCATGGCATTCCGTCCGCTGCACGACCGCGTGCTGGTTCGCCGCATCGAAGCCGAAGAAAAGACGGCTGGCGGCATCATCATCCCCGACAGCGCCAAGGAAAAGCCGAGCGAGGGCGAAATCGTCGCCGTCGGCACCGGCGCCCGCGCTGAAAACGGCACCATCACCCCGCTCGACGTCAAGGCTGGAGACCGCGTGCTGTTCGGCAAGTGGTCCGGCACCGAAGTAAAGGTCGACGGTCAGGATCTGCTGATCATGAAGGAAAGCGACATTCTGGGCGTGATCGCCTGAGGCGATCCACCAGCGCTTTTTTCACTCCCACATTCTCTAGAGAGGAACAGGAACAATGGCTGCCAAGGACGTGAAGTTTTCGCGCGACGCACGCGAACGCATCCTCAAGGGCGTCGACACGCTCGCCAATGCCGTGAAGGTCACGCTGGGCCCCAAGGGCCGCAACGTCGTGATCGACAAGAGCTTCGGCGCTCCCCGCATCACCAAGGACGGTGTTTCGGTCGCCAAGGAAATCGAACTCAAGGACAAGTTCGAGAACATGGGCGCCCAGATGCTGCGCGAAGTCGCTTCGAAGACGAACGACCTCGCCGGTGACGGCACCACCACTGCCACCGTACTGGCCCAGGCCATCGTGCGCGAAGGCATGAAGTCGGTTGCCGCCGGCATGAACCCGATGGATCTGAAGCGCGGCATCGATCTGGCTGTCGGCAAGGTGATCGCAAACCTCCAGTCGCGCTCCAAGGCCGTGACCGGTTCGCAGGAAGTCGCCCAGGTCGGCATCATCTCGGCCAATGGCGACACCGAAGTCGGCCAGAAGATCGCGGAAGCGATGGAAAAGGTCGGCAAGGAAGGCGTGATCACCGTGGAAGAGGCCAAGGGCCTCGAATTCGAACTCGATGTCGTGGAAGGCATGCAGTTCGACCGCGGCTATCTGTCGCCCTATTTCGTGACCAACCCCGAAAAGATGACCGTGGAACTGGATAATCCCTATATCCTGATCCACGAGAAGAAGCTCTCCAACCTCCAGTCCATGCTGCCGATCCTCGAAGCGGTCGTGCAGTCGGGCCGCCCGCTCCTCATCATTGCCGAGGACATCGAAGGCGAAGCGCTGGCGACGCTGGTGGTCAACAAGCTGCGTGGCGGCCTCAAGGTTGCCGCCGTCAAGGCTCCGGGCTTCGGCGATCGCCGCAAGGCCATGCTGCAGGACATCGCGATCCTCACCGCCGGTGAAATGATCAGCGAAGACCTGGGCATCAAGCTGGAAAGCGTGACCGTTGGCATGCTCGGCCAGGCCAAGAAGGTCACCATCGACAAGGACAACACCACCATCGTCGATGGCGCCGGCAATGCCGACGAGATCAAGGCTCGCGTCGAACAGATCCGCGCCCAGATCGAAGTCACCACCAGCGATTACGACCGTGAAAAGCTGCAGGAACGTCTGGCCAAGCTGGCCGGCGGTGTTGCCGTGATCAAGGTCGGCGGTGCTTCGGAAGTCGAAGTGAAGGAACGCAAGGACCGCGTCGACGACGCTCTCCACGCGACCCGCGCTGCGGTTGAAGAAGGCATCGTCCCCGGCGGCGGTACGGCTCTGCTGTATGCCACCAAGGCTCTCGAAGGCCTGGCCGGCGCGAATGACGACCAGACCCGCGGCATCGATATCGTCCGCAAGGCGCTCTACGCACCGGTTCGCCAGATTGCCGAGAATGCCGGCCATGACGGCGCGGTGATTTCGGGCAAGCTGCTGGACGGCAATGACGAAAACCTCGGCTTCAACGCCCAGACCGACGTCTATGAAGACCTCGTGAAGGCTGGCGTGGTCGATCCGACCAAGGTTGTCCGCACCGCTCTGCAGGACGCGGCTTCGGTCGCCGGCCTGCTGATCACCACCGAAGCGGCGATCAGCGAACTGCCGGAAGACAAGCCTGCCCCGGCAATGCCCGACATGGGTGGCATGGGCGGCATGGGCTTCTAAGCCCAGCGTCTCCGCGAAAAAGATCGAGGGCCGGGAAAGCGATTTCCCGGCCCTTTGTCTTGCCCGTCATGCGGCGCAAAACCCTCTGCAGCACTCCATTCGTCCCTTGAGACGAGTCGTTTCATCGACCCCTTGATTGCAAAGCAAAAAAGCGTGATTAATAGTTTCCCAAGCTTGAAGGGGCATTTTGTTCGCATGGCAGTCGGCACGATAGGCAGGGTTTTCGCAGCGCTCGCACTCGGTGCGGCCGCGCTCGCACCTGTCCAGGCCGGGGCCGAGAACTTCGAGGCCGCCTTCGACAAGGCTTTCGGAACCGAACCGCGCGCACCGCGTATGTTCCAGCAGGGCAGCGGTTCCGCTCTCGAACAATATGTCGCCAAGCTGGCCGATGGCACCAATGGCCGCATCGGCGTTGCCGCGATCGACCTTACCACAGGCGAACAGGTTTCCGTGCTGGGCAGCCAGCGCTTCCCCATGGCGAGCACCAGCAAGATCGCCATTGCCGCCACCTTCCTGGAAGGCGTGGACAAGGGCCGCTGGAGCCTGGACGACAAGTTCCCGCTGATGGTGCCGCTGGCATCGAAGAAGCTTTCCACCAAGGTGGCGCCGGTCAAGCCTGGCAGGCTGCTTCCCGCCCGCGAACTGATCGACCTGATGCTGGTGCACAGCAACAATCAGGCAACCGATGGCTTGCTTGCCGTTATCGGCGGCCCGAAAGTTGTCAGCGAATGGGTGAAGAAGCGCGCCGGGATCGACGGCTTCAGCCTTGATCGCGACATTGCCACGCTGGTGCGCGACGAAACTGAATTCGACCCCTCGCTCTATATCGACCCGCGCGATTCAGCGACGCCGCTGGCCATGACCCAGCTGCTCAAGGGGCTTCACGAAGGCAAGTGGCTCAGCAAATCGAGCCGTGACCTCCTGATTGTGACGATGGAAAACTGCAAGACCGGCGCGAATCGGATCAAGGGCCAGATGCCCGCCGACGTGCAGGTCGCCCACAAGACCGGATCGCTCTATAACACTTCCAGCGATGTCGGCATCATTACCGGTCCGGACGGGCATTCGATCGCGGTGGCGATCTATGTCACCGGCGGCGGGATGGATCGCAATTATCGCACCGGCCGCATCGCGACCATTGCACGCGCCATCTATGATGGCTTTTCCGAGCCTGCACGCGTTCGCCTGAGCGCCAGCGGCTACGGCAACCCGTCCGAATATTGATCTGAAATCATTGTTATTTCCGTCTGCGGGTATTCCCGCCAGCGGATTTGCATGCCCTCAGGAGGTAGTTCGCCTCCGGCCCCGGCGAGTACCGACGCGCACAGCGCCGATGAACCTCTTCTTCCCTGCCGCTTGGCCACAGGGCATTCTGCCCCCATCCGGCCGAGGCGCGGATTGCGGGCAAACAAAAAGGGCGCGGCCTTGCGGCCACGCCCTTTCTGAATTCGGATCGAACCCCGAGATTACTCGGCGGCAGCCGATTCCGAAGCAGCCGGAGTGGCCGATTCGGTAGCAGCAGCGTCGGTCGCAGCGTCGGTAGCAGCGTCGGTCGCAGCATCGGTAGCGGCGTCGGTGGCTTCTTCCATTGCGGGTTCTTCGGTGGCTTCTTCGGTAGCTTCCGAAGAGCAAGCCGCGAGGGTCAGAGCAGCGCCGGCAGCAGCGGCGGCGAGAACGATCTTGCGCATGAATAGTAATCCTTGAACAGCGAGTAGACTACGCACGGCAAGCTGCCGCACGCAAAGCCTGCCGTCTCAAGCAGACTTCGGAGGGGACAAATAATGTCCAATTCAGGGGGATGCAAGCATGTTAGCTGCGAGTGCGAAGTGTCGCACCCTTTCGCGCACCCTACAACAGCCCATCTGAACGCAAAATACGTCCGGTTTATGACAGCACTTCCCCGCTCCAGATGCAGGGCAAATGCCACGTGCGATTGGGGCTGACCTCGCCCCGGCACACTGCTACCACCACGCCATGTCTACCGGATCACATGACAAAACGCCCGCTGAAGCGCCACTCCTGGCCGAGCCCAAGCGGCATCTCTACCTTGTAGACGGCTCGTCCTACATCTTCCGGGCTTATCACCGCCTGCCTCCGCTGACCGACCCGGAAGGGACACCGGTGGGCGCGGTCTATGGCTACACTACGATGTTGTGGAAACTTGCGGACGACCTGCACAAGGCGGACGGGCCGACTCACCTTGCCGTGATTCTCGACAAGTCCGGCACCTCCTTCCGCAATGAGCTTTATGAACACTACAAGGCGAATCGCCCCCCGCCGCCGGAAGATCTGGTTCCCCAGTTCCCCCTGATTCGCGATGCTACGCGGGCCTTCAGCCTGCCCTGCATCGAGGAGGCCGGATTCGAGGCGGACGACCTGATCGCATCCTATGCCCGCGAAGCAACGCGGCAGGGCTGGGACGTGACCATCGTCTCTTCAGACAAGGATCTGATGCAGCTCATCGGTGCCGATCCCGTGACGGGCGCGGAAATCGACATGCTGGATACGATGAAGAACCAGCGCATCCACATTCCCGAAGTGGTCGAGAAGTTCGGCGTGCCCCCGCAGAAGGTGGGCGACGTGCTGGCCCTGATGGGCGATTCGGTGGACAATGTGCCCGGCATCTTCGGCATCGGACCCAAGACGGCCACCAAGCTGATCCAGGATCACGGCGATCTGGAAAGCGCATTGGCGGCGGCGGAAGGCATGAAGCCTTCCAAGCTGCGCGAGCGCCTGCTGGAAGGCGTGGCCATGGCCCGGCTGAGCCGCGAACTGGTGGAATTGAAGCAGGATTGCCCCCTGCCCTTGCCGCTCGAATCCTTCGAGCTGGGCGAAATCCCCAAAGACCCGCTGGCCACCTTCCTTGAGAGGCACGGCTTCCTCAGCCTGCTCAAGCGGTTGGGCGACGGGCGCGGCAGCCCGGAACGCAAGACGCAGCTCAATCCCGCCAAGGCGGATCGCAAGGGCGAAGCTGCCTCTTCCGAGGGCAATCGCCAGCCTGCACTTGAAATGCCGCCGGTGGACCGTTCCGCCTACGCCACGGTGCAGAGCGTGGAGGAGCTGCAAGGCTGGATCGCCCGCGCCCATGCGGCGCGAGTGGTGGCGATCGACACGGAAACCAGCGCCCTGGATGCGATGCAGGCCGATCTGGTGGGCGTCAGCATGGCGCTGGGGCCGAACCAGGCCTGCTACATTCCGCTGGGCCATGGCGGCACGGACATGTTCGCCGAACGCGCCGACCAGATTCCGCTGAAGGAGGCACTGGCGCTGCTCAAGCCGCTGCTGGAAGACGATGCGGTGCTGAAGATAGGCCAGAACATCAAATACGATCTCAACGTTCTGGCCCGTTACGGCATCGCGGTGGCGCCCATCGACGATACGATGATCGTCAGCTTCGCGCTGGATGCCGGACGCTCGCTCGACGGGATCGGCGGCGGGCACGGGATGGACGAGCTTTCGCAGCGCCACCTCTCCCATACGCCGCTGGCGTTCAAGGACGTATGCGGCACCGGCAAGAAGGCAATTTCCTTCGCCGAAGTACCGCTGGACCGCGCGACCGAATATGCGGCCGAGGATGCCGACGTCACCTGGCGCCTGTGGAAGCTGCTCAAGCCCCGGCTGCCTGAAGAAGGCGGCACGCGCATCTATGAGCGGGTGGACCGCCCGCTGATCCCGGTAGTGGCCGAGATGGAGCGCAACGGCATTCGCGTTGACCGCGAACAGCTCGCCCGCCTCTCCGGCGAATTCGCCGAGGAACTGGGCGCGCTGGAAATGCAGATTCACGAACTGGCCGGTGAAGAATTCACGATCGGCAGCCCGCAGCAGTTGGGCCGTATCCTGTTCGACAAGCTGGGCCACAAGGGCGGCAAGAAGGGCAAGAGCGGCCAATATTCCACTGACCAGTCGGTGCTGGAAGGCCTTGCCTCATCCGGGGCAGATATTGCGCAGAAGGTGCTCGACTGGCGCCAGCTGGCCAAGCTCAAGAGCACTTACACGGATGCGCTGCAGGCTGCGATCAACCCGAAGACCGGGCGCGTCCACACCAGCTACAGCCTGGTGGGCGCACAGACCGGGCGGCTTTCCTCCACCGATCCCAATCTGCAGAACATCCCGATCCGCACAGAAATCGGCCGCCAGATCCGCAAGGCCTTCGTGGCCGAGCCGGGCAATGTGCTGCTCGCGGCGGACTACAGCCAGATCGAACTGCGCCTTGCCGCCCATATGGCGGACGTGCCGCCGCTGAAGGAAGCCTTTGCCCGCGGTGAGGACATTCACGCCCGCACGGCGGAGGAAATGTTCGGCCATGTCGATCGCGACACGCGCGCCCGCGCCAAGACGATCAACTTCGCCATCCTCTACGGCATTTCGCGCTGGGGGCTGGGGACGCGGCTGGGCGTTCCGGCCGACGAGGCGCAGGCGATGATCGACCGCTATTTCGAGCGGTTCCCCGGCATTCAGCGCTATATCCACGAAACGCTGGAGAGCGTGCGGGAGCGCGGCTATTCTGAAACGCTTTTCGGCCGCAAGACGTGGTTCCCGCGCATCCGTTCCGGCAATCAGGCCGAACGCGCAGGCAGCGAGCGTGCGGCGATCAATGCGCCGATCCAGGGCACCAGCGCCGACATCATCAAGCGTGCCATGGTGCGCATGATGCCCGCCCTGCGTGAAGCCGGGCTGGGCCATGTGAAGATGCTGCTGCAGGTGCATGACGAACTGGTGTTCGAATTGCCCGAGGCTGACGTTGAGGCAGCGTCCCCGATCATCGAGCGTGTGATGGCCGAAGCCGCCGGGCCCTCCGTGAAGCTCGATGTGCCGCTGGGCGTGGAGATCGGCACCGGCCCCGATTGGGGGGACGCGCATTGAACCCGGCCTTCGGCGACAGCCTGCACCTGCTCGCCAAGGAAGCGACCGGTGCCGCTGTCGCCGCCGGGATCGCCGTGGCCGTGGCCATCGCGCTCCATTTCCTGATCTTCGCCATTGCCGGGCGCATCACGCGGCTGTCGCAATTGCAGTCTGACGAACTGGTGCTCGACCGGCTGCGCCAACCTTTGCGCTGGTCGCTGGTGGCAGTGGGCCTGTCCATCGCGGCGGAGGCCCAGCCCTCGCTCGCCCATCTGTGGGACAGCGTGGCCCGCTTCGTGGTGCCCGCCCTGCTCGGCTGGGTCGCCTTCTCGCTGATCAAGGCCTTCGCTCTCGCCATGGACAGCCGGGCGGAGCTTTCGGCAGACGACCAGACCGCCCGCAGCCGCCGCACCCGCATCGCGATCTTTTCGCGCACTGCTGGCTTCGTGATCGTATTCGTCACCGTGGCGCTGATGCTGCTGGGCATTCCCGGCGTGCGCAATGTGGGCGTCACCCTGATGGCATCGGCTGGCCTTGCCGGCCTGGCCGTGGGCGCTGCGGCCCAGCCCGCACTCAAATCGCTGATCGCGGGCATGCAGATGGCCCTGACCGAGCCGGTCCGCATCGGCGATCTGGTGGTGATCGAGCATGAGACGGGCCGGGTGGAGGATATCCGCCTGACCTATGTGGTGATCCGCACGGCTGACGAGCGCCGCCTGATCGTGCCGACTTCCAAATTCCTCGACACCAGCTTCCAGAACTGGACCCGCGTTTCCGGCGGCCTCACCGGATCGGTGGTGCTGCCCATCGCATCGGGCCATGCCATTGCCCCCATGCGCGAAGCCTTCCTGGCGGCGCTGGCCACGCGCCCGCAATGGGACAGGCGCACCGGCGAATTGCAGGTATCAGACGTGACCATCGATGGCGTGCAGCTGAAACTGCTGGTCAGCGCAGCCAATGCGGCAGACCTCGCCCGCCTGCGCCTCGACATGCGTGAGGCGATGATCGAGTGGCTGCGCGAGAATATGCCTGAGGCTTTGAAGGGGTAGGAGGCTACTCTCTTCCCGTGTCGTCATTCCAGCGAAAGCTGGGATCGCTGTCGGCAGATTGCAGGGTCGAGAATTCGCCCGTCCCAAAATGGGCAGACCTTGCTACCGCTCATTTGGCGAACTCGCATTGCGAGGTGAGCGATCCCAGCTTTCGCTGGGATGACGATTTGCAATAGCTCAGGCTACCCCGCCCCTCCCCCAGCGGGAGGAGAGGCGGGGTATCCGATCAATCGTGCTTACGGCTGCGGGTGGATTCCACCATGCCTTCATGGATGAAACCGATCGGCTGGACTTCGGCGGCGCGCTTTTTCAGCTCGCCCTTCATCTTCTGATATTCGGTTTCCATTTCCGGCGTCACCGTGGCGCGCGAATCCTTCAGTGCCTCGTCGAAATCGCCGGCTGTAACGGTCTGCACATCCTCGCCCGCGCGGCGGATGGCGACGAGGCCCGCGCGGCGGACCACGTCTTCCAGATCGGCCCCGGTGAAGCGGTCGGTCTGTTTCGCGAGCGCGCCAAGGTCCACATCCGATGCCAGTGGCATGTCCCGGGTGTGTATCTTGAGGATATGCGCGCGGCCCGCCTCGTCCGGCGTGCCGACATAGACCAGTTCGTCGAACCGGCCCGGCCGCAGCAGCGCCGGATCGACCAGCGCCGGGCGATTGGTCGCGCCGATCACCACGATGGACTGCAATTCCTCCATCCCGTCCATTTCGGCCAGAATAGTGTTCACCACGCGGGCGGTCACCTGCGGTTCGGCCGTGCCGGTGCCGCGGGCAGGAACGAGGCTGTCGATCTCGTCAATGAACAGCACGCAGGGCGCCACCTGCCGCGCACGGGCGAACAACCGGCTGATCTGCTGCTCGCTCTCGCCGAACCACTTGGAAAGTAGGTCGCTCGACTTGATCGAGATGAAGTTCGCCTCCGCTTCCTTGGCCACGGCCTTGGCCAGCAGGGTCTTACCCGTGCCGGGAGGACCATAGAGCAGGAAGCCCTTGGCCGCGCGAATGCCCAGCCGGTGGAAGGCCTGCGGATTGCGCAGGGGCAGTTCCACGCCTTCCTTGAGCTTCTCCTGAGCCTCGCCCAGCCCGCCAATGTCGCTCCACCCCACATTGGGGGCCTGCACCATCACTTCGCGCATGGCACTGGGCTGCACGCGCTTGAGCGCCTCGACAAAGTCGGAGCGTTCGACGCAGAGCTCTTCCAGCACCTCGTTGGGGATGGTCTGCGCTTCAAGGTCCAGCTTCGGCATGATCCGGCGCACGGCCTCGATCGCGGCCTCGCGCGCCAGGGCGGCAAGATCGGCACCGACAAAGCCGTGAGTCGTGCGCGCCAGTTCGGCCAGATCAACCCCTTCGCCCAGCGGCATGCCGCGGGTGTGGATGGAAATGATCTCACGCCTGCCCTTCTCGTCAGGCACGCCGATCACGATCTCGCGGTCGAACCGGCCGGGGCGGCGCAGGGCCTCGTCAATCGCATCGGGCCGGTTGGTGGCGCCGATGACGACGAGATTGGCGCGCTTGTCCAGCCCGTCCATCAGGGTCAGCAACTGGGCGACCAGCCGCTTTTCCGCCTCGCCATGGACCTCGCTGCGCTTGGGCGCGATCGAATCGATCTCGTCGATGAAGACGATGGAGGGGGCAACGCGAGTCGCTTCCTCGAATACTTCACGCAGGCGCTTTTCGGATTCGCCATAGGCCGAACCCATGATTTCCGGCCCGTTGATGATGAAGAATTCCGCTTCGCTTTCATTGGCGACGGCCTGCGCAAGGCGGGTCTTGCCCGTTCCCGGCGGGCCATGCAGCAGCACGCCCTTGGGCGGATCGACGCCCAGGCGACGGAACAATTCGGGATAGCGCAGCGGCAGTTCCACCATTTCCTGCAACTGGCGGATCGTATCGCCCATGCCGCCGACATCGTCGTAATTGACCGAACCGCGCCCGTCGCGCGGCTCCTCGAATTCGGGGCGCAGCTCCACCTCGGTATTCTCGTCGATATGGACGATGCCCTTGGGCGCGGTGGAAACCACGGTGAGGCGAATCTGGGTGAGCGCATAGGCAGGCGCATTGAACATGCGCATCACTTCAGGCGGCACGTCGCGCACGGGCTGCTGCCCGGCAGTGGCGACGAGGTCGCCCGCGACCAGCGGCTTGCGGAAGAAATTACGCTTCAGGGCCTGGCTCGGCCCCTGCAGGCGGATTTCACGCTGGGCGGGGGCGAACACCACGCGGGTGGCTGGGCGCGATTCAGCCTTGCGGATCATGACATGCTCACCCGATCCGGTTTCGGCATTGCCACGCTGCAGGCCGTCCAGCCGGATCATGTCGATCCCCTGGTCTTCCTCATAGGCGGGTACGGCAATGGCCGCCGTGGCGCGCTTGCCAGTGATTTCTACCACATCGCCTTCGGTGATGCCGAGGCGGGAAAAGGCGGATCGGGGAATACGGGCAATGCCGTGGCCGGATTCTTCCTGTCGTGCATTCGCGACCTGGAGCCGGACGGTGCCCTGATCCAGTGTTGCGACGTCCGCGTCTGCCATGCGTCCTGCTCCTTACCGGCCCGACAAGGGCCTGATTGATCTTCAAAAAGGAAGCTAGGAAGCCGGTGCGCCGATTGCAAACGCCGATGGTGGCAGCAAGCCGCCAGGGCATGCGCGCAGGCCCTGCAAACCCGCGCCGGAAGCGGGTAAGAAAAAAGGCCCGACCGTTGCCGGCCGGGCCATGGAAGTTTTGGGAGAGGATGCCTGAAAGGCCATTTTGATATGCTCCGGGGGGGTGTTTTGTGCAAGTGCGAAAAGGTCAAGCGTTGTTGCATGGAATGCAACTAGTGTTGAAGCACACGCATTTCCGCCACTCTTAACCTCCGGTTCAGCCTATCGCCACGCAACTGTCGCCGGTGAGTTGATTTTCGCAAATTTACTTGCTGCACTGCAGCATCATTGGTTGACGTTACGGAATGCTAGCTTTCGAGAACATGGCCATCCCTGAAGGACATCCGACTCGATTCGAGAATCACTCTTCCGCCGGTTTGGCGCAGCCCTGCGCGGTTTCCTCACCCAAGGTCCGTTCGACCGTCCAGGGATAGGAATTGTCGGACATTCCATCGCTGCATTCGCCCGGAGTAACGAGAATCTGCAGGATCTGGCCTTCAAGATTGGCCGTGAACAGCACGCTTTCGGCCCCGTCGGCGCGAGTTACCGGCGCCTTCACCCCTCCGGACGAGAGATTCTCCGGCGTGGTATAGGTCAGTTCGGTCCGGTCGATGTCGACGCTCCAGAAGGGTTCGGTCCCCGCAGCGCGAATCTCGGCGGGGAGGAACGAGAGCGAGACAGGGTCCGGCTCGGGCGAGGCGGTGACGGCCTGCACAGGCGTGGGCGTTGCATCGCCTGCATTGCTCGCGCCGCTGCCGCAACCTGCCAGCAGGGCGCCGGCCAGTGAGGCGGACAGGAGCGCGAACCCGAAAAGCATCGACTTGCGCATGGCTGCCTCCACTCTTCGCATGGCGCGTTCTTAGCCTGCCTTGCGCCACATGCACCATTGCAAAGTATGCTGCATCGCAGCAGGATCGCTGTCGCAACGCCGGTGCAGCCTTTGCGAGGAGATTCGATTGAACAAGCTCTACCCCGATGCAGCCTCCGCGCTCGACGGGCTGCTCAAGGACGGGATGCTCATTGCCTCTGGCGGCTTCGGCCTGTGCGGCATTCCCGAAAACCTGCTGGATGCGATTCAGGCCAGTGGGGTGACCGGGTTGACCTTTGCCAGCAACAACGCCGGGATCGACAATGAAGGCATCGGCAAGCTGCTGCGCACGCGGCAGGTAGCCAAGATGATCAGTTCCTATGTCGGCGAGAACAAGGAGTTCGAACGGCAATATCTGGCTGGCGAGCTGGAAGTGGAATTCTGCCCCCAGGGCACCTTGGCCGAACGCATGCGCGCGGGCGGTGCGGGCATTCCCGGCTTCTATACGAAAACCGGGGTGGGCACCGAAGTGGCCGAGGGCAAGGAAGTGAAGATCTTCGACGGCGAGGAATATATCCTCGAACGCGGGATCTTTGCCGATCTTGCCATCGTCAAGGCATGGCGCGCGGACACCACCGGCAATCTGCAGTTCCGCAAGACGGCCCGCAATTTCAACCTGCCCGCCGCCACCTGCGGCAAGGTCTGCGTGGTCGAGGTGGAGGAAGTGGTGCCGGCCGGCTCGCTCGATCCCGATGCGATCCACCTGCCCGGCGTCTATGTACAGCGCATGGTGATCGGCGCGCCTTACGACAAGAAGATCGAATTCCGCACCGTGCGGCAGAGGGAGACGGCCTGATGCGCAGCGCAATCGCGCGGGGCCTGTTCTCCGCTTCACTGGGCGCGCTGCTTGCCGCCTCACCTGCCGTAGCGCAGGATGCCTCCAAGGGCTTCCAGTTCCTCTATGGCTCGGCTGAAGGCGCAGCGATCAGCCGACAGGCCTTCAACGGGGTCGTTAGCCTGGCCATGGCGCGCAAGGCCCAGCGCGAGGCAGGCCTGCCGCTGGTGCAGACCGTGCTCGCCCCCGGATCGACGCTGGAAAATCCCGCCTTCGAAGGCTGCGGTGAAAAGCCGCTGGCCGCCGTGTTCGATGTCGACGAGACGATGCTGCTCAATGTCGGCTTCGAATATTGGGACGCAGGCCGCCCGGCCGGCTCCACCTTCTCCTTCAAGGCGTGGGAGAACTGGGAAAAGACCGGCTTCGACAAGGTGGCCGCCGTGCCCGGCGCTCTGGAAGCGGCGGCGAATCTGCGCGCGGCGGGCATCGCGGTGATCTACAACACCAACCGCACTTCCGCCCATGCGGAAGAGACGGCCCGCGCAATCGAATTCGCCGGATTCCCCAAGCCGGTGCCGGGGCAGGATCTGTTCACCGATGGGGATGGCAGCGGCCATAAGGATCTGCGCCGCGCGGCCATCGCCAGCACCTATTGCGTCGTCGCCATGGGCGGGGACCAGCTGGGCGACTTCTCCGATCTGTTCAGCCCCAAGCCGATGGACATCCATGCGCGGCGCGCCACCACCGCCGCCCCGGCGATTGCCGCCCTGTGGGGCCAAGGCTGGTTCGTCCTGCCCAACCCAGTCTACGGCAAGGGTGTGGTGGGCGATCTGGACACGGTATTTCCCGACACCGCCCTGCGCTGGACCTATTCCGAAGGAAAAGAGCAATGAGTGCTACTGAAGGCCTGACCAAGGGCTGGACCCGCGACCAGATGGCCGCGCGCGCCGCGGCGGAGCTGCAGGACGGGTTCTACGTCAATCTAGGCATCGGCATTCCCACTTTGGTGGCCAACCACATCCCCGCCGGGATGCAGGTCACGCTGCAATCCGAAAACGGGATGCTGGGCATCGGCCCCTTCCCCTATGAGGATGAAGTCGATCCCGATCTGATCAATGCGGGCAAGCAGACGATCAGCGAACTGCCGCAATCGGCCTATTTCGATTCGGCCATGAGCTTCGCGATGATTCGCGGCGGCCATATCGACCTGACCGTGCTGGGCGCGATGGAAGTTTCCGAAAGCGGCGACATCGCCAACTGGATGATCCCCGGCAAGATGGTGAAGGGCATGGGTGGCGCCATGGACCTTGTCGCCGGGGTGAAGAAGATCATCGTGGTGATGGAACATGTTTCCAAACACGGCGAACCCAAGTTCATCCCCCAATGCACTCTGCCGCTGACCGGCCGAAACGTGGTGGATATGGTCATCACCGATCTGGCGGTGTTCCAGCGGCCCGATCATTCCAGCCCCTTCCGCCTGATCGAGCTGGCCCCCGGCGTCACGGCCGAGGAAGTCGCAGCGAAGACCACGGCGCATTACGTGGTGTAATAGTTGTTCGTCATTGCGAGGAGCAAAGCGACGAAGCAATCCACGGCCCTAGCGTGACGCGCTGGATTGCCGCGGGACCTTCGCTCCTCGCAATGACGAATGAGGCGCATTCGCGCTGGCACGCCCGGCGCGAATAGTGTCTATCCTCTTCGCCGATAAGTTTCGGGCCTGAATGCTTTTCAGGGATGAGGGGAATTTCCGACATGCAACTGGCAACACGCCGCGATTCGCCCTGGCTGGCGCTGATTCTGCTGACCGGCGTGGCCACGGTGGGCTTCATCGACCGTATCGTGCTCAACGTGCTGGTGGAGCCAATCAAGACCGAATTCGGCCTGACCGATACGCAGATGGGCCTGCTGACCGGCCTCGCCTTCGCGGTGCTGAATGTCACCTTGGGCATCTTCGTTGCCCGCATGGCGGAACGGCGCAACCGGATCACATTGATCGCTTTCGGCACCTTTGCATGGTCGATCGCCACGGCCCTGTGCGGCGCAGTGACCAACTGGGTCCATCTGTTGCTCGCCCGCATCGGCGTGGGCGTGGGCGAAGCTGTCGGCCTGCCCGCCAACCAGTCGGTCGTGGCGGATTATTTCCCCGCGGAAAAGCGCGCCACGGCCATGTCCGTGCTGCTGCTCGCCCCGCCCATCGGCGCCTTCCTCGGTTCGGCGGGCGGATCGTGGATCGCTCAGGATCATGGCTGGCGCATGGCCTTCGTGGCCGCCGCCGTGCCGGGCATCATCCTCTCGATCCTCGTCTTCCTGTTCATCCTCGAGCCGCCGCGCGGCCGCCACGATACGGGCGATACGGAAACCGTGCCTTCCACCATGGACGTGGTGGCCCGCCTGTGGCGGCTGAAGGGCGCGCGCCATCTGGTGGCTGGATCGACGCTGGCCTCCATGGTCGGCTTCGGCCTCAATGCCTTCTTCGCCGCCCTGCTGATGCGCCGCTTCAACCTGACGCTGGTGGAAGCCGGGCTTTACGCAGGCCTGCTGGCCAGCGCGCCCGCCACGATCTCGGTGCTGGCAGGCGGCTGGCTGGGTGACAAGTTCGGCCCAGCCAATCCGGCCGCCTATGCGCTGATCCCCGGCATCTGCCTGCTGATCGGCTTCCCGCTCTATGCCTTTGCCATCACGCTGACCGAACTGGTGCCGCTGCTGGTGCTGGTGACCATCGCGGCCCTGTTCCAGTACACCTACCTGGGCTGCACCTACGGCACACTGCAGAACATGATGCACACCCGCATGCGCGCCACCGCCTCTGCCCTGCTCAATGCGCTCTACAGCCTCGTCGGCAGCGGTCTCGGCCCGCTGGTGGTCGGCGGCATGAGCGACAAATTCGCGGGCAACGGGATCGATCCGGGCACGGCGCTGGCTTGGGCCATGGCGGCCTCCACCCTGTTCTACATCTGGGCCGGTACCCATTACCTGCTAGCCGCCCGCCATCTGCGCGGCGATCTGGAAGCGGTTCGCGAGGGGCGGGTTTAGGCAGTCCGCTTGAGGAGTTCGGCGGGCTGGTTTTAGTGGCATTATGTAGTAGGCAGGCAGCCCTACATTGGGGTGATGGACTCTGAGCCGAATATCAGGAAAAAGATCAGCCGGAGAAAATTCACGGCGGTGTTTCTGGTTCAATGTCTGACAGCAATCGGGGCGAACGATCTTCGGCTTTAAGTTGGATATTCCCTTTAACCGGTATTTGCATTTCCCTATTTCTTGCGTGGGGGATAGGCTGGCTACAAGCTCACGAAGAATACAAGCGCCAGAATACCCCCGCTGCTTATAGAGCAGCAGCTAAGGCCGATGCGGAGCGCGCCTGCGTCGGGACTGAACCGGGCGCTATTTTCGAATGTGTGAACGAAAAGGCTGAAGCCGCCCACGATCAAGCTCATGACGAGCAGGATTTGGCCGCACAGCAGCGTGCCGCATCCAGTGCTCTCGCCACCACCATCCTCAGCTTTTTGGCGCTGATAGCCACCGGGCTGGGTCTTTATTACGTCCGCGAAACGCTCCGCGCGACCTTGAAGGCTGTCGAAGATACCGGACAGGCCACCGAGGCAATGAGGGAAGCAAACCGCATTGCGGAGACTTCCTCCCGAGCGTGGCTGACCTTGGAAATGGAACACGGCTTTTACAGCGATCGTACGGACCGTGATGAGATTCTATTTTTTGCCAATCTCAAGATTACCAACATTGGCGGCACCCCTGCTCAAAACGTCACGGTCGAAACTGCAAGTGTGCCAGATGTGATCCGGAACGAATTCCATGATCTGGTTATAATCTCGGAAAATCTCGCCGACCAATTCTCCGATCTTGAACACATGGTCGTTTTCCCTAATTCGACGGAGTCTTTTCAGGCTATTTTTTCTGTGCCGGTCAGCACGACTGGCTTCGGCCCGGTGGCCTTTCCAGACATTATGATTATCGTAAACTATCGGCTTGGAAATGGGCTTGCTGCTCAAACGAGCGCCCGCTTTTTGGCTGAACACGGAGATGGGCACCGCGAGATTTTTCAAGGGCAAGCGCTGCCGGATGACTTCCGTTTCGCTCGCACGGGCTACATTCGCGTAACCTAAAGCCCCACAAACGATGACAGCCGCCACGACTAACGATGCAAACATCTATGTCTTGGTGCGCTTGCTACTCAATGCCGGGCTTCAGATATGGAAAGCAGTCCGCCGAGGTTCGGTCACAAATCGTAAGTTAATGACAGATCGGCCTAGGCCACTCCATGAACGGCAGGGCCAAGAGCTCTCTTGACATTTTGAACCTATTTGGTTATATGCGCGCCCATCCTGCATCTCAAAACAGGATATGGAACCGGGAGGCGGCTCGGCCGGCTTGCCTTCCCCTCCAATCGCGGGGGCTCCTGCTTACAACAGGAGATGTCACTCCCGCTTCGCGGCCGGCGCTCTTGCGCCAAGGGCAGGCTTCGGCCGGCCCACCCGCCGGAACGGATTTGGCGCGGCACCAGCCGCGATGGAAGTGCGCCTCGTGCGAGCCCGCCCGCGCTTCCCAGCCGCTCCGGACAGGGCCGAGCCCTTCGCGCGCCGCGGAACAGGCGCATGGGCCGTTCGCAAGATAAACCTTCCGCACTGCCCCGGCGCATTGCCGGCCGCGCGGTTCCTTTTGGTTTCACGCTGGCGTTATGTCCGGGTTCGCCGCCGGATGGTGGGGTGTGTCTGGATACACCTTCGTCATTCCCGCGCAGGCGGGAACCCAGGTCAACGGTTGCTGCTGGGTTCCCGCCTGCGCGGGAATGACGAGAGTGAGGTAGAGCGCCTGCCCCATTCACCCACGTCCGCTCATCCTGAGCTTGTCGAAGGACGCGCGCTGACCTTTGAGCCGGGCTCATTCAAGGCGGCCCCCTGGGCTGCTGTTTCCCGTATCGTTGGCCTTCGGCCAGCTTCGCTTCCGACAAGCTCAGGATGAGCGGGGGTTGGGAGATAATCGTAGGGATGACAAAGCCCCACGCCCCCCAACGAAAAAGGCGGAGCCTTGCGGCCCCGCCCTTCTCGATCCGATGAGGGACAACCTCAGGCCAGTGCGGCCTTGAGGTCTTCCACCAGGTCGGTCTTCTCCCAGGGGAAGAAGTCGCCTTCCGCCTTGCGGCCGAAATGGCCGTAAGCCGCGGTGGTGCGGTAGATCGGCTTGTTGAGGCCAAGGTGCACGCGGATGCCGCGCGGGGTGAGGCCGCCCAGCTTTTCAATGCCCTTGATCGCTTCTTCGATCTTGTCGTCGCCCACTGTGCCGGTGCCATGCGTATCGACATAGAGCGAGAGCGGCTTGGACACGCCGATGGCATAGGCCAGCTGGATCGTGCAGCGCGTGGCGAGGCCTGCGGCGACGATGTTCTTGGCCAGATAGCGGGTGATATAGGCAGCCGAACGGTCCACCTTGGTGGGGTCCTTGCCGCTGAACGCGCCGCCGCCATGTGGGGCCGCGCCGCCATAGGTATCCACGATGATCTTGCGGCCGGTCAGGCCCGCATCGCCATCCGGTCCGCCAATCTCGAAACTGCCGGTGGGGTTGATGTGATATTCGGTTTCGTCCGAGAGCAGCTCGGCCGGCAGAATATCGGCCACTACGCCCTTCACATAGGACTTCAGCTCGGCTTCCTTATCGCCCGTGTCGTAACCCGGCGCGTGCTGGGTGGAAACGACGATGGCGGTGGCGGCCACCGGCTTGCCGTTTTCGAAGCGCAGGGTCACCTGGCTCTTGGCGTCAGGCTCGAGGAAGGGGGCCGCGCCGGAATGACGGTCAGCCGCCATGCGCTGCAGGATCTTGTGGCTGTAATCCAGCGTGGCAGGCATGAGATCGGGCGTTTCGTTACAGGCGAAGCCGAACATGATGCCCTGATCGCCCGCGCCTTCATCCTTGTTGCCCGAGGCATCGACGCCCTGGGCAATATGGGCGGACTGGCCGTGCAGATTGTTTTCGAAGCGCAGGGTCTCCCAGTGGAAGCCTTCCTGCTCGTAACCGATCTCCCGCACGGTGTTACGCACAGTCTTTTCGATTTCTTCCAGCGCGCCGGGCGCCCACTGGCCATCTTCGTAAATGCCCTTGCAGCGAATCTCGCCTGCCAGCACCACGAGCTGGGTCGTGGTCAGCGTTTCGCAGGCGATGCGCGCTTCGGGATCCTTGGACAGGAACAGGTCGACAATCGCATCCGAAATCTGGTCGGACACCTTGTCGGGGTGGCCTTCGGAAACGCTCTCGGAAGTGAACAGATAATTCGCGCGCATTGAGGCAGAATCCTCCCTTGCCGTAATGTGGCTCTATCAGGCTGGCCGGTCCTAACGGCGGCGCAGGCGCAAGGCAATCGCGGCGATGACGAGCAGCCCCGCCCATGCGAGCGGCAGGCGGTTGCCCATGTGCGAAAACAGCGTGGGCGCAAGGGCCGGGGGCACCAGCCCGTCCAGCCTGCCGGCCACATGCTGCGGCACATATTCGCGCACTACGCCATGCCCGTCGATCACGCCGCTGATGCCGGTAGTGGTGGCGCGCAGCACAGGTAGGCCTTCCTCGATCGCCCGCATGCGGGCCTGGGCGAAATGCTGCGGCGGCCCGAAACTGCCGAACCAGCCATCGTTGGATGGGTTGAAGATGTAATCGGGCCGCTTGTCCGGATCGACGACCGCGCCGGAGAAGATGATCTCGTAGCAGACCTGGATCCCGGCATGGCCCCAGCGCCCCAGATCGAGCGTGCGCGGCCCCGGCCCCGGCCAGAAATCGATTGCACCGGGCACGAGGCGCGAAAAGCCGATCGGCTCCAGCAGCCAGCGCATCGGCAGATATTCGCCATAGGGCACCAGATGGGCCTTGTCGTAACCAGCCACCACTTCGCCCTTGTCGTTCAGCGCGGTCACCGCATTGCGCGCGGCGGCGGCGCGGCCGTGGCGGATTTCCAGATCGACCGTGCCGGTCATCAGCAGGCTGTCCGCCCCGATCACCCGCGCAATACGCAGGCGCGCAAGGTGCGGATCGCCGAAGGCGGTCATGCTGTCATAATACCGCTGCGGATAGCCATCGAGCAGGTAATCCGGCACGCCCGATTCGGGCCACAGCACCAGCCGGTGCTCCCCCGGCTTGCGCGGATAAGTGAGCTGCGCGGTCCTCTGGAAATTCTGTTCGAAGAAGGGCGATTCGTTGAGCTGTTCCTGCCGGATGTCCGGCTGCACCAGCGTGTAGCGCAAGGTGCCGTCCGCATCGGGCGGGGCCGGCCAGAGCATCCCGCCCGCCACGGCCACGCCGAGCAGCACCAGCAGCACGAATTTCTTGCGCGCTGCCAGCATCGCGCCCGCGCAACCGAGCAGCACCGCGAGGCCTGACAGGCCATAAGTGCCCATCCACGGCGCGAGCGCGGCAAGGCCGGGGCGCGAGAAACTGCCCAGCAGCACCATGCCGAAGGGGTTCCAAGCATAGCCGGTGAAGACCCAGGCCCGCATCCATTCGGTAACGATCCAGCTCGCCCCGAAGGCCAGCGCCAGCGCGATTCCGCCGCCTTTCGGCGTCATCAAACGGGCGCCGAGTGCGGCAAGGCCCGGATAGATCGCGAGATAGAGGGACAGCAGCGGAACCGCTGCCCAGCCGAGAATCACCGGCATTTCAGCCTGATAGGTAAAGGCCGTGGCAATCCAGTTATTGCCGAAAGTGAAGTGGGCGAAGCCGAACAACCAGCCGAGCAGGAACGCCTCTCGGCGGCCTTCAACGTCCCCCAACAGCAGCACAAAGCCGCCTATCGCCAGCAGAGCCAGCGGCCACAGGCCCAGAGGCTGGAACCCCATGGCGGAAAGCAGGCCAAGCGCGAGTACCGCGAATCGTCTGCGCCGCGAGGGACGCTCGATCTCGCGGGCCAGAATCACGCGCTGCGATGTCAGCTCTGACTTCATGGGCGTGGCATGTGGCCTGCCCCGGCAAACGGCGCAAGCGCCATTGCCGGGCAGTCACAAGCCGCGCGGATTTGGAACCCCGCCTTCCCGGACCGGAAGGGCGGAAGAAGGGTCAGCCGACCGCTTCGAGTTCCTGATCGCCACCGCTGCTGCGGGCACGAGTGGTGCGGCGGCGGCGCGGCGCGGGCGCAGGTGCGGCTTCTTCCGCATCGGCGGCCGGAGCCTCGTCCGAATCGTCGCGCCCGATCGCGGGCGGTAGGGCCGCCGGATCGAGACCGCCGGAATGTTCCGCTTCGCCATCGGACGCCTTGGGCGCGCGTTCCTTGCGCGGCCGGCGCGGCTTGGGCTGGCGGGCCGGGCGCGTGAACGGATTGTCCGCCGGCTCGTATTCCTCGCCCTCGCTTGCCTCGGCGGCAATGTCTTCGGCGACGGAATCGCGTTCATCGGCGGAATCCTCGGCCTGCTGCTCTTCGCGGCGGCCACGATCCTGACGGGGAGCGCGATCATATTCGTCGTCGAAGTAATCCTCGTCGTCGCCCCGGTCGCGATCCTGATGGCGCGAGCGCTGCTCGTCCTTCAGGGCGCGGCTGTCGGCGATCACGCGGAAATAGTGATCGGCGAATTGCAGGTAATATTCGGCCTGCACCCGGTCGCCGTTCATCGAGGCGTCGTGAGCAAGCTTCTTGTACTTTTCAAGCAGCTGCGGAGCGTTGCCGCGTGCGCGGCTGTCGATCCGGTTGAGCTGACCCCCGCCTTGCGAGCGGTTATTACCGCGGCCTCGGCGACGGTTATTATTGCGATTGTTACTCAAGGGAATTCACTTCCTCAGCTAGACCGCCCATGCATGAGATTGCGCGGCAGTCGCATGACCCCTCGCCACGGCACGCTTTTCGCGCATCCGTGGTCCCTCCACCTGCATGCAGACCGGGTGTCACCCCGCGCGCCATACGCAAATGTTGGAGCAGGGCAGACAGGTGGGAATTTGCGTCCAACTGCCGACCTTGGCTTTTTGCCTAGCTCCTAAGCGGAGCATTGCCAAGCGCAAAAACGCAAGAGCAGTGCGCGTGGCCTTCCGGCGAGGTCTTCATGCAACACGGCCGAAAATCCGGCCTTTTCAGCCAATTGCCTTACCGGCTCGGCCTGGGTCCGGCCGATTTCAAGAACGGCTATCCCATCTGGAGACAAAAGTTTCGGCAATTGGGGCACCAGCACGCGGTAATCGTCCAGCCCATCCGGCCCGGCGAACAGCGCGCCCGAAGGCTCGAACTCCCGTACCGACGGAGCCAGTTCGGCCTCCGATTCTACATAGGGAGGGTTGGCCAGAATACAATCGAACCGCCCCAGCCCTTCGTCCCAGCCCGGCTGCGTCCAGTCGCGCTTTTCCATGCGGGCGCGCGCGCCAAGCCCCAGCCTTTCCGCATTGGCGCTGGCCATGGCCAAGGCCCCTTCGGACCGGTCGATCCCCAGGCCTGCGGCATCAGGCCGCTCGGCCAGCACGCTGAGCAGCAGGGCGCCCGAACCGACACCGCAATCGAGCGCGCGCGTGGGCGCCGGGCATGCGGAGAGGGCGGCATCCACGATGGTCTCGCTATCCCCACGCGGGATCAGCACGTCCGGACTCACAAGGAAGTCCCGCCCGTAAAATTCCTGATGGCCGGTGATATAGGCCACCGGCTCCTGCCCCGCGCGCCGCTCCACGAGGGGGGCAAAGCCTTCCGGCACAGCGTCGCGCATATGGCGCAGCAACAGGTCCGACCGACTGACGCCCAGCGCATGGGCCATCAGGACTTCGGCATCGAGCCTTGTTGTGTCGCTGGTCGATTCGAGGCGTTGGGCAGCCTCGCGGATGGCCTGGGCGATGGTGATGGAGGTCATGGGTGGCGCGCAGAACCGGTTATTGGGCTGATGTTGCGCGCGTGCTTCGACAAGCTCAGCATGAGCGGAATATGTGCCAGAACCCGCTCAGCCTGAGCTTGTCGAAGGCCACACGCAACCCCTGCCCAACCCCTCACCTCACTCCCCCAGGGCCGCCAGCCGCTTCGCCTCATCCTCGGCGATCAGCGCGTCGACCAGTTCCCCCAGCCCCGGCCCTTCGAGCACTTCATTGAGCTTGTGGAGGGTCAGACCGATTCGGTGATCGGTCACTCGGCCTTGCGGGAAATTATAGGTGCGGATGCGTTCGGAACGGTCGCCCGAACCGACCATGGCCTTGCGCGCCTCGGCCTCGGCGCCCTGCGCCTCGTCGCGCATTTTCTCGTAGAGGCGGGCGCGCAGCACCTGCATCGCCTTGGCCTTGTTCTTGTGCTGGCTGCGCTCGTCCTGGCAGATCACCACCAGGCCAGTTGGCAGGTGAGTGATGCGCACGGCCGAATCGGTGGTGTTCACATGCTGCCCGCCCGCGCCCGATGCGCGATAGATGTCGATCTTGAGATCCTTGTCATCGATCTGCACATCGACTTCGCTCGGCTCGGGCAGCACGGCCACAGTCGCGGCGGAAGTATGAATGCGCCCGCCGCTTTCGGTAACCGGCACGCGCTGCACACGGTGGACGCCGCTTTCGAACTTCAATTTGGCGAACACGCCCTGCCCGGCGACATTGGCCACCACTTCCTTGAAGCCGCCAATATCGGAGGCATTGGCGCTGATCATCTCCACTCGCCAGCCCTGTTCGGCGGCATAGCGTTCATACATGCGATAGAGATCGGCGGCGAACAAAGCGGCTTCGTCCCCGCCCGTGCCCGCGCGGATTTCCAGCATGGCCGGGCGGCTGTCGGCCACGTCGCGCGGCAGCATGGCGATGGCAAGGCGGTGTTCCGCCTCGGGCAGTTCCGCTTTCAGCCGGGTGACTTCTTCCTCGGCCAGCACGCGCATTTCCGGATCGGGATCGTCCAGCCGTTCCAGCTCGGCCAGTTCGCCGCGCATGGTGCGCACCTGCTCGGCCACGCGGGCTACCGGCTCCAGCTCCGCATAGTCGCGGCTGGCAGAGACGAAGGCGTCGCCTTCAAGCTGGCCCGACGCAAGGCGCGCCTCCAGCTCGGCAAAACGGTTCGCGATCTGGGCGAGGCGGTCGTTTGGGATGGTCATGCCGTCGCCCCACTCAATCTGTCATGCCGGACCTGTTCCGGCATCCGGCTTCCTGCTTCACTCGGCATGGAAAGGCAGCTGGACCCCGGAACAAGTCCGGGGTGACGGAAACGGGAATTGCCCAGCCGATTCATTCCGCCGGGCCGCGCCAGTCATGGCCTGCCAGCACGCCTTCGATCGCCACTTCATCGCCACCGGTGATGCGCAGGCGATGTGCGGTTGCGCCATTGTCCACCGACAGGGCGAGGATCGCCTGCGGTTCCTGCTTCACGGCCTTGTCGAAACGCTTGCGGGGCGAACCGCTGGCGAGCAGGTCGGCCGCAATGCCGCTGCGACGCAGGGCAGAAGTAACGCCGATGCCGTCCTGCAGCACGGCATCGTTTTCCACCACGACGATCACCTCTGCCGCGGCCTCGCCCACTTCCCCCACCAGCATCGCCAGCCGCTCGATCCCTGCGGCCCAGCCCACGGCAGGCGTCGGCGCGCCGCCGAGGCTCTCCATCAGGCCGTCATAGCGCCCGCCGCCCAGCACGGTGCCCTGTGCGCCCAGCCGGTCGGTGATGAATTCGAAGGCGGTGTGGCGGTAATAGTCCAGCCCGCGCACCAGCGCCGGGTTCCGGCTCCATGCCACGCCTGCCGCATCCAGCACCGAAGTGACGGCGCCGAAGAAGTCCTGCGCTTCGCCGGACAGGAACTGGTCGATCTGCGGGGCGTCCGCCACGAAGGCCTTGTCCCGCTCGTCCTTGGAATCGAGGATGCGCAGGGGGTTCTTTTCCAGCCGGTCCTGGCTGTCTTCCGAAAGGCTGGTCTTCACATCGCGGAAATAGGCCACCAGCGCGCTGCGCCATGCCTCGCGGCTGTCGGAATCTCCCAGCGTGTTGAGGTTGAGCGTAACGCCATCGGAGATGCCGAGTTCCTTCAGCAGCTGGTCGGCCATCACCAGCAATTCCACATCGGCCTGCGGTTCGGCCGCGCCGATGATTTCCGCATCGATCTGGTGGAACTGGCGATAGCGGCCCTTTTGCGGGCGCTCGTAACGGAACAGCGGGCCATGAGTGGCCACTTTCAGCGGGGCATATTGCTGCCAGCCATCGGTGAGATAGGCGCGCGCGATGCCGGCGGTGAATTCCGGCCGCAGGGTCAGCGATTCCCCGCCGCGATCCTCGAAGGAATACATTTCCTTGGAGACCACGTCGGTCGTCTCGCCGATGGAGCGGCTGAACACTTCCGTCTTTTCGAACACGGGCATTTCCACCCGGCGGAAGCGATAGAGCTTGCGCACGCGTTCGAAGGTTTCAACCACATGGGCGAAGGCCTCGGCCTCGGCGCCGAAAATGTCCTGTGTGCCCCTGATCGGGCGGGGTGTTTCGATCTTTGCCATTGCGGGCGGCCTTTAAGCCCCGCGCGTGGGCGGCGCAATCTTTGCGCGGCACCGAAGTGCCGGGGGAAAGTCATTGCGAGGGGTCGGGGCGGGCGGTGGAACCGGATTTGGAGTGACCCTATCCGATCCGCGCGGGCCCCGCCCCTCGCAATGGCAGCGGACTAGCCCCCTACTCCGCTGCTTGGAGGAAGCGATCGTCGATATCGACGTCTGCTTCCCAGCTCTTGATCTCGGGCAGCACCTTCTCGGCGAAGAGGTGCATGTTCTTGCGTGCTTCATCCAGCGGCATGCCGCCGTAATAGACATGGGGGAAGAAGCCCTGCGGCTTGTAGATTTCCTTCAGTTCCCACATCCGGTCGAGGATCATCTGCGGGGTGCCGGTAACGGCGCCCTTGGAGAAATCCTCCACATAGGGTTCGACCTGTTCGGGGGTGAGCACCATCTTCTCGTAATGCTCGTAACCCTTGATGTGCGGGAACTTGCCCGGCGTATCGAGGCCGTAGTTCCTGATCGCGGCGCGCATCGTGTGGGCGAGATATTTCCGGCCCTGTTCCTCCGCGAATTCCGCGCTTTCATCGATATAATAATTGCCGCCGAGCATGGGGGGCGGGGGCGCGCTGTCCGGCCCGTTCACTTCCTTCCACACTTCGGTGTATTTGTCGGGCGGCACATCCTTGCCGCGCTGCGGCAACATCAGGATCATGTTGCCGCAGCCCAGCTTGGCCGCCGTGTACATCGAATTGCCCGAGAGCGATCCGCAGAACTTGCGGCCCTCGAAGCTCTTGATCGGGCCGGGATGCAATTCGCGCCGGGGGATGGTGCCATAGGCGCCCTCACCCTCCAGCACGCCGGTTTCCAACGCGGGGATCACTGCCTCCAGAATGTCGGTGTAAAGCTGGCGGCTCAGGTTCTGGTCGATCCCCAGCCCGGTGAATTCATGGTGGGCCAGCCCGCCGCC